>CANQEW010000005.1 GCA_947596085.1 uncultured Clostridia bacterium | reverse complement strand
GTTTTGCAGTTACATTCTATCACTTGGCTCTCTGTTTTTCTTCCTCCTTCTGTTACCTATCTATTGTATCAAAACAACCGAAAGATTTACGCCCGCACGCCCTTGCGGAACCAGCGCTGTGAGAGGTAGATCGACAGCGCGTTCACCAGCAGGGCCAATAGCAGCATCAGCCACGGCAGCGCCGTTAGTTTGGACAGGAACGTGGGGACGACCTCCGCGAGGCTGACCGACGCGGCTGTGAATACCACGATCATGGTGACGAAGATCAGTCGCCCGCGCTGGGTGCCGAAGCGGAAGGCGATGGGGTTGAGGATCCCGCCCAGCACCGAGGCCGCCGCAAAGAAGAACAGCGTCCGAAACAAAATCTCGCGCAGCGCCGTGCCGGCAATCGCCTGCGAGATCGCGGAGACCACCGCCATCGCCAGCTCGATTCCCCAGCTCACCAGGTACTTGCTCAACACGAGTTGCAGGTTCGAATAGGGCAGCATCACCGACAGCCGCCCCCAGTGGCAGTTTTCGTCCATCTGGATTAGCGAGAACGGCAGCATCGCGCAGAAGGCCATGCCGTAGCCCATCAGCGACATCATGGGGACGACGGTGAAGATCAACAGCGCCAGCAGAAACAGCTTGCCCATGCGCCAGAACGATATGAAATCCTTGTATACGAGACCCTTCACTTGCCATCCACTCCCTTCACGAAGAACAGAATCACTTCTTCCAGCGTGGCGTGCTCGGACGGCAGCGCCTCGTTGACCATCGCCCGGCGCACCAGCGCTTCGACATCGTACTTGCCCTCGCGCGCGCTGACCACGGCCTCGCCCGGCACCGCCTCGTACTCCGCGCGGGTGAGGCGCAGAATCGCGTAATCCTCCAGCAGCCGGTCCTTCTCCGCGCAAAAGAGGAGTTTGCCCTTGTGGATGAATGCGATGAGATCGGCGACCTTCTCCAGATCGCTGACGATGTGCGAGGACAGTAGCACGGAGCAGCGCTCGCTGCGGGTGAAGTCGTTGAGCAGGTCGAGGATGTCGTCGCGCACGATGGGATCGAGGCCGCCGGTGGGTTCGTCCATCACCAGCAGCCGCGCGTGGTGCGACAGCGCCACCGCGATGGCCAGCTTCATCCGCATGCCCCGCGAGTAGTCCTTGAACAGCTTCTTTTCCGGCAGTTCCAGGCGCGCGAGCAGTTCGGAAAAGCGCGCGTCGTCCCAATTCTTGTAGGCGGAGCGCATCATGTACGCCACGCCCTTCGCGTCCAGCGAGGTGGGGAAGTAGGTCTCGTCCAGCACCACGCCCACGTCCTGCTTGACGGCGGTGAACTCCTTTGATGCCGGGTCGCAGCCCAGCACGGAAATTTCTCCGCCGTCGCGCGGAATCGCGCCCATGAGCAGGTTGATGATGGTGCTCTTACCCGCGCCGTTCTCGCCCACCAGGCCGAGGATCATTCCCTCCGGCACGGCGAAGCTCACGTCCTTTAATTCAAAGCCCGGAAAGGACTTATTCAGATGCTTCAACTCGATTGCGTTGTTCATTCTTTCACCCCTTCACTCCTTGTCCAGCGTGCGCAGCATCTCGACGAGTTCGTCCGCTGTCACGCCGCAGGTGCGGGCCAGGCGCAGCATCTGCTCCATCTGGCCCTCGATGCGGCGCAGGCAGTCCTCGCGCACGACGTCTCGATCTTTCGGCGCTACGTAAAATCCCTTGCCCGCGACGCTGTGCACGTAGCCGTCGCGCTCGAGCTCCTCGTAGGCGCGCTTCGTGGTGATTACGCTGATGCGCAGATCCTTCGCCAGCGCCCGGATCGAGGGCAGCGCTTCGCCCTCGCCCAGCTCGCCCGACAGGATCGCCTGCTTGATCTGCGCCTCCACCTGCTCGTAGATGGGCCGCGGATCGGCGTTGCTGATGCGAATGTCCATGGATGAATTCCCCTTTGTTGATCAACTGTGCATATACACTATATACAGTATAGCCATGGCGGGGGCGCTTGTCAATAGGGTGCGGGAAATATTTTTGGTGGGGGAGCAAAAAAATCCATTTTGGGTGGAGGAGTTATCGGCAGAGGGGGGTATTGATTTGATTCGGAAAACTGCGGTATGGGAAATGTTGGAGCATTGAGTTTGGGTGGAAAGCGCTGCGGTGGCGGGAAAAGGAGATGCGATGGGATTCGGTTGCTCTTTGGTATGGGAAGCCAGGCTTCCCATACCAAAACTCGCTTCGGCGGCCCGCGCTTGGAGGAGTTGGAGCGATTGTTCGCATTTTTGGATGCCAGACTCCATGCGCGGGCCGCTGGGGAAGCGCGACGCATGATTTTTGCGCCGTGAATCTATGGGCACAGAAGTCCGCTATACGGACGCGGCGGCTGGCGGGTGCAATATCGGTCTCCTGGGCGCTGCCCGGACCCGCTGGGCCTTGCCCAGACCCACCAAAGAACCTGAGGTTCTTTGGAATCTCCCTTCTGGGGGGTGCCCTGCTGCTGTTTTATCGTCAGTCGGTCGGACAGTTTCCCAGCTTGATTTTTTGGCCGGGATAGATGCGGTTTGGATTCTGGATGTTATTGATCGAGGCCAACGTGCGCCAGTTCAGGCCGAAGCGCGCGGCGATGCCGGAGAGGGTGTCGCCCTTCTTGACCGTGTACACTTCGCAGCTCAAATCCGGTTTCTCCGGCTCCGGTGCGGCGCCTGAGCAGATGCCCAACTTGATCTGCTGGCCGGGGGTGATGAGATCCGGATTGCGAATCTCGTTGATCGAGGCTAGCGTGCGCCAGCGCACGCCGAAGCGCTCGCCGATGCCGGAGAGCGTGTCGCCCCGCTTGACGGTGTATACATCGCAGCAGGGGTAGGGCACCGAATCCGCTACGCGCAGGTACAGCCGCTGGCCGGGAAAGATGAGATTCGGGTTGCGGATGGCGTTGAGCTTCACGATATCATTGACCGTGGTATCGAACAGCCGGGCGATGCCGGAGAGCGTGTCGCCCAGGTTGACGGTGACGCAGATCAGCTTCTTCGCGCCGCCGCTCGCGGCAATGGCGGCGGGCGCGTCCCGCAGTACGATCTGCTGGGCGAGCATGTCGGAGGTGAAGCGGCTCAGCGGCGCGCCGCCGGATTCGCAGGCGGTGCTCCCGAGATTGCCGTATTGCCAGCCCGCCCAGGACTTCCAGGGGGAGCAGCTCAGGTTTGGCTCCGCGCCGCCCTCCTCGATGATCCACAGCGGGTACTTCTCCGCCACGCTTCGATTCCAGACGAGACAGGCGCTCTCGGCGTCGGTGTAGACCGCCGGGGTCACGCCCGTAATCGACTCCACTTCGGAGAGGAAGGCGCAGGCGATTCGGTTCGCGTCGTTGAAGCTCAGACCGTTCAGCGCGTCGAAACGCATGGCGGGGCGCAGCGCCGCCTCATAGCCGGAGACCGCGTTTGCGAAGAAGCGCGCCTGCGCGCGCGCGATGTCCTCGTCTTCGGCGATGAGATAGTGGTAGAAGCCCAGCCGGAGGCCGGCATCCCGCGCGGACTGGGCGTTGGCGGCGAGATTCGCGTCGGTGTAGTCCTCGCCGGCGGTTGCGCGCAGGATCGCCGCGCCCACGCCGTCGCTCTGGGCGGCGGACAGATCGTAGGCCGGGGAAAATTCGTTGAGGGTCACGCCCTGAAACAGGACTTCCCCGGAGGTTATCGTTGCGTTGGACATTTCCTCACACCCTTTCCTCGGCGATTCTATGCCCCGCGCGGCGGGCTTAGCACGCGCATCGGCGCGGCGCGGAGGGCATAGCCTGAAGCGAGCGAGGGGAGATGAGCGGAATGCGCGAGGAAGTGCGGCTGCGGGTGATGCAGGCGGCGGAGCACATCCTGGAGACGGGAGCCACGGTGCGCGCCTGCGCCGCGAAGTTCGGCGTGAGCAAGACGACCATCCACAAGGACGTGCGCGACCGGCTGCCGCGCGTGGACGCGGAGCTCTGCGCGCAAGTGGACGAGGTGCTGCGAAAGAACCTTCGCGAGCGACATCTGCGCGGCGGCGATGCCACGCGGGAGAAATTTCGCAGGCTGCGGGGGGAATGAAGGAATCCCCGCACGGCTTTGCGTCCGCGCGGGGCTCTGTCTCATATCAAAATTTTATTCGGTCCGAGGTCGATGGTTCGAAAAACGATTTTCTTCCATCCAAAACCTGCTGTCCAAGCGAAAATCTTCTCATCGATGGCATTGACGGAAAAGCGGGCTTCCATCGCGCCGGAAGTCGTCCTCCACAACGTGCCGTCGTTTACAGCTTCGCATTCAGCGCCAGTGCCTTCTTGATGGCGGCCTGATGGTCGGCGTCCACCTTGTCCGAACCGCTGGTGCGGCTGTTGATGAAGTGGTAGCAATGATGGCCGTCAAAGTTGTTGCCGGTGACGGAGCCGCCTCCGTGGGGCATGCAGTTCATCGAGGCCGCGTAGTGCTGGCCATTGATGGTGACGATCACGGCCCGGCGATCCCAGCTCCAATTGCCGCAGGCGCGCTTCATGTTCGCCGTATCCTCGGCGGTGAGCGGCTGGCAGTCGGCGTGGTTGGTGCCGCCCTTGCGGATTTCCTGCCAGGAGATGCCGGTGGCGACGTCCGTGATGGTCGCCGTCACGCCACGGGCAAAGATGTTCTGGATATCGCTCGTCCACCAGTCCATGGCCTGAATGGCGGGTTTCGCGGGCGTCTCCTCCACCGCCTCAGTTTCCGGCTGCTGAACGTCTTCTTCCGGCTTCTGCGTGGTGAGCGCGGACTTAGCGACGAAGCCGCGATAATTGCGGCAGCTCACGCAGGCCCAGTCGCCCACGACGGCATAGACCGTGACCTCTGCGCCGGCCGGAATCGTGCCGTATTTGGCCGCCTTGCCGTAGGCCTTGTACAGGGGAGCGGGTTGGGCCAGATACCCCGTCGCTTGATCGAAGCTGACAATCTCGTCCACATCCGCGGCGGCCATATAGGCGGTCACGCCCGCGCGCTTTACGCGAATCCAGCCGCCCTGCTTCGCGGTTTGCTCCATCACCGTGCCCGCCGGGATGGACACGCAGGGCGCGCCGGCCTTCGGCGCGAGATAGACCTTCGTCTTTTTCGTCGACACCACGCTTTCCGCCGAGGCGGCCAGCCCCATTAGCGTCAGCAGAGCCGCCAGAATCAGCGCGATCGCGCGTCCGTTTCGCCCTCTATATTGAAGATTCAAGCGCATCGCTTCCCTTCCAAATTCATTTAAGACCCATTATATTACAAAAATATGTAAAATTCAATACATAAAATCATATTTTATACATATTTTAGGAATAATTCGTCGGATCGAGGGATGCGCAAATGCCCGCACCACTTTTCGGCGCGGGCATAGGATGAAACGTGAGCCGAGGTTCACACTTCATCCGAGGAGGAATGAGCATGTCTTTCTACAGCTATAAGAATGCGAACAGCGACTGCTGTCCGGGCGAGATCGGCGCCGGCAACGTGCTCAACGGTCTGAACAAGCGCGTCTGCATACAGGTCAAGAATGTCTACGACAGCGCCCTCAGCCAACAGCAGCTCGACAACACGGAGCTGACCATCCAGAACATCGTGCCCGTGCTGCCCAGCAGCAATTGCCCGAACGTGAACGCCCCCACCGGCCGCAACTGCAACTGCAGCGGAAATGTCTGCGTCTGCCCCGGCGCGAATCAGCCCATCACTCATGCGGAGGCCGTGGAGAACGCGGAGAACACGCCCTGTCCGCTGCCCTCGCCCTATGGAAGCTGGACCTTTGAGAGCTGCCGTAGCTCCACCACCGCCGGCACGATCTCGAACCTCAGCATTGAGCGCCTGTGCGACCGGCCGCAGTACGGCCGCGTGCGCTGCTCGGTGGAGGTCCCGGTGGATGTGCTGTTCGTGGATCAGCGCTGCCAGGAGTGGATGGGCCAGGCAAGCATCACCGTGGATAAGGACGTTTTGCTGTGCATCCCGGACGACTCCGTGATTCCCTTCACGCTGGAGAGCCTCGTGAGCGCCATCTGCGTCTCCGGCAGCTACAAGGGCAACTGCACCTTCGAGATCACCGTCTGCGTCACCGTCGTGCTGAAGGTGCTCGCCGAGGTCGACATCCTGGTTCCTACATACGGCTTCTGCGAGGTGCCGCCGGCCGAGGAGTTCGCGGAGAACGTCTGCGACGAGTTCTTCAGCCTGCCGCTGTTCCCCCAGTCGTCCTGCGCGTTCGAGACGCTGGGCAACGGTGCGGCCGGAGCTTCGGCCTCTACGGGGACGGCGACCGTGAGCTCCGCCTCCGGCGGCTGCTACAGCTGCGGCGCGGCCGCGCCCGTGGCGGCCGGAGCGAGCACCTGCTCCAACTGCGGCACTACCTGCCTGTCGGGCGCCGGCTCGCTCTGCCCGCGCTGCGGCTGCGCGATGACCAGCATCAGCTAAAGATCATTCCCTTTCCGGCTCGGAAGGGTTCATATAAGCGGCGGGGGTCTTCCCCCGCCGTGTTCGAATCTTTTGTGCGAATTTTCAATCCAATTTTCGCTGATAGCCCACCGCCAGGCCCAGTATGCGGGCGTAGGAGCTATTGCGCGCGTCGAAGATCATCGGCGGATACTTGGGATTGTCCGAGACCAGCTGGATGCCGTGCGGCAGGTGGTATACGTGCTTCAGCGTCGCGCTGTCGTCCACGATCACAGCGGCAATCTGGCCGTCGCACACATCGTCCTGTTCCCGGAAAAATACGATGTCGCCGTCCAACAGCCGGGGCGACATGCTGTCCCCGGACACCCGCAGCGCGAAGTCGCATTCGAAATCATCGTCGGCGCAGACATAGCTGTCGCGCTCCTCATCCGCGAAGATTGGTTCGCCCGCGGCGATCGCTCCCAGCATTCGAACGCGGCGCTTGCGCACGCGCAGCAGGTCCGGATGCGGCAGGGTGGGCGCTTCCGGCTCCATCGCCGCGTCCCGGCCCATGAGCCAGGCAGGGTTCACCTGCAGCGCTTCAGCCAGCTTGTAGAGGTTCTCCTGCTTCGGCGCGTACTCGCCGGAGAGGTAGGTGCAGATGGACGACTTGCCGATCCTCGTGCGGTTCGCCAGATCGACTTGCTTCATGTTTCGCAGCTTCATGGCGGCGTCCAGCCGCTCGGATACGATGGACATGCGATCATCTCCCTCATGGACTGCCTCCATTGTATCATATGAGTTCAGGAAATGCAACTACTTTTAGAAAAAAATTCAGATAAACGAACAAAACTGCTTGACAATGGCCATGCTTCGTGTTATTATTGGTTCAGAAAAGCGAATTACTGAACGAGAATTAGATGTTGTGTTCAGTTATATGAACGCCAGAGAATGGAGGTACAATGCGGTGACTTTGAGACAGGAATACAATGCGGCGGTGGAGTATTTGCGGCGAGCGCACATCTTGAACCTGCGAATTGACGCGGGATTTGAGCGCATACAGCAGCTTCGCGCGCTTGCGGAGCGGCGCACGGCAGCGTACGGGCGCGAGCGCGTCATCGGCAGCGCCGCGGCGGACGCGCGCATGGACGTGGTCGCGCGGATTGTGGACGCGGAGCGCGAGCTGGACGCGGAGATCGACCGACTGATCGAAATGAAGCGGGAGATTGCCGCCGTGATCGCGCGCGTGCCGGATGAACGGATGCGTGCGCTGCTGGAGCTGCGCTATTTGAACGACCGCACCTGGGAGGAGGTGGCGGAGGCGATGAACTACACCCCGCGCAACGTATACAATCTGCACAGCGCCGCGCTCAAGATGGCCGCGCCGCTGATTGCCGAAGCTGAGAGCGGCAAAAGTGTCCGCACGGCGTGAGAAAATCTATAATCGAACATATGTTTGCATAGTAATTCATGCGGGAACCTGCTATAATGGCATCGTAGAGAGTTGCGCCGAGAGGCGCGGCTCTCTTTTTCAATGCGCTTGCACGGAAAGGGGGGATGAGGCATGAACGAGCGCGAGCGGCGATTCTGCGAGGAGTATTTGATCGACCTGAACGCGGTCAACGCGGCGCTGCGCGCGGGCTACGCGCCGGGCACGGCGAGAAACGCGTCGTGTTGGATCACGCCGCGAAACCCGAAGAAGCCGAGGCTTCGGGAGGAGATCGACCGCAGAATCGCCGAGCGCTCCCGCCGCACGGGAGTGAACGCCGACCGCGTGGTGCGGGAACTGGCGCGCATCGCCTTCGCGGATATGGCGGACGTGATGGACATCACCGCGTCGGACGTGCGGGAGAACATTGCCCACGACGACACCGCCGCGATGGCGAGGATCAAGCGCAGGCAGACTCCGAGCGGCGTGGAGTGCGAAATTCGGATGCACGACAAGAACCGCGCGCTGGAGCTGCTGGGGAAGCACCTGGGATTGTTTACGGACAATCTGCGCGCGGAGCCGGAGCTGCCGGTGATCGTGGACGACGCGGGCGCCGCCGCGCCGGAAGGCGATTCGGATGACGGATGATTCGCGCGTCCGCCTGAGCGAGCTGATCGCCCCGGCCTTTCTGCCGGTGCACCGGGACATCCGGCGCGGGGACCACGATGAATACTGGCTGAAGGGCGGGCGCGGCTCCGCGAAGTCGAGCTTCGTGTCGCTGGAGCTGGTGCTGGGCCTGATGCGCGGCGCGGCGGCGCGGGACGCCGCCGGGGAGGCCGGCCTGCCCAGCGCCATCGTCTATCGGAGGGTGGCGGCAACGCTGCGGGAGTCGGTGTACGCGCAGGTGATCTGGGCCATCGAGCGGCTGGGCGTGGCGCGGTTCTTCGACTGCCGCGTGTCGCCCATGGAGATTCGCTACCGCCCCACCGGCCAGCGCATCCTGTTTCGGGGCGCGGACGATCCGGGCAAGTCGAAGTCCATCAAACTCTCCCGGGGCTACTTCGGCTTCCTCTGGTTCGAGGAGCTGGCGGAGTTTTCGGGCATGGAGGCGGTGCGCACGATCCGCGCCAGCGCGCTGCGCGGCGGCAGCCGCGGCGTCACCTTCTATACCTACAATCCACCGGCGTCGGCGCGGAACTGGGTGAACGAGGAGGCGCTGCGGCCGGTTCCCGGGCGGCTCGTGCACGCGAGCAGCTATCTGGACGTGCCGGAAAAATGGCTGGGCGCGGACTTCATCGCTCAGGCCGAGGCGCTGCGCGGCTCCAACGAGCGCGCCTACCGGCACATGTATCTGGGCGAAGTCACGGGCAGCGGCGCGCAGGTGTTCGACAATCTGGAGCTTCGCCGAATCTCGGACGCGGAGATCGAGGCCATGGATCGCTTCTACTGCGGACTGGACTTCGGCTTCGCGGCGGACCCGGACGCGCTCACCCGCTGGGCCTACGACCGGCGCGGGCGCGTGCTCTGCGCGGTGGACGAGTTCTACGGCGCGCGCAACAGCGTCGACCGGCTCGCCGGGGAGGCGAAGGCGCGCTGCGCCGACGCGGTCGTTCGCTGCGACAGCGCCGACCCGCGCATGATTGCGGAGCTCGCGCGCCGGGGCGTGAAGGCCGTGGGCGTGCGAAAGGGGCCCGGCTCGGTCGAGCACGGACTGCGCTGGCTGCGGGACCTGGGGAAGATCGTGATCGACCCGGAGCGCACGCCGAACATCGCCCGGGAGTTTTCCGGCTACGAGTACGCGCAGGACAGGAACGGGAACATCCTGTCCGAGTATCCGGACCGGGACAATCACGCCATCGACTCCGCCCGCTACGCGCTGGAGCCGGAGATCGGCCGCCGCGTGGCCACCACCCGGAGCGACCTGTACTGAAGCGCATTATTAAAGAAAGGGGTGTCAATTGCAACATGATTCAACGTTCCCCCGCGCATCTTTCGGACGGCATGCCGCCGCCGGAGATGCTCGCGAGCGTGCTGAAGGAGCATCTCGACAACTGCGACCGCCTGCGCAAGCTGGGCGACGCGTATCGCGGCGAGAGCGCCATCGCGCGGCGCGTGCGCAGCCCCGGACTGCCCAACCACCGCGTGGCCCATCCCTTCGCGCGCTACATCGTCGCCGTGACCAGCGGATATCTGATCGGCAAACCGGCGGCCTACGCTATGCCCGGAGGAGAGAAGCCGCACCCCACGCTGGAAGCTGTGCTGGATGCCTACCGCTGGAGTTCGATCTCCGCCGTGGATGCGGAGAACGCCCGCGGCGCTGCGATCTACGGCCGCGGCGTGGAGTACGTGCACGTGGACGCGGATGGCCGTCCCCACGCGGCGGCGCTGTCGCCGCTGGACGCCTTCGTTGTGTATGAGGACAGCTACGACATGCGGCCGCTCTTTGGCGTGTACCTCATTCCGAAGTGCCGCGCCGACGGCGCACGGGAGGGCTGGCGGCTGTGGGTGATGGGCGAAAACCGCACGATCGAGTACCGCGCGGCGAACCTGCGCGGCGCGTTCGAGGAGGTTTCCGTGGAACCCCACTACTTCGGCGGCGTGCCGCTGGTGGAGTATTGGAACGACGAGGGCGAGCGCGGCGACTTCGAATGGGTGCTGCCGCTGATCGACGCCTACGACGCGCTCCAGTCCGACCGCGTGAACGACAAGGAGCAGTTCGTCAACGCGCTGCTGGTGCTCACCGGCTGCACGCTGGAGACCGACGAGCGCGGGCGCTCCCCCTGGCGGCAACTGCGCGAGGACAAGGCGCTCTGCCTGCCGGACAGCCAGTCCAAGGCGGAATATCTGGCCCGCCAGATGAGCGAGGCGGACGTGGAGGTGCTGCGGCGGGCGCTGGCGGCGGACATCCACAAGCTGTCGATGGTGCCCGATCTCTCGGACGAGAGCTTCGCGGCGAACGCCTCCGGCGTGGCGATGCGCTATAAGCTGTGGGGGCTGGAACAGCTGATGGGCGTGAAGCAGCGCTGGTTCGTGGAGGGGTTGCGGCAGCGGCTGAAGCTGTTCGCGCGCTTCATGGAACTGCGCGGCTTTCCTCCGCTGGATGCGGCGCGGGTGGAGATCAGCCTGACGCGCTCAATGCCCGCGAACCTGCTCGAGCAGGCGCAGATCGCGAAGCTGGCGCGGGAGGCGGACGCGGCGAGCGCCGAGACCCGCGTGCGCATCCTGCACGGCGGGGACGAGTGGAGCGAGGAGGCCGTGCAAACCGAGACTGAGCGAATCGAAACCGCGGCGGAGGAGAGGGACGCGCGGCATGGGTGAGATTTCGATCTCTCGAGAGGGCGCGTACCTGCTCCTGCGGCTGCTGGAGGAGATCGTCGCCATCGACCGCCGCGCAGGCTGCTCCGACCGCTACTTTCGCCAGCACTTCATGAGCGCGATTCGCGCTGCTTCGGCGAGCGGCACGCTCGAAGAGCTGCAAAGGAAGTTGGAAGCGCCGGCGTAAAGAAGTGCCCCGGGCCGCGCCGAAGAAGCGCGGCCCTTCCATGCGCGCCGAGCGCGCGGAAATCACATTTAAAAAAAGAAAGGAATGATTTTATGGAGGAGAATGCCATCGCCGTCGCGCTGAATCCGGACGCGGCGGAGGCGCGCGCCGAAGCGCCGCGCGAGATCATCTGGGAGGAGATCGCGAAGCTGGTGGAGCAGGCCGTCGAAAGGCGGCTGGCGAGCCTTCGGAAGGAATTCGAGGAGCGCACCGCGCAAGTGCGCGCCGAAACCGAGCGGCTGGCGAGCATGAGCGAATCCGAGCGCCTCGACTACGCGGCCGAGGCCGCGCGGCAGCGCGAGGAGCAGCTCGCCCGGCGCGAGGCCGAGCTCAACCGCCGCGAGCTGCGTGCCTGGGCCGTGGACGCGCTGCAGGCGCGGGACCTGCCCCGCGAACTGGAAACGCTTGTCAACTGCGCCGACATGGAGAGCTGCGCGGCCAGCGTGGACGCGCTGGAAAAGGTGTTTCGCGAGGCCGTCCAGCGCGGCGTGGACGAGCGCATCCGCAGGGGGCGCTCCCTGCCCAGATCCGACGGCGGCGCGCAGGGCGGCATGACGCGGCGCATGCGCATGGCCGCGGGTCTCGGCGAATGATCGATTTGAAAGGAGAATTCGGATATGTCCAACAGCATTGAACTCTTCAAGCAGTACCTTCCCATCCTCGACGAGGTGTACAAAAACGCCTCGCTCACCTCCGTGCTGGACGGCGCGCCGGAGCTGGCGCGCGCCGGCATGAACGCCAACGAGCTCGTCGTCTGGAAGATGAAGATGAGCGGCCTGGCGAACTACTCCCGCAACTCCGGCTACGTAGGCGGCGACGTGACGCTGACCAACGAGACGGTCAAGTGCAACTTTGACCGCGGCCGCATGTTCACCGTGGATTCGCTGGACGACGTGGAGACCGCCGCCATCGCCTTCGGCCGCCTCTCGGGCGAGTTCATTCGCACCCGCGTGGTGCCCGAGTTGGACGCCTTCCGCCTGGCGACCTATGCCTCCGCGACCGGCATCGGCAAGAAGGAGGCGGCGCTCGGCACGGGCAAGGCCGTGGTCGAGGCGCTGCGCGCGGCCCACGCCGCCATGGACGACGCCGAGGTGCCCACCGAGAACCGCATTCTGTTCATCACCTCCGCGCTGAAGGGCGCGGTGGACGATCTGGACACCACCGCCTCCCGCGCCGCGATGGAGCAGGCCAGCCAGGTGATCGTGGTTCCCCAGAGCCGCTTCTATACGGCCATTCAGCAGAATGACGGCACCACCGGCGGCCAGGAGGACGGCGGCTACGCCAAGGGCGAAGCGGGCAAGAACATCAACTTCATGCTGGTGCACAGGGACGCGGTGATTCAGTTCCAGAAGCACGTCGCCCCGAAGGTGATCCCGCCGGAGCAGAACCAGGAGGCGGACGCCTGGAAGTTCGGCTACCGCAATGTGGGCATCGCCGACGTATACGAAAACCGCGCCGCCGGCATCTACTGCCACAGCGCGGCGGAGTAAGCCATGGACGAGCGGGAGCAGATCGAGGCGCGGCTGCGCGCCTACATCCATCCCAACACCCCCGAGGGCGCGGAGCAGGAAGCGGCGTTCGACGACGCCGTGGACGCGCAGCTGGAATACGAACAACAGGGCGGCGGCGAGGGACTTCCCCCGGGCGTCGCCTCGCTCTCCGTGGGGAACTATTCCGTGACGATGGCCGAGCCGGGCAACGCGGCGTATACGCAGGCGAGCCTGTGCCCCGCCGCCTGGGCGATTCTGCGCAACGCGGGGCTGCTGCGGCGCGCGCTGCCCGTGGCCCAACGGCTGTGAGAGGGGGGAGAGCATGCTTGCGTTGAACGAGATCGCCGTGCTGTATCCCCGCGAGGGCCAGAGCGGCGGCAAGCCGGCCTACGCGGCGCGCGGCGAGGCGTTTCGCTGCCGGAGCGAGGCCGAGCCCAGCTGGAGCGCCAGCGGAGATTCCGTCGCGCCCGGCGGCGCGCTGCGCGTGTTCGCGCGAAGCGTCGACGCCCATCCCGGCGATCGCGTCGAATTGGGTGGAGAGAGCTACCGAATCGCCGAAGTCAAGCGCATGCGCGGCTTCGCAGGTATTCATCATCTGGAAATTCTGGCGCGCGCCGAGCACCGCGCGGGGGAGGCGTGACCGCGATGCGTGCGCGCATCGACTGCCGCGCGCCGCGCGTGGATGCGCGGGCGGTTTCTGCGCGCGCCGAAGCCGCCGGGAAGCGGGCGCTGCTGCGCGCGGGCGAGCGCGTGCGCGTCCGCTCCATTGCCATCGCCCCGAGGCGAAGCGGCAGGCTGATCGCCTCCGCCCGGGTGGACTCCGAGGCCGGGAAGGTCACCGTCCGATACGGCGCGGCCTATGCCGCGATTCAGCACGAGCACACGGAGTTCCATCACCCCAACGGAGGCCGGGCCAAATATTTGCGCGACGCGATCGAGGATCCCGCGGCCGCGCAAGAGATACTGCACATCGTCTCGGAGGAGCTGCGCGCGGCCCTTTGAGACGGACGTTAGGAGGAAATGATTATGCGCAAGAGCGGCTGTCCCTTCACCGTGAGGGACTATTCCATCAAGATCAAGGACAACGTGACGGATGCGGAGGTGCCCATCAAGGGCCTCTCCGAGATGTCCGTGGACGTGGAGGCCGAGACCGGCGACGGCAAGGGCGGCGATTCCGTCTGGGCGGAGATGTTCATCAAATCCCGCGCCGTGTCGGGCGCGCTGTCCGGAAGGCCCATCTACGACCGCACCACCGGTGCGCGCGACCCGGGGCAGAATCTCATGCGCCGGGCTGCGCTGAACGGCGGCGGCTGTGAGAACGATCAGACGCTGATCGTCGCTGACGCCGTCGGGCGCGCTGTCCGGTACGACTGCGTGGTCACCAAGGAAACCGCCTCCGCCGATGAGGACGGCGAGACGATCGAATGGGAATTCGAGGGCGTGGGCGCGCCCGAGGAGCTGGCCTACGTGCAGCTGAGCAACATCGCCTTCGACAAGGGCGCGAGCCTGAGCGTGCGCGCGGGCGAGACGGCGGAGATCGTCGTAAAGTTCACGCCGGAGGACGCCAGCAACCGGCGCTTCAGTTACTCCATCGCGGATGAAGGCGTGGCCGCGCTGAACGCCATCGACGGGCCGAACCTGTCCATCCGCGGCGTGCGCGAGGGCCAGACGAAGCTCACCGTCAAGTCCATGAACAACAACCTGACCGCCGCGCTGACGATCACCGTCGGCGCGGCCTCGTGAAGCAGCGCAATGCAGCCTCGCGCCGGAGGATGACTATGAACATCATTGAACAGATGGCGCGCTACCTGGCGGCGAAGCTCGCGCTGCCCTTCGAGGGCGGCGGGGACGACGAAGCCGCCGTGTTCTTCGGCTACATGCCAGCCGAGCCCGTGAAGGCGGTCTGCGTCTACGCGGGCGACCTGCGCGCCCCGGGCGATCCCGACGGCGCGCGGGTGCAGGTGGTGATCCGCTCGAATGAGGACGGCGCATGGCCGCTGCGCGTGGCCGTGGAAATCCTGCGGCAGCTGGACGAGCGCCGCGACCTGCTCTTTTTGTCGGAGGGCGACTACGTAAACCGCGTCGAGACCGAGCGCGGCTTCGAGTTCAACGGCCTGAGCGACAACAATACGCAGCTCTACGCGGCGGACTTCCGCGTGTACGCCTGCGGAGGGGAGGAATGAGCTTGAAGGACGATTTCGTCGATTTCGATCGCTTTCTCGCCGAGCGGGAGCGCCGGGAACTGACCGTGCGCATCTTCGGCCGGGACTGCCGGGTGCCATTGGAGCTGCCGTGGCACTACGTGTTGAAGGTGGACGCCATGCTGCACGGCGGCCCCGCCGTCTCCGGCGCGGAGAACGTGGCGCTTTTGAAGCGAATGTTCGCCCCGGAGGACTATGAATTCATAACCGGGCATCCGGATTTCCGCGCGAGCTACATATGGGAGCTGATCGCGCGCACCTGGCTGCGCGCCGGAGACGCGCCTTCGCGGAAGGAACCGGCGTTTCGCACCGAGGACGAGGTGAAGATCGAAAGGACGCGAGCGGCCGCGCCAAAAAAAGGACGGTCAGCCCGGTAGCGCTGTTCGCGCACATCGAGGCTGACTTTCAACGGGAGTATGGAATCGATCTGTTGACCAGCGATATGAGCTGGCGGCGGTTTCGCGCCCTTTACGCGGGGCTTTCCCCCGGAAGCGCCGCGTTTCGAAACTATGATCGAATCGCGAAGAAGCATGGCGTTCGCAACGAAGCCGCCGAGCGGAGCGCCTGGGACGCGCTGACGGGCCTGGCGAAGCCGCGCGGCTGAAGTAAGGAGGGAGGTAGGACAATGGCGGTAAATCTTGGGGAGGTCTCCGTCGCCCTGAAGCTGGAGGACGAGGATTTTCGCGCCGGACTGGAGGCAGCGAAGGTATCGCTGGCGAGCTTTGCGAGCGAGCTCGCGCGCCTGGCGGCTCCGCCTGACGGAACCGCCGCGCGGCTTGCCGGGCTGGGAGCGGACGCGGCGGCGCAATTGGCCATGGCCGGCGCGGAGGCGGGCGCGGCGCTTGTCGTGAACCTTTCCGAGGCGATTGCCGCGGGCGCGCCCACTGCCGCCACGGCGGCGGGGAACGTGAGCGCCGCTGCGACAGCGGCTGCCGGGAACGGCCTGCGCGGCGCGGCATCCATCGGCCGTGGCTTTTCGGCGGGCCTCGCCAGCGGCATCAGCGCGGGGCACAGCGGCGTGGTCGCAGCGGCGATCCGCGTGGCGAAGGCGGCCGCGGCGGCCGCGCGCGCGGAGCTGGCGATTCATTCGCCTTCGAAGGTCACGCGGGAACTGGGCGAATGCTTCGACCTCGGCTTCATCCGAGGCGTGGAGGATATGGAGCCGGACATCCGGCGAAGCGTGCGCGCCGCCGTGCGGGTGGAGCCGCCCGCGGGCGCTGGCTACGGAGTGGCCCGGGAAGCGGTTCCCGCCGCGCGCGCCTCCGGCTTCGCCGTGGATTACGAGGCGCTCGCGGAGGCCATGGGCCGCCGCCCGCTCGTGTTGACCATGGACAATCGCCGCGTCGCGGACATTCAGGCGCGGGAGACGGCGCGCGCGCAGAGCAGGCGCGGCCGCAGCCTCGCGCTGGGCTACGGGAAGGGGTGAGCGCATGGCGAGAATCCAATCCTCGTGGTTTGAATTCAATGGAAGAAAATCCTCGGACCTGGGCGTTCGCCTGATGGACGCGCACGGTTTCTCTCGGGGCGAATCGAGGGGATCGTGGGAGGAAGTCGCCGGGCGAGACGGCGCGATCTGGCTCGGCGACGGTGCGGCCGGCGCGATCGAGATCAAGCGCGCCTGCATGGCGCCCGCGACGAAGCTGCGGCAGATCGCCGCCTGGCTCTCCGGCGCGGGAGGGTTGCGCTTTTCCGGCGAGGAAAGCGCCATGTACGACGCGCGCGTCGTGCAAAAGATCGACTTCCGACGCGCCGCGCCCGGTGCGAACCCGCTGTATGAGTTTACGGTGTGCTTCTCCTGCCAGCCGCATCCGCGCCTCTGGCCGGAGGCGGAACTGCTGGAAATCGCGATCTCAGGCGCGCAGATCACCAATCCCGGCGCGGCGACCGCGCTTCCGCGCGTCGAAATCGAGGGCAGCGGGAGCTTTTCGTTGACCATCGGAAAGCAGACGATGTTCTTCACCGGCGTGGAGGACGGCATCATCGTGGACAGCGAGCTACGGGACGCGTTCACCGCCGACGGCGCGCTGCTCGCGAACGATAAGATTGCCGGCGACTTCTTCGAAATCCAGCCGGGTGTCAACGGGGTGCAATGGCTGAACGGCGGCCCCGGCGATGATGCGGACGAATCCGGCGCCGTGCGCAGGGTGGTCATCACGCCCAGATGGAGGTGCGTATAATGGCGATTTGCCTGTATCCGGCGGACTGCACGGACTTCTCCACGAACGGTCTCGGCGCGCTGACGCCGCTGGAGTGCGTCGTCTCCGAGGAGGCGCGCGGCATGTTCGAGCTGGAGCTGCGTCAGCCCATCGACGATACGCTGCGCTGGGCGCAGCTGGCGACGGGCTGCATCGTCAAAGCCCCGGTGCCCGCGCGCGAGTCGCCGCTGTACGAGGAAGCGGACGGCGGGGGCGGAACGGTCACGCGCGCCGTGTGGGAGGTGGCTGGGACCACCGTGGGCGCGTACATGCGCAGCGGCCCCGGAACCAATCACAGGAAGTACGGCTGCCTGAAGAACGGCGCGCGCCTGACCGAGATCGGCCGCGAGACGGTGGGCTCCCGGCTGTGGGTGCATGGAATCGTGCAGGAGGGCGGTAGGGAGTGCTGGATGAGCGCCAAGTGGCTCAAACAGGTCGGAAGCGTGACGGAGACGATCCGGGACGGCGCGGTAATCGGGGCGCGCAGCGTGCGCTGCGTGCAGAGCCGTGAGCAGCTCTTCCGCGTCTACTCCGTGGAGCGGGACGCGCAAAAGCGGATCGTCACCGCCAAGGCGGCGCACATCTTCTACGATCTGCGCGCGAACCTCGTCGGCACCGACTGCGAGGCGGAGAGGAAGGCCGTCGGGGAGGCGCTGCGCGATATCTTCGAAAACCTGGCCGCGCCGGCGGATTTTCGCCTGCACGTGGCCGCCTCGCTCGCGGGCGAGGTCAGCGGTGATTACGGCTGGAAGAATCCGGTGGAATGCCTGTTGGACCCGGATGAGGGCATCCTGTCCCAGACCGGCGCGTTGCTGGTGCGGGACAACTGGGACGTGTACGTGCTGCCGGACACTGTGCGCGACAGCGGCGTGACCATCCGCCGGGGCAAGAACCTCAAAGGCGTGACTGCCGCCGAGGACGCGTCCGGCATCGTTACGCGCGTCATTCCCTGCGGCAAGGACAGGGACGGAGGCGACCTGTTCCTCGCCGATCCCAACTACGTCGAATCGCCGAACGCCGGCCTCTATCCCTTTCCCCACGTGCGCAAAATCGACTGCGACGTGAAGGTGGTGGACAAGGACCCGGATGGCGTGACGACCTTTTCCAGCGCCAGTGCCGCCCGCGCGAAGCTGCGGGAACTGGCCGAGCGCGAATTTTCGGAGAAGGGCATCGACCTTCCTTCCTACGGCCTGGAGGTGGACTTCGTGCTGCTGCAAGGCGCGGAGGGCTGCGCGGACTACGCGGGCCTGCAGGCGGTGTTTCTGAACGATACGGTGACGGTGATCGACAACCTGATCGGGCTGACGGCCAAAGTACGGGTTACGGGCTATCGCTGGAACGCGCTGACCCTGCAGTACGAAAGCGTCACGCTGGGCGAGCTGTCCAGCTTTGAACAGACGGTGTACAGCTACAACCTGCCCGCGGGCGGGGTCAGCGGCAGCAAGCTCGCGCCGGGCAGCGTGCCGGGGACGGCGCTGCGCAACGCGAGCATCGAATATGCGAAGATCGCCGTGGCGGCCATCGAGCAGCTCACGGCGGACTCCGTGGCGGCGGTGACGGCGAGAATTCAGGAGATCGTCTCCCAGCAGATCACCACGGACCGGCTATACGCCGCGCTGGCGGAGTTGAATCAAGCGGTGATCGAGCATGCCGACATCCACTGGGCGGACGTCGAATCGCTGACGGCGGCGGTGGCGGCGCTGGCGCAGGCCAGCATCGGCACGGCGGACATCGGCTGGGCGCAGATCAAGGACCTCATCACCGGCGCGGCCATCATCACAGAGGGCGAGGCCGGAAGGCTGATGATCTCCCGGCTGGCCGTGACCGAGGCGAACATGGTGTCGCTGACCACCGGCGAACTGGTGGTGAAGGGCGAGGACGGCCGCTTCTATTCCGTCACCGTGGACGCGCAGGGCAACGTGCAAACACGGCTCAAACAGGTGACCAACGGCGATGTGACCGACCTGTCCATCGATGCGGGCGAAAAGCTGATCGAGGGCAGCGTGACGGCGGCCTGCCTGAACGCAACCGACATCTTCGCGGACAACGCCATCATTCGCCAGATGATCGCCCAGCATCTGGACGTGAACGAACTCTTTGCCCGGGAGGCGTTTTTGCAGCTTTTGCGCACGAGCAAGATCGTGGGCGAAAGGACGCTGGAGATCGTGGCGCAGGACGCGTCGGAGGCGATGGACGCCGCGAGCGGCGCGTCGGAGCGCGTGGGCGAACTCAGCGGCGCGCTTGACGACTGCGTGACCCGGCGCGAGCAGGCGGTCTATCTGCGGCAGGTGGCGGGCGAAGGCGTGTACGTCGGCTTCGAGGACAAGCCCGCGCAGGCGTTCATCAACGCGACGGGATCGTTTGAGGTGCTCGTCGGCGGCGAAAGCGTCACCAGCATGGGCAACCGCGTGCAGAAACTCGGCAAGCTCACCATCTACCAGACCAGCGACGACGGCTGCGCTTTTATATCGGGAGGCGAATGAAATGGCCGAATACAAATACAGTCAGACGCTCAACGACGCGTACACCGTGCGCTACAACATCACGCCGGATTTGGGGGAGTACGTCGCCGTCGGCGAACCGGTGGTAATCGACGGGACGGCGTACGACCGCTATCGCAAAATCGAATCCGTGGGCGTTCGCATTCAAAACATCCACCTCGCCGGAAGCGATCTGTTCTTCGAAACGCCGGTCTCCATCGCCGCCGGCAAGACGGGCGCGTTCCGGCTCGCCTTCACAATGGAATACAGCGCGAGCTTCTGGCGGGATTCCGGCCGCGCGCTGGAGGGCTGCCCCTTCAACTTCGTGTTTTCCAGCGGGGACTATACCGACGAGGCGGAGGATCAGAAGCTGAACTTTCTGCGATACCGCCTCGCTCCCAAGATTCTCGCCATGGATTTCGAGCGCTGCCAGGCGGGCGGAACCTGGGCGGACGATGGGGAGTACCTGCGCTGCAAAGCGCTGAAGATTTCGAAGGGCGGCCAGGCGAACGCGGACGATTTCACCGTCGCGCGAATCACCTGCTCCGGCTCGGACGGTTCCATTCGCGATGTCAATCTCACACGGGAGCAGATCGCCGCCGCGCTCACTCCGTCGGGCTACTCCGAATCCAAACCCGCGCTGTTCTCGGGCTTTCGCTCCGCGCTCGGCGTGACCTATACCGTCACCCTGGCGCTTGGCGACGCCTACGAACAGGCGGCCTACGCCGATACGGTCATGCGCTCGTTCGCGAACATGCACCTCTCCGGCGCGCGCACGGGCGGCGTGGCCTTCGGCCGCTTTTCCTCCTCCACCGAGGGCAATCCCAAATTGGAGAGCGATTACCCCGCCTACCTCTACGGGGGAATCGCGGCGATCAACGCGTCCCGGCAGGCATCCTCCCAGCGCGCGCTGGGAATTCAGGTGGGCTCCATTCTTCCGCAGGGAAACGTCAGCGGCGGCAGCTATAAGGACTTTCCCGTGGAGTTTCCGGCGCCCTATCCCGAGGAAAACGCTCCCATCGTGCTGGCGAGCTTTGCGACCACCAGCACCGCGGGGAACTTCGGGCGCTGCTGCTGCGGCGTGCTGGATGTGACGAGCGCCGGTTTTACGCTGCGCTTCTTCAACGGCGATTCCTCCGCCCGCAATCCGGGCTTTCAGTGGATCGCGCTGAATACCAGCGCCGCGGCGCTGCTGCAGCGGCCCTATGGCTCGATGTCCTCCAACAGCTCGCAGAGCTGCATGGCCAGCGCATCGAGCGCGTACAGCTCCAACTATCCCGCCTGGCGCGCCTTTGACAACAACCTCGAAAGCGCATGGGCAAGCCAGTCCTCCGACGCCAGTCCGTGGATACAGCTCGAGATGGATGTGGCGCTGAAGAACATCGTCGTGCGGATTTACGCCCGCAAAAGCGCGCCTGTCAACCACCCGACTGCGGGAACGATTCTCGGCAGCAGCGATGGGAGCGCGTGGACCGCCATCGGCGGCTTCTCGGGCTGGAAGGAAGCGCCTTCCAATGGGTTGCTCGGAGAGGTGGCGTGTTCCAACGCCGCGCCGTATCGATATGTCCGCGTCCGCGTCACGGGGCGCGCCGATGAGGATTCCTATGTCGCCATCGGCAACATCAAGATCATCGGCGAGGGCTGAACAACGAAGGAGGGAATCATGTACAGTATCAACACCGAAACCAAGGAAATCGTATTGCCGCTGGGCGATACTCTGGCGTTTGTGGTCGATCTCAAACTGGACGGGGAACCCGCGCGCTTTCCGGAGGGAACCGTCGCCATATTTGGCGTCTGTAAGGAGCGCGCAAGAAATGTCCGGTGGCTGTTTTCCAGGGTGTTTCCCGTGGAGGATGGTTCCGTGGCGATCTATCTCACCAATGACGACACCCGCGACATGCAGGCCGGGGATTACAACTGGGATCTGCGCATCGTGACCGATCCCGAATACGACGAGGATGGAACCGTTCGGTGCGACGATCCCAGCGACGTCGTCACCAGCATTTTTGCCGGCAGCGGCGATCTGCCGGACTTCCGATTGAAAGGAGTTGCCGCGTATGTTTGACTTTCCGCTTCCGAGAATCACGGCGGAGATTCGTTCCGTCTTTTTAAAGGGCGACAAGGGAGACCCAGGGGATACCGGCCCCGCCGGTCCGCAGGGCGAGCCCGGCAAAGCTCCCCGCATCGGGGAGAATGACAACTGGGAGATCTATGACAACGAGACGCAGGCGTGGAAGGATACCGGCGTCCGCGCCAAGGGTGTCCACAGTTACAACGAACTGACCGACGTGCCGGAGACCTTTCCGCCCGAAGCGCATGGACACGAGGCCGGGGATGTGAGCGGCCTGTCGGCGGTGGCGACGAGCGGGGCCTACGCCGATCTGACGGGCGCGCCAGAAGAGGTGAGCCAGTTCGAGAACGACGCGAACTATCAGACGGACGCGCAGGTGGCGCAGGCCATCGACGCAATCGAGATCGGCGGTCGGAATCTGCTTTTGAATTCGGGAAATATTATAGAGCGTACATCAAATGTAAAACCAGGCAGTGGTTGGTATACCATCCTCTATAAAATTAGCGAATACGGAAAATCCAATATTTCACGTTTGCATGCGGGCGATATAGTTATGCTTTCATGTGAAATAAAAGCAAGTTCTAAGTTTGATTCTTCATTCGATCTCAGGGATTTTAACGCGAATAAAGGTTACAGTGATGCAGGAAAAGTGAGCGCTTCAACCGCCTGGGAACGAAAAAACGTTAAAATACGCATAAACACAGATTCACCCACACCCAAGGAAGTTGGACTTGCAGTGCCACCACAAGACACTGCGATAACAGTATCAGTAAAAAACATTAAGCTCGAATTTGGCAGCAAGGCGACGGATTGGACGCCTGCTCCCGAGGATATTTGCCCACGGCACGCTGGAATTACGTATGACTACGGCGGCCGCAACTTGAAAGAAGTTTTCGGCACGGCTGAAGATCTCCACAACGCTCTTGCCGCTGAGGACTACAGCCAAATTTCCGTGGGTGACTACTGGCCGATTACGCTCAATGGTACGTTCTGGGATTATGGGAGCTATTCGATTCAGATTGGTACTGACTATTATAATAATCCTGAATTTTCTGGAAATAAAGTCAACACAACGTCAGGTACCATATTTGAAGGCAGCTATTATTCTGACACGGCAGTAAAAATCGGTAGTCCTTTTGAGGTTGATAGATATGTAAGAATTGAAGAATGCCTGCCATACTTCGAACGCACCTGCAACAACGTCGCCGTAAAGCTGGAGGTCGTCGGGATTAACCATTATTGGAAATACGGCACAACTGGAAATCTGATAACTGGTAAACCGCACATCGTATTTGGTTCAAGAGATGCGCTCCCATTTCAAATGAGAATGAGAAAAGGTGAGAAAGTTTGGGAAAACGATGCAGCAGAAAATCCGTGGATTGGGTCTGCCATGTACAAGACGTTTAATGATGCGGAACATGGCATAATAAAATTGATTGAAGCGGATGATATTGGTAAATATATATTCTCTGAACCGGATTCAGACGGGATGTATGCCTATATGGAAAGGAAAACAAAGAATGATGTAAACGCCAGTGGTTGGGTTTGGCTGCATAGGGGCAAATTGTTTCTACCATTTGAACCAGAGATAACTGGAGCAACATATTTTGCAACACAAAAATTTAGTGGCGGTGTATACAACCAATTCGACCTGTATAGAGGTTCAAGAAGGCACATAACAAAAGGTCTTGGCGATAGAGGTACCCGACAATCTACGTGGACAGCATCATCTATGGAAGGGCGAGACAATTTCTTTGTTTATGCAGATGGCAATGGCTCGATAAACTATATTAACACAATAGCTAGTCTGGCCACACCAATTTATTTTGTGTTTTCATGAGGCAACGAGCTGTCCCTCGCCTGTGGCTGGCGGCCACAAACATGGGGCAAATATATTGTAACAGGAGGTAATGAGTTTTGGATATGTGGTTATACATTGACCCTGCCGGCCGGGTGCTCGGCGCGAATCCAAACGGCATGACTGGAAACACCGGTTGGGAATGTGCGGAAGTCCCCGAGGAGTTCAACGTCGACACGCTCTTTGACAGCCACGGCGCGGCGCTGTACGAGTTGATGGACGGACAACTGGTTGAACGCTCCGAGGATGCGCGCCGCGCAGACTGGCCGCCGGAACCGATGCCGGAATTGCCCGTGGATCTGCAGCAGCTGCGCGCGGATGTGGATTTCATTTCGATGATGACGGGGGTGGAACTGTGACCAGCAAGAATTTCGAGAAAGTGAAAGCCTATTATGATCGCGGATTGTGGAGCGCGGATCGCATACGCGCCGCCGTGGATCGGTGGATCACGGCGGAGGAGTGCGAATGGATTACCGGTGGCCAAGCCTGACAGAGGAGGATTCGATCAATGAGCGCAAATGAGGCGCGCGTCAGAGTGCGCGACAAATACAAAACCATCCTGGGGCGCAATCACTACAGCCAGGCCAGGCGCAGCTACGTCTTCAAAAAGCACGGCGACGGCAAATACTATTCGGATTGTTCCAGCTCCATCGCGGCCTGCTACCGTGAATGCGGCTGGCCCATCACCTATAACGGCAGCAAGCTTCCCAACACCGTAGGCATGTATCTGTCCAGGGATCTGGCGGACGTGCCCGTCGTCATCAAAAACGGCGCGATTCAGAACCCGGAGATCCTGCGCTTGGGGGATATGCTGCTGTTCGCGGGTACGGACAGCAGCCGCGCGAGCGCGGGCTACGTCGGGCACGTGGAAATGGTGGGGGAAATCCTGAGCAGTGGGAAGGTGATCCTCTACGGCCACGGCAGCGGAACGCCCCGTTCCACGGAAATGAACGCATACTGCAAGCAGCGTTACAGCGCGAAGACGGGCACGAAACTCGGCAACAAGGGACTCATCAGGGTGCGCAGGCGGCTTGTCGACGACGGTGCGGATCACAACACAGCCGGGAATCCCACCGAGACGGAGAAACGCATCCTTAAAAACGGATGCACAGGAGCGGATGTGAAGGAGCTTCAACGAGCGCTGATCGCTCTGGGTTATTGCTGCGGCCCGTGCGGCGCGGACGGCGAATTCGGCGACGCCACGGAAAAAGCGGTGCGCGCGTTCCAGAAGGCCCACGATTGCGAGATCGACGGCGAAGCCGGGCCGGAAACGATGCGTGCGCTGCAAAACGCTTGCGATACGCGCGGCCGCGTGCGCATCGCCGGCGGCAACTGTTGGCTGCGCAAGGGAGCGGGCACAAGCGAACAGAGGATCCGCGTGCTCCAGGAGGGAACCGTCCTCCCCTATGCCGGGGAGACGGCCGAAAACGGCTGGCTCCTCGTGGAATGCGAGGGCACGCGGGGCTGGATCAGCGGAAAGTATGGAAGGTTGGTGATGTAAGCTGGCGGAGAGCATCCATGTGGCGCTGATCGGCCTCTGCGGGAGCGCGCTGGGCAGTCTGCTTGGCATCTTTACCAGCTCAAAGCTGACGCAGTACCGGCTGGAGCAGCTGGAGAAGAAGGTCGAAGCGCACAATACGCTGATCGAGCGCACGTACCGGCTGGAGGAACAGGTGCGGGTGTTCGATGAGAAGTTCAAGGTGGTAAACCATCGAATCGACGATTTGGAGAAGGAGGCATGAAAGTGAGAGATTTTTTGAAGTGCGCGATAATCCGCGCGCTGCGCACGCTCTGTCAGACGGCCGTCGCCACCATCGGCAGCACGGCGCTGCTTCACGAAGTGGACTGGGCGATGGTTGCGAGTGCGAGCGCGCTGGCGGCAGTGGCATCACTGCTCACCAGCGTCGCCACGGGTTTGCCCGAGGCCGAAACGCCTTCCGGCGTTCCGGATGGACCAGAGAGCGACAGAGAGTAAAGATAATCCCCCGGCCGGCAGGCCGGGGGACGCTTTGCGTTTTGGCAGGAATGGTCATCACGATTTCTTGATCTCGCCGGAGGAGCCGTCGATGACGACTACCGGCTCCGTTGGGTCTACATCGGGGGCGTAGCGCTCGTCGATCATCGCTTCCACCTGTTGAATACAGGCGGACATGTCCGCCTGGGCGAGCCCAGTGGCGAGTCCCTGCCGGTAGGCGGTGCTGTACTCGTCGAACGCCGCATCGAAGGCGTCGGTCTGCTCCTGGGTGAGCACCGCCCGCTTTGCGCCGAAGTTCTCTGCCAGGGCGGTGTTGAGCGCCGACACGCCCGCGTACTCGGCCTTGAGTTCGGGAATGAGCTTGTGCTGAACATCCACGCTGGGGTCGTCCACCCGGGCGAAGAGCTCGCTCATCTGGATCAACCCCTGATAGGTCTGCTCCTGTATCCGGCTTGCCGCGGACGTATACCGATGCTGAATATTTGACCGCATATAGATGCTTATGCACAAGCAGACGATCAGCAGCAGGAGCGCGCTTCCGACCCCCGCGGCGGTTCGGACAAGCGCCCGGTCTTTCGACCAGCCAGCCAGCCTTTCTTTCACTTTATTCAAATTGAAATCCTCCCCTCACGTGCGGCGAAAATAATGTATATGCGAATGCAATTCGTGAATATACAAGAGAATATACGACGATTTCCCTGCAAATTCCTGCGAATAACTTATGAAAAAATGTATATATACACGGTATATTCGCCTGTATTTCCGCACATTTTATACAGTATATGTTTTTCATATAGAATTTATGACGCACTTTCGCCGCAATTCGGGGCGAGGGATTGTTTTTTCATTTAACATTGTTTATAATAAAGCCAAATTGCACGGGAGGAAAAACCATGCGGTACGCGGATTTTTGTGGGCGGAAGACGTCGGTCGTCGCCCTGGGGACGATGGATTTCGGCGGCAAGATTGAAGAGAGCCGGGCCAGGGATTTCATGGACGCCTACGTGGAAATCGGCGGCAACTTTATCGACACCGCCCGCGTCTACGGCGACTTCGCGCGCGAGATTCAGGGCGGCAGCGAGCAGGTGATCGGCCGCTGGATGGAGGACCGGCGTTGCCGGGACGGGATCGTTTTGGGCACGAAGGGCGGCCACCCGGACATACATGCCATGCATACCGGCCGCCTGAGCCGGGAGGAAGTGCTGGACGATTTGCGGCGCAGCCTGGATAATCTGCGCACCGACCGCGTGGACATCTACTGGCTGCACCGGGATGACCGCGGCCGCCCGGTGGAGGACATCCTGACCACGCTCACCGAGATTTGCGAGCGCGGCATGGCGCGCTTCGTGGGCGTGTCGAACTGGCGGCCGGACCGCATCGCTTCGGCGCTGGCCTGCGCGCGGGAGCGCGGACTCGTGCGGATCGCGGCGAATCAGCCGCAGTTCAGCCTGGCGCGGCAGGTGATCGTGGAGGACGACACCCTCTGCCAGATGGACGCGGAAACCTATGCGCTGCACCGGCGCGAGGCGCTGCCCTGCGTGCCATTCTCGTCCCAGGCAAAAGGCTTTCTGGCGAAGATGGACGCGAGCGGGGAGGCGGCCCTCACGGATAAGAGCCGCAGGCGCTACCTCTGCCCGGAAAACCTGACGGTGCTGGAACGCGCGCAGCGGCTCTCGCGAGAGACGGGCATCTCGGTGGGCGCGCTTTCGCTGGCGTGGCTGACGAGTCAGCCCTTCCCGACGTACCCCATCGCCGGCGTGAGCCGCATGGAGCACGTCGCGGCGCTCAAGGAGGCCTGCGACGCCGTACTTTCGCCCGAACAGCGCGACGGCCTGCGCGCGATGTGAGCGCGGCAGGCCAACTTAGGCAAATCTTTACCTGTGCGCGTTTGACAAGCATGGGGATTTGTGCTAAATTTTATATTGAAATCATAGGGATTGGTTCCCGTGAGAATCCAACTGTTGGAAAGGAAGTTTTGCGATTATGAATAAGCTCATCGGTGCGGCGGTCATCGGCCAGTCCGGCGGCCCCAGCTCTGTCATCAACGCCTCCGCCTACGGCGCGATCAAAACCGCGCTGGACAGCGACGTCATCACCAACGTGTACGGCATGTGCAACGGCATCGTTGGCCTGCTCAACGACAATCTGATCGACATGTCCAAGGAGGATCCGGATGAGCTGGCGCTGATGAAGTACACGCCCTCCTCCGCGCTGGGCTCCTGCCGCTACAAGCTGGCCGATCCGGACGAAGACGAGACCGACTACATCAAGATTCTCGAGATGTTCAAGAAGTACAACATCCGCTACTTCTTCTACAACGGCGGCAACGATTCCATGGATACCTGCAACAAGATCAGCAGGTTCATGCTGCGCAACGGCTACGAGGTGCGCTGCATGGGCATCCCCAAGACCATCGACAACGACCTGGCCGGCACCGATCACTGCCCGGGCTTCGCGTCCGCCGCGAAGTTCATCGCCACCTCCGTCATGGAGGTCTACCGCGACGCCACCGTGTACGACAAGGGCATGATCACCGTCATCGAGTGCATGGGCCGTCACGCGGGCTGGCTGACCGCCGCCGCCTCCCTGGCCGGCTACTGCGGCAAGGGCGCCGATCTGATCTACCTGCCCGAGGTCGACTTCGACATGGACAAGTTCACCGCGAAGGTGAAGGAGATCTATGCCGAGAAGCAGAAGTGCCTGGTGGTCGTCTCCGAGGGCATCCATGACAAGGACGGCAAGTTCATCACCGAGTACGCCAGCGCGGGCGCGACCGCTGTGAAGGACAGCTTCGGTCACTCCCAGCTGGGTGGCCTGGCCTCCTTCCTGGCCAACCGCCTCAAGGCGGAGACCGGCGCGAAGGTGCGCGGCATTGAGCTTTCGCTGCTCCAGCGCTGCGCGGCGCACTGCGCGTCCCAGACCGACATCGACGAGTCCTACTCCGCGGGCAAGGCGGCCGTGGACAACGCCGTGGCCGGTGTGACCGATAAGATGGTCGGCTTCGTCTGCACCCGCGAGAACGGTAAGTACGAGTGCAAGACCGAGCTGTTCGACCTGACCATCGTGGCGAACACCGAGAAGAAGGTGCCGCTGGAGTGGATCAACGAGACCGGCGACGGCATCAAGCAGGGCTTCATCGACTACTGCCTGCCCCTGATTCAGGGCCAGACCCAGCTCAAGATCGAGAACGGCCTGCCGCGCTTCGTGAACCTGAAGAAGGTCAAGGCGGTTCCGCCGAAGGCGTAAGCGCATACAATCGCATTTCCCCCGACGGGTTCGCCCGCCGGGGGCGCTTTTATTTGGTGAAGGTATACTTCACAAAGTTGCCCTTCTTGTCGCCGGTGGTGACGATGGTTTCGCCGTTGAGGTTCTCCACGTAGTCGAGGATGGGATAGGGCGCGTTTGCCAGCACGTAGTCGAGAGGATCGTCGGCCTCGATTTCCAGAAACGTCTCCTTGTCATGCGCCTCACCGGGGCAGGGCTTGACAGTGCGCACGAGCACTTCATATTCGCTCATTCAATTTCCGCCTTTCTGAAATTTCATACGCAAGCAGTATGCCGTGTTTGACGGAGATTTAGACGTGGAAATCAGTGCGCAAATTCCCCGCGCGATGAATTGTAAAATATCGGAAATGTCAGCTCGGATAGACAAAAGCCGCCGCAAACCGATTTACAATACGGGGAAGAGAAGTTATTCAAAAATTATGACGGGGGTATATGATTCGCGATGTTCCCAGAAGGAATGATTGCGCATCTTCTGCAAATAGAACAGCAAAGGGAAGCATATGGGCGGAGGAACGAGAGGGGAATGCGAAGATGAGGTATTACAGAGGCCACCCGGCGTATCGTCCAATTTCGGCATGGGGATATGTCGGCTATTCGATCTTGTTCATGATCCCGGTTATCGGCTGGATATTTCTGCTCGTGTTTACATTCAGCGATAAAAACATCAATCGCCGCAGTTTTGCCCGGTCCTTTTGGATTTGGGCGCTGATTCTCGCGGTGCTCGCGATTGTTCTGGCCAGCACGGCGACCGTATTTTTGGCGGATGTGCTGGATGAGATTCGCGGTAGCTCGAGTGTCGTGGATCAGGTGGGCTTTCCGACCGGAGAAGGCGTTTCACGCGATGCGGTCGCGGATCGGGGAGCACAAAATTCAATGGAATTGCCCGCCGTCGAAGCAAATGCGATGACGGAATCGAAAGAATCAGCATCCGGCACCGTATCATCCGATTTCAGGGCGCTTATGGACAGCTATGAAGCATTCTTCAACGAGTATGTGGATTTTATGAAGAATTATGATGAGGACAATATGACCGATCTCGGCGCGTTTGGAAAATATGCCAGTTTAATGACGCAATATGCCGATGTCATGGAGAAGCTGAATGCGATCGACGAGGATGAGCTCACTGCCGAGGAGGATGCCTACTACATCGAAGTGATGGCGCGAATCAACAAGAAGCTGTTGGAGGTCGCCTGATTCAAAATCGAAATTGAATGAATACTGCGGAATATTCGAGTGCCCCGGCCGAACTTCGGTCAGGGTATGAATTTTAATATGCGATGCGAAAATAGTCTGTCCTTATCCGTTGTGATCGCTTTAATCATTCACCATTCGCATTGAAAGACCCTTCAATCGCGCACTTTTCACTGCTGTGCTCATCGTGAATCGTTGCGCGAACGCATTACTTCCTGCTGCCGGTCCTGCGGCTGTCCGTGAGCCCGAGGATATAATCGGAAGAAACCTTGTAGAGCTCGCAGAGCTTCAACAGATGATGGATGGGTAGCTCGTTCGCTCCGCGCTCATAGCGGGCGTACATGGTCTGCGATGTGCCCAATATGGTCGCGACATCTCGCTGCGTGAGGTCCGCATCCTCGCGCAGATCGCGTATCCTTCGCACATACTGCATACCGATGAACTCCCTCTCGCATCAGTATTTGCATTATAGCAAGAGATCATCCATCAACCATTGAATTAGTAAATATATTTACTATTGACAAGAATAAAGATATTTACTAAAATAAGGCTAGATCGATGCGAAGGAGCGATGAACCGTGGAAGAAAAAGAGATGCGAGAGATGAACCATCAGCCAACGAAGTTTTGCAAGCACTGCGGCGCGCGGATTCCCGTTCAGGCAGTGGTATGTCCTGCGTGCGGCGGACAGGTGGAGGAGTTGCGCAGTGAAAAGGCGCAAACGCAGCAGCCCAATATCGTGATCAACAATTCCAATACGAGCGCAAATGTCAACACCAATGTCAATCAGAATCGCAACGGCGGCTATGGACGCTATCCGGGAAGAAAAAGGAACAAATGGGCCGCCTTTTTCCTCTGCTTGTTCCTGGGCATTTTTGGAGCGCACAAGTTTTATGAAGGGAAGAAAGGGATGGGCATACTCTATCTCTGCACCGTCGGATTGCTTGGAATCGGCTGGCTGGTCGATTTGGTTTCGCTGTTCTTCAAACCCAATCCCTATTCCGTCTAATCCCACTACGCAACCAAATTTTCACTTGCATTTGCCGCCCTTTCTGTTATAATGATAGGGAACGTTGACGGAGAAGGCGGCTTTTTCCTGTCCTTAGAGAGCGCGCACGCGGCTGGAAGGCGCGCGGCAGGGGAGAGAGGCGCCCCGGCCTCCCGAGTTCGCGGGGGAACGCGCAGCCTTGCGAAACCCCGCCGGGCGCTCCCGTTACAGGGCGCATGAGTATTTTGCAAGGTGGTACCGCGAAGCAATCCTTCGCCCCTGCGCGGGGCGGAGGTGTTTTTATTCAGGAGGATGAATGTATGAAGGTCAGAAATCTCGTTTCCAAGCGCTACAAGGAGACCCCCGCCGATTGCCAGATCGCCAGTCAGGCGCTGATGATGCGCGGCGGCTACATCAAGCCCGTGGGCAACGGTATCTTCACGCTGTTCCCGATCACCAGCCGCATCACCAACAAGATTGAGAAGATCATGCGCGAGGAGATGGATCGCATCGGCGGCCAGGAGGTGCAGTTCCCGGTCGCGATGCCCGCGACGCTGTGGAAGGAGTCCGGCCGCTTCGACAGCATCGGCAGCGAGCTGCTGCGCTTCAAGGACCGCTCCGGCGCGGACATGGTGCTCGGCATGACCCACGAGGAGGCCGCCACTCACTTCGTGCGCGACGTGATGGATTCCTACACCCAGTACCCCTTCATGATCTATCAGATCCAGACCAAGTTCCGCGACGAACCCCGCTGCCGCGGCGGACTGATTCGCGTGCGCGAGTTCCGCATGAAGGATGGCTACTCCTTCCATACCTCCCAGGAGGATCTGGAGCGCTACTATATGGAGTGCTACGAAGCATACAACCGCATCTATCGGCGCTGCGGCGTGCCCGAGGTCGTGGCGGTCGCCTCCGACAGCGGCATGATGGGCGGCAAGGTTTCCCATGAGTACATGCTGCTCACGCCCGTGGGCGAGGACACCATCGTGCTCTGCCACGACTGCGACTACCGCGCCAACATGGAGGCCGCGCCCTGCATCATTGACAACGAGCCGGGCGAGCTCAAGCCGCTCGAAAAGATCTCCACGCCCGGCGTCAAGACCATCGAAGAGCTGTGCGAGTTTATTCACATCGATCCCAAGGCGACGTGCAAGGCCGTGGTGTACCAGGAGAACCTGACGGATCAGTTCGTCGTGGTGTTCGTGCGCGGCGATCTGGACGTGAACGAGACCAAGCTGCGCAACTACCTGAAGGCCGAGGTGCACCCCGGCGAGATCACCGAGGACTGCGGTCTGCACGCCGGGTCCATCGGCCCGAAGGGCCTGCCCGAGGGCGTGAAGATCGTCTATGACAAGTCGCTGCAGGGCGTCAATTGGTTCGCCACCGGCGCGAACGAGGCGGAGAAGCACTACATCGGCTTCAACATCCCCCGCGAGATGGGCGACGTGGAGTACGTGGACGTGGCGAAGGCTGTGGACGGCGGCATCTGCCCGGTGTGCGGCAAAAAGAGCGTGTACACCTCCCGCGGCATCGAGGTGGGCAACATCTTCCAGCTCGGCAAGAAGTACAGCGAGAGCATGAACCTCACCTACGTGGACGCGGACGGCAGCCTCAAGAACCCGATCATGGGCTGCTACGGCATCGGCGTCGGCCGCCTGGCGGCGGCGGTGTGCGAGGCGCATCGCGACGACTACGGCCCGATCTGGCCGATCTCCATCGCGCCCTGGCACGTGGAAATCTGCTCCCTGCGCGCCGACAACGAAGATGTCGCCGCCATGAGCCAGAAGCTCTACGACGGACTGACCGCGCGCGGCGTGGAGGTACTCTGGGACGACCGCCCGGTGAGCGCGGGCGTGATGTTCTCCGACGCCGATCTCTTCGGCGTGCCGCTCCGCGTGGTCGTCAGCCCCAAGGGTCTCAAGAACGGCACCATCGAAATCTCCGCCCGCGACAAATCCATGCAGGAGAAGAAGCCCATGGACGAGGCCGAGGACTTCATCTATGACTATGTGGTGAGCGCGCTCAAGGAACTCGATTGCAGGCTGTAAACCGGCCTCCGCTAACTGCCGTGCCTGAGCGCAGGCCTTCCGGCCCCATAGATTCAAGGACCGGAAGGCCTGTGCCGCGCATCGAATGAAAACGAAGTACGAAGCACGAAATCTGACCCCATAGGTTTGAGGGTCAGATTTCTACGTTACATGCGTTGTATCGGAAGGGTGTTAAAGCTGGCAAAGAAGCTAAAAAAGGCGCAAGAAATCCGGCCCTTGAATATGTGGGGTCGGATTTCGTACTTCGTACATTGCAAACAATCGACGAATCAACGCAGGGCTTTTGACCCTCGAATCTATGGGGTCAAAAGCCCGTCGCTCAAACGCGGCAGCAGGAGGCCGTCGGCCCTGCCGACCCGACTATTTCGCCTTCTTGTTGCTCCGCAGGAAGTCCACATACACGGCCAGCAGAATGACCGCGCCCTTGATGATGTACTGCCAGTCGGAGTTGACGCCCATCAGGTTCAGGCCGTTGGTCAGTATGCCGATGATCAGCGCGCCGATCAGCGTGCCGCCCAGGCGGCCGGAGCCGCCGGACATGGACGTGCCGCCCACGACCACCGCCGCAATGGCGTCCATCTCAGCGCCGTCGCCCGACCTGCACGTGCCGGAATACAGGCGCGAGGCAATCGTGATGCCCGCCAGGCCCGCCATCAGGCCGCTGAAGCTGTACACCACGAACTTGACCTTCGCCGTGCTGATGCCCGAGAACTTCGCCGCCGTGTCGTTGCCGCCCACCGCGTAGATGTGACGGCCCAGCCGCGTGCGGTTCAGGAACAGCACCGAGATGATGAACACCACGAACATCGTGATCACCGGGGTGGGGATGCCGGCCACGAAGCCCGCGCCCAGGAACTTCCAGGCGTCGGTCATGCAACGGATCGGCTTGCCGCCGGAGAACACGTAGGCGATGCCCTTGGCGATGTTCATCGAGGCCAGCGTCACGATGAACGGCGGGATCTGCGTCTTGGCGATGATGAAGCCGTTGCACAGGCCGAACAGCAGGCCGGACAGCACCGCCACGAGGATGCCGACGATCTCGGGCGCGCCGCCCCAGACCACGGCGCCCGCGCCCAGCACGCCGGACATGGCGATGATGGAGCCGACGGACAGGTCGATGCCGCCCAGGATGATGACCATCGTCATGCCGCAGGAGAGCAGCAGGTTCGGCGCGTTCTGGCGAAGCACGTTGAAGATGTTGGTCTTGGTGAGGAACGTGCTGTGGGTGCGCGGGAAGATGTACAAAAACAGCACCATGGCGATCAGCGCGCACAGTATGCCGAGGTTGTCCTTAAAGTAGCGTTTTACGCTCTTGCCGATTCTTTCAACCATTGCTCTGTCCTCCTGCCGTTTCTAGTGTCGCGAGCTTCATGATGGCCTCCTGGCTGAGGTTCTCGTAGTCGATGCAGCCGGTGACCCTGCCCTCGTACATGACGTACACGCGGTCCGCCATGTTGATGATCTCCGGCAGCTCCGAGGAGATCATGATGATCGAGACGCCCTGCTTGGTCAGCTCGTTCATGATCTCGTAGATCTCGGCCTTCGCGCCGACGTCCACGCCGCGGGTGGGCTCGTCCAGGATCAAAAGCTTCGGGTTGGTGGCCAGCCAGCGGCCGATCATGACCTTCTGCTGGTTGCCGCCCGAGAGGTTGCCCACGGTCTGATCCTGCGACGGCGTCTTGGTGCGCATCTTGTCGATGAACTCCTGCGTGATCTGCGCCTCGCGGGTTTCGTTCACATGCAAGTGCGCGATGAACTCGTGCAGCACCTCGATGGTGGAATTGAAGCGCACGCTCTGCACGTGGTAGAGGCCCTCCAGCTTGCGGTCCTCCGGCACCAGAGAGATGCCGTGGCGCATGGCGTCCACCGCGTTGCGGATGTGCACCTTCTGGCCCTCGATGTATACCTCGCCGGTGGAGCCGGGAGTCAGGCCGAACAGGCACTGCATGGTCTCGCTGCGGCCCGCGCCGACCAGACCGGCAAAGCCCACGATCTCGCCCTTGCGCACCTCGAAGCTCACGTGATCGACGCGCTTATGGCGCTTCTTGCCATCGTCGATGTCCACGCACTTGAGCACGACGTCGGTGGACTTGACGTGGTCGCGAGTGTAATACTGATTCAGCTCGCGGCCGACCATCATGGCGATCAGCGCGTCCCTGGGAGTGTCGGCGACGACGCGGGTGCCCACGTAGGTGCCGTCTCGCAGCACCGTCACGCGGTCGCACACCTCGTCCAGCTCGCTCATCTTGTGGGAGATATAGATGATGCCGACGCCCTTCTTGGCCAGATCGCGCATGATTTCAAACAGATGCGCGACCTCGCGGTCGGAGATGGAGGAGGTGGGCTCGTCCATCACGAGAATGCGGCAGTTGAACGAGATCGCCTTGACGATCTCCACCAGCTGCTGCTGGGCGATGCTCAGATCGGCGATCTGGCTGTCGGCGTCGATGCCCAGATCGAAGGTGTCCAGCATCCGCTGAGCGTCGTGGCTCATCTGGACGCGGTTGACGCCGAACTTGCCCATGGGCTCGCGGCCCAGGAAGATGTTCTCGGCGACGGTCATGTGGGGGACGAGCACGAGCTCCTGATGGATGATGGAGATGCCGTTGTCGCGGGCGCTGTTGACGCTCGTGATGGCAACCTCCTTGCCATCGATGAAGATTTTGCCCTCCTCCGGATGGTAGATGCCGCCCAGAACCTTGATCAGCGTCGATTTACCGGCGCCATTCTCGCCCAGCAGCGCATGAATCTCGCCGGACTTGAGCTGGAAATCCACGCTTTGCAGAGCCTTGACGCCCGGAAATGATTTACAGATGTTTTTCATTTCGAGCAAGTATTCGCTCACTGAGTCTCACCACCGTTTCTTGTTTCTGGAACTCAACCGGAACTCGAATGGGAAGCCCGATTCGAAAAGCGGCTTTGCTCTGAGAGAACAAAGCCACTCTTCGAACTTTGCGCCCCGGCGGCGAGAGCCGCCGGGGTGCGCGTCATACAAACGCGGGTTTCGGCTTATTGCCAGCCGCCGTTGTTGTACTCGTCGATGTTGTCGGAGTTGATCATGAAGGTCTCGATGGGATAGCGAGACTCGATCTCCTCGCCGGCCTTCCACTTGTAGTACAGCTCAGCGATGGTCTTGCCGATGGTCATCGGGGACTGAGCGCCGGTGCCGGTCACCTTGCCGTCCGCGATCAGAGCCTTGATGTCCGGGGAGCCGTCAACGCCGTAGATCAGAGCGGTGGAGCCAGCGGCCTCAGCGGCAGCCTGCGCGCCCAGAGCCGTCGGATCATTGCCGCCGAAGATGCAAACCGCGTCGGGATGGGCGGTCAGCGCATCGGTGCCGTTCAGGTTGCCCTGCTCCTGGTTGCCCATGGAGTCGATTTGGGCGACGACCTCAAAGCCGTGGCCCTCGATGGCCGCCAGGAAGCCGTCGGTGCGGTCCACAACGGACTGCATCGTCGGGGAATCCAGAACGATGATCGGGCCGCCGTCCGGGCACTTCTCGACCAGGTCAAGGCCGCAGACATAACCGGCGTTGTAGTTATCGGAGCCAGCATAGGTCACGAGCTTGTCGATGTCGGTGACCTCGGTGTCGAAGCCGAACATCGGGATGCCAGCGGCCTCGAGCGCGTCCAGAGCGGGGGTGATGCCGTCGCGGTCAACGGGGTTGACAAACATCGCGACGATACCCTGGGAGATCATGTCCTCAACCTGAGCAAGCTGCGTTTCATTGCTGTTCTGGGGATCCAGGGAGATCAGCTCGTCACCATTGGCCTCGACGACCTCGCGGATCGCGCCCTCCAGCGCCACAAAGAAGGGATTGGTGCCGTCCATGCAGGTGTAGCCGAGCTTGTCGCCCTCCGCGAACGCGCAGGTGCCCAGCACCAGCATCAGAGCCAGAGCAAGAACCAGGACTTTCTTCATTGTAGAAAACCTCCTTAAATATTTGTTATTCCAAGGGCAAAAGCCCCCGTATAACCGAGGGGATGCGTAACGTGCGCGAGCCGTTCGCCCTGTCGCAAAATCAGTCATTTCACGACAATTCTTTCAAACACTCGGCACTTGATTCAATTACCTGTATCATTATAGCGCAAATTTTACTCTCACGTCAATACTTGAGATCACTTTTTTTGATTGTTTCCCAAGAATAATAATTGGCGGCGGCATTTTTTTGCCATCCCGCACAAGAATAAAAAATGACGATAATAAATTGGAACATTTCAACAGGTACGGCTTTGGATTTGAGTTTATCACCTCCTTAAATTCTGTCGCGAAATGACTGATTCTGCGGCGCAAAAATGCGGCGATTCATTTCACGCTCCGCAAATGAACGTGGAGCGAAAAGTTTTTTCTTTTTCGAATGATTTATCTCATCCAATGCCGCTCCTATTGAAAAAATGATCGTCCAACGCGCCGAGCAATGAATCGACCTACGCGGGCTTCAAGAAAACTCGTGCGCGTCGCATCTCAACCCAAGGCGCTTATGGATTAGATTTTCATATTGCCCCGCAGGAGCTCGTAGAACACGCCGATGAACTCGCGCATCATGTAGTGGGGAAACGAAATGGCCGTTGTGAACACCGGAACGGCTTCCACGTGCCAGCCGAGGTTCTTGGCCAGTCCCAGCGCGCGGCAGATGTGGAAGTTGTTGGTGACCAACCCGACGCTGGCCTCCGCCGGAACAAATTCCCGGCTGAAACGCAGGTTCTCCGCGGTGTCCGTGGAGCGCTCCTCCAGGATCAGCCGCGCCGGGTCGACGCCCGCGGCGGTCAGGCGATCAAACATGCACCGCGCCTCCGTGATGTCCTCGCCCGCGCCCCGTCCGCCGGAGAGCACGGCGAGGGTGTTCGGATTGGCCTCCAGGTAGTCCCGCGCCGCGTCCGTGCGGTTGCGCAGCGCGCCGCTGGGGACCGTGCCGTTGACCCGCGCGCCGAGCACCACGATGTAGTCGAGTCCCGCCGGGGCCTCGCGCAGGCCGGGCAGCAGGATCAGCACCTCCGCGGCCAAAAAGAACAGCACCGCCGCCAGCAGCGCGACGCGCAGCGGCAGCAGCAGCGGCGACGACGGGAGCCGCCCCGCGCGATCCGCCCAGCGCCAGAAGGCGAAGCGCGCGACGCACAGCAGCCCTCCCAACAGCCAGAGAAACTGCATCGACTGACCGAAGCGCACGGCGAAGCCCAGCGCGAGGTAGTAGCCGATCATGGCGATTCCCAGTGCGAGCACGATGTAGTTGACGACTCTGGCGGCGGTGGACATGGCGAAAACTCCTTTTAAAAGCGATGCGGGGCCCGCCGCGAGGACGGGCCCCTTTCAGACGATATTTTCTCGATTGGCTTGCGATTACTTCATGGTTTCCACGGCGGCACGCTCGGCGGGCAGGGCGGCCACGTAACGCTCCATGAACTTGTTGAAGCCCGCGACGTCCTTCGCGTCGGGCTCGAGCACGCTGCTCTTCATGCCCGCGAACACCTTATTGTTCAGATAGTCGTCCAGCGTCTCGCCTTCAGCTTTGTTGAGCATGTACTCGGCCAGCAGCGCGATGCCCCAGGCGCCGCCCTCGCCGGCGGTCTCCATCACGGTGACGGGGGCATTGAAGCAGGCGGCGGTGAGCTTCTGGCCCACGACGGGGGTCTTGTACAGGCCGCCGTGGCCGGTCATGCGGTCCACCTTCACGCCCTCGGCGTCGAGGATGTTCATGCCGATCTTGATCGCGCCCAGCGCAGAGAACACCACGGCGCGGGCGAAGTTGCCCAGCGTGAACCGGGCGTCGGGCATGCGCACCATCAGCGGGCGGCCCTCCTCAAAGCCGGTCACGTGCTCGCCGGAGAAGTAACCGTAGGTCATCACGCCGCCGCAGTCGGGGTCAGCGGTCAGCGCGCTGTTTAAGATGCTGCCGTAGAGCGTGTTCGCGTCGATCTTCGCGCCGATGGCGTCGGCGAACTCCCGGAACACGCCCGCCCAGGCGTTCAGGTCGGAGGTGCAGTTGTTGCAGTGTACCATCGCCACCAGGCTGCCGGTGGGGGTGGTGACCAGGTCGATCTCCTCGTGCACGTTCTTGAGCGCCTTTTCCAGCACGATCATCGCGAATACCGAGGTGCCCGCCGAGATGTTGCCGGTGCGCTTGGCGATGGAGTTGGTGGCGGTCATGCCGGTACCCGCGTCGCCCTCGGGCGGGCAGAGCGGAATGCCGGGCTGCAGGTCGCCGTCGGGATCGAGCAGCTTCGCGCCCTCGGCGGTCAGCTTGCCCGCGTCCTCGCCCGCGCAGAGCACCTCGGGCAGGATCGCGCCCAGCTTCCAGGGATAGCCCTTCGGCGCGACCAGCGCGTCGAACTTCTCAATCATCTCCGGATAGAAGGCCTTGGTCTCAGGGTCGATGGGCAGCATGCCGGAAGCGTCGCCGATGCCCAGCGCCTTCCTGCCGGTGAGCTGCCAGTGGATGTAGCCCGCCAGCGTTGTGAAGAAGGCGATGTCCTTCACGTGATCCTCGCCGTTGAGGATGGCTTGGTACAGGTGGGAGATGCTCCAGCGCTGGGGGATGTTGTAATTGAAAAGCTTCGTCAACTCCGCGGCGGCGGGGCCGGTGATGGTGTTGCGCCAGGTGCGGAAGGGCGCGAGCAGCGTCCCTTTCGCGTCGAAAGCCATGTAGCCGTGCATCATGGCGCTGAAGCCGATCGCGCCGATCGTCGTAAGCGTCGCGCCGAACTTCTCCTTTACGTCGCGCTTGAGGTCGGCGTAGCAGTCGCGCAGGCCGTCCCAGATCGCGTCCAGGCTGTAAGTCCACACGCCGTCCACCAGCTGGTTCTCCCAGTCGTGCGCGCCGGAGGCCACCGGCACGTGGTTCTCGTCGATCAGTACGGCCTTGATGCGGGTGGAGCCAAACTCGATGCCCAGCACAGCCTTTTGAAAATTCATACCCATAAGAAAAAACCTCCTGCCTTACAGTTATTGCTGGTAACATTATACCATAAGGCGGGAGATTTGTTCAATTGTTTTTTTCAGTCCGCGTCGATTTCAGCGATTCTGCGCTCCAGGAGCTCCAGAAAGCAGCCCATCACATAAAAGGTAGTTTCGAATTTCAGGTAGTCGGGCGTATTGTCGTCCCAGAGGAAGCGTGCCGAGGGCGGAAATTCCTCGTCGCCCTCCCAGAACTGAAACACCGCGTCAAAGCCGTCGAACACGGGGAACCGGCAGGCAACGTCGCCCACGGGGAAGGGGCCGCCCAGCTCCGCCAGCGCCCTGCGCAGCGCGGGCAGGCGCTGCTGAAAGCGCTCCGCGTACCGCTGATGGAAGTCGCCTGCGCTGGGGCTGGTCTGGCCCGCGCCGCGCAGCGCGCCCACCGGCTTCCACTGTCCGGCCATGCCCGGCGGGGGCAGCTCGCGGCAGAGGTAGTCGTAGATCGATAGCGCCTCTTCGAAGTTCGCCTCCGCGCCGGTCGCCAGATTTTCGGCCGCGCCGGTCGCGCGAACGATGCGGAAGGGCTGACCAAGGAAGGGGAGGTAGAGATACTCCCCGTCGGCGTTCAGCTTGCAGCGCTCGATCATGCGCGCCTGGTCCCAGTTGAGGAACAGCTTGCGCGCCTGATCCTTCGCAATTTCGTAATTGTTCGTCCGCATCAGCTCAACAGCGCGCGGTCGTTGACGAACTCGTCGCCGCTGACCCGGGCGAACTGCTCCAGCAGCGCTTCCACGGTCAGATTCTTCTTTTCCTCGCCGCGGATATCCAGTATGATGCGGCCCTCGTGCATCATGATCAGTCGATTGCCATAGGCGATGGCGTCGCGCATGTTGTGGGTCACCATCATGGTCATCAGGTGGTTTTCCTCGATGATCTGCCGGGAGATTTCGAGCACCTTGGCCGCGGTGCGCGGGTCGAGGGCGGCGGTGTGTTCGTCCAGCAGCAGCATCTTGGGCTGCTTGAGCGTCGCCATCAGCAGAGTCAGCGCCTGGCGCTGGCCGCCGGAGAGCAGGCCCACTTTCGTGGTCATGCGGTCCTCCAGGCCGAGGCCCAGCATCCTGAGCTTCTCGCGATAGCCTTCGCGCTCGGCGCGGGTGATGCCCGGCCGCAGCGTGCGCGGCTGGCCGCGGCGCGCGGCGAGAGCGAGATTCTCCTCAATTTGCATGGAGGCGGCGGTGCCGGTCATGGGGTCCTGGAACACGCGGCCTAACAGGAAGGCGCGCTTGTGCTCGGACAGATTGGTGACGTCGGTTCCGTCGATCACGATCTTGCCGGAATCCACGGGCCACACGCCCGCGATGGCGTTCAGCGTGGTAGACTTGCCCGCGCCGTTGCCGCCGATGACGGTCACGAAGTCGCCGTCGTCCAGATGCAGGTTCACGCCCGCGAGGGCGACCTTTTCGTTTACCGTGCGCGCGTTGAAGGTCTTGCGCAGATTGGTGATGTCAAGCACGGGGCACGCCTCCCTTCCGCATACTGTTGAGCTTGCTCTTCCAGAAGGGGATGGCGAGGAACACCGCCACGATCAGCGCGGACAGCAGCTTGAGCAGGTTCGTGTCCAGGCCCAGCCAGAGCACGATCTGGATCACGATGTAGTAGATCACCGCGCCCAGCGACACGCCCGCCAGCTTCAGCGCGAAGTTGCGGAAGAAGCGGCCGAAGATCACCTGGCTGATGATGACCGCGGCCAGGCCGATGACGATCGCGCCGCGGCCCATGTTCACGTCCACGAAGCCCTGATAGTGGGAGAACAGCGCCGAAGCCAGCGCCACGGTGCCGTTGGAGAGCATTAGGCCCAGAATCTTGCAGAAGTTGGTGTTGATGCCCTGTGCCCGGGACATGGCCTCGTTCGCGCCGGTGGCGCGCAACGCGGCGCCCATCTCGCGGCCGAAGAACCAGTACAGCACCGCGATCAGCACCGCTGTAAAGATCAGCGAGATGAAGATCGGGTTGTTCAGCGAGAGTTCGCGCACGTAGCGGGAGCTCACGATCAGGTTGAACTTGGTCACGCTGACGGCCTGGTTGGCCTTGCCTTGCATGATCGTCAGGTTGATGGAGTAGAGCGAGAGCTGGGTCAGTATGCCCGCCAGTATGGGCGGGATGCCCATGGCAGTGTGGAAGATACCCGTGGCGAGGCCCGCCAGCATGCCCGCCAGTATGGAGCACAACAGCGCGATCCAGACGTTCACGCCGTTCATCATCAACATGATGCACACCGCGCCGCCGGTGGCCATCGTGCCGTCGACGGTCAGATCGGCGTAATCCAGCACCCGGTAGGTGATGTACACGCCGATGGCCATGATGCCCCAGATCAGCCCCTGGGCGATCGCGCCGGGCATGGCGTTGAACAGAGTAGAGAGATTCAATGCACTTTCCCCCAACTTTCAGAATAAGCGAAGAGAACAGTGGGCGAACCACTGCTCTCTTCGGTTCGGTCGGATTAAGCGGCCTCGATAGGCTCGTAGCCCTCGGGGATGGTGATGCCCAGCGCCTCGCACATCTCGGCGTTGTACTTCTTGGTGAACTGCGGGGCGGGCTGCACCGGCATGGTGGACACGTCCGCGCCGTTGACCAGGATCTCATAGGCCATTTCGCCAGTGGCGTAGCCGATGTCGTAGTAGCTGATGGTCAGCGTGGCGACGCCGCAGCCGGAGCAGATGCCTTCCTCGCCGGCGACCACGGGCTTGCCCGCGGGCTCAACCACGTTGCGGATGGCTTCGGTGCAGGAAGCGGCGGTGTTATCGGTGGGCACGTAGAGTACGTCGCTGCCGTCGCAGGCGTTCTGCACGACGGAGGACACGTCGTTGGAGTCAGTGAAGGCGTACTCGGTGCAGGTGTAGCCCATCTCCTCGAGGTAGCCCTTGATCACAGTGATCTGATAGATGGAGTTCGCCTCGGCGGAGCAGTAGATCAGGCCCACGTTCTTGGCGTCCGGGAACAGCTCCTGGATCATCGCGGCCTGGCCGTCCAGCGGCGCGAGGTCCGTGGTGCCGGAGATGTTGATGCCGGTGGTGCCGGTCCAGTCGTCAATGCCCAGCGCGCTGCCGTAGTCGGTGATGGAGGTGCCCAGCACCGGGATAGTGTCGGTGGCAGCCTGCGCGGCCTGCAGCGGGGCGGTGGCGTTGGCCATGATCAGGTCGACGTCATTGGAGACGAAGGTGTTGATGATGGTGGTGCACATGGCGGAATCGCCGGAGGCGTTCTGCTCGTCGATGACGGCGGCGTCGCCCAGCTTCTCGGCGATTGCGTCCTTGAAGCCCTGGGTGGCGAGGTCCAGCGCGGGATGCTGCACCAGCTGGCAGATGCCGATGTTGTAGGTCTGCTCCTCGGCCATCGCGGCGACGGACAGCACGAGCATGAGAGCGATCAGTACGGACAGGATCTTTTTCATGGATAATTCCTCCTTGAATAATTTGCCTTCGGGGAAAAGATTTCGAACTCCCTGAAAGCACAAACGCCCTCGGCACGCACAGCCGTGCCGAGGGCGTAAGTTACGCGGTACCACCTCGAATTCGTTCGGACCAAAATCCGAACCTCGTCGGACGAAGCCTGCGCTCCGCCCCGCTCCGATAACGGGGAGCGGCCGTCTGCGCCTACGCAGCGGATTTCGTCCGCCTTCAGCGGGAGGCCTGCGGGATGAATTCACCCGGCAGCGGCTGCCCCTTTCCAGCCACGGGGCTCTCTGAAAGCCGCGGAAGCGCCGAATTACTACTTCCCGGTCGTCGCCTTTTCGTTTTCCGAAATATATTCGGATACAAACGCTCGAATTAAGAATTATTATATCCGTAACAGAGCGTCCTGTCAAGCGTGCGCATTGTTAAATCCGTGCGAGATTGCGGGATTGCATCCCATATCGAAAAGCGGGATGAAGAAACGGAAAGGAGAATCGGACACATCTGTTATCTTCTCAGATCCGCTTCTGGCTGGGAAGGTATAGACGAAAGCATTGAGTTTTTCGCCCGATGAACCCGCTGCCCGCGCGGCCGCCCAAACGCCCGGGCGCAGGCGAAATGAAAGTACATTTTAGAATATGTTCGCAGAACCCCTGGCTTTGGATTTGTGAAACTCTGGCATGGATCGCAAAAGTGAGAACGCGATCGCCGTGAGCGATTGCCCTGTCGATATTGCGCGGCGTTCGGCAGATGATTTCGCCGCGGCAAGTTTTTTCACAAAGGGTTTCCATAGAGCGTTTGCTATTTGTCACGCATTTTGGTATAATACAATGGGATTGTGCTCAAAAAGGGGGGCCTTTCGATGGGAAGCCTGGTTCTGCTGGACGGATACAGCCTGATGTACCGCGCCTATCATGCGCTGCAGGCGCCGATGAGCGCGCCGGACGGCACGCCCACCAACGCGGTGCACGGCTTCATGATGATGCTGTTCAAAGTCATCGCCGACGAGCGGCCCGACGGACTGGCCGTCGCCTTCGATATGCATGAGCCCACCTTCCGAAAGGAGATTTTCGACGGCTACAAGGCCACCCGCAAGCCCATGCCCGACGATCTGCGCGCGCAGGATCCCATCATCCGCGAGCTGATCGCGTGCATGGAGATTCCGATTCTCGAGTGCCCCGGCTACGAGGCCGACGACATTCTCGGCACCGTCTCCAAGCGCTGCGAGGCCGAGGGGCGGCCGGTGCTGCTCGTCACGGGCGACCGGGATTCGTTCCAGCTCGCCGGGGAGAACACCTCCATACTCTATACCCGCAAGGGCATCAGCGACACCTGCCTGGTCACGCCGGACTACGTGCGCGAGCACTATGGCGTGTCGCCCGAACAGCTGATTGACGTGAAGTCGCTGATGGGCGATACTTCGGATAACATCCCCGGCGTGGCGGGCGTGGGCGAAAAGACGGCGCTGCGGCTGATCCAGACCTATGGCAGCCTCGAGGGCGTGCTGGCCGGCGCGGACGCGGGGGAGAAGGGCAAGCTGCGCGAGCGGCTGCTCGGCGGCGCGGAGCAGGCGCGCATGAGCCGGAAGCTGGCGGAGATCGTGCGCGCCGCGCCTATGGAGGCGGATTTTGAGAACTGGAAGCTCGGCAGGCTGATCCGGGGCGTGCCCCGCTTGAAGGAGCTGGGCATGAACGTCGCGGCCAAGAAGCTGTACGAGACGGTGCGCGCGCTGTCGCCGGACGCGGCTGCGGAGGCGCTGCCGGTGGTGCACAATCCGGTTTCCCGGGTGAAGGTGGAGGAGCTGACGAGCCTGGAGGCGCTGCGCGCGCGCTGCGCGGAGCTGCCCGGCGGCGCGTGGATCGCGCTGCACCTGGGCGCGGACTTCACGCTGGCGACGGAGGGCGCGAGCCTGCGCGTGCCCCTCGGCGGCGATCTGTTGAGCGCGGGCATCGAGGCCGAGGAGGCGCTCGCCGCCGCGGCGGGCCTGTTCGAGTGCTTCGAGCGGGTGGAGCTCTGGAACGTCAAGGCGCTGCCCGCGGACGTGACCCCGCTTCGGGACCGGGCCTTCGACGTGATGCTGGCGGCCTACGTGCTCAATCCCCAGCGGAATTCCTTCGAGGCGGAGGCGCTCTGCGGGGAAGAAGGTATCGAAGGCTTCGCGCAGTGCCCCGCCCGCGCGCTGCACGCGCTGGCGGAGCGGCAGCGGGAGCTGATGCGCGTGCAGGACGTGGAGCGGATCTTCCGGGATGTGGAGACGCCGCTGGCCTTCGTGCTCCGGGATATGGAGCGGGAGGGCTTCCTGGTGGACGCGGACGAGCTGCGCGCGCTGGGGCTGGACTTCGACGCGGAGATCGTCCGCCTCTCCCGGGAGATCTACGAGGAGGCGGGCGGCCAGTTCAACCTGAACTCGCCCAAGCAGCTCGCGGAGGTGCTCTTCGAGCGCATGGGCATCCCGGCCCAGAAGAAGAACCACCGGGGCTACTCCACCAACGCCGAGGTGCTGGAAGGGCTGGCGGAGAAGTACCCCATCTGCGGGAAGATTCTGGAGTACCGCAAGTATCAGAAGCTGCGTTCCACCTACATCGACTCGCTGATTCAGCTGCGCGACGAGCGGGGGCGGGTGCATACGCGCTTCGATCAGGTCGCCACGGCCACCGGGCGGTTGAGCTCCAACGAGCCGAACCTGCAGAACATTCCGGTGCGCACGGAGATCGGGCGGGAGATTCGCGGCGCGTTCATCGCCCGGCCCGGCTGCGTGCTGGTGGACGCGGACTACTCCCAGATTGAGCTGCGCGTGCTGGCGCACATCGCCGGGGACGAGACGATGATCGCCGCCTTCAACGCCGGCGAGGACATTCACGCCCGCACGGCGGCGGAGGTCTACGGCGTGCCGCTCGAGGCGGTGACGCACCAGATGCGCTCGGCGTGCAAAGCGGTGAACTTCGGCATCGTTTACGGCATATCGGACTTCGCGCTGGCGAAGAACATCGGCGTCAGCCGCGCCGAGGCGAAGGACTTCATCGCGCGCTACTTCGCCCGCTATCCGGGCGTGAAGGCGTACATGGACAGCTCCGTGAAGGAGGCCCGGGAGCGGGGCTACGCGCTGACGCTGATGGGCCGCAGGCGCTACATTCCGGAGATGCTCAGCGGCAACTACAATCTGCGCTCCTTCGGCGAGCGCTGCGCCATGAACAGCCCCATTCAGGGCACGGCGGCGGACATCATCAAGCTGGCGATGATTCGCGTGGACGAGGAGCTGCGCAGGCGCGGGCTGGAGGCGAAGCTGATCCTGCAGGTGCACGACGAACTGATCCTGGAGGCCCCCGAGGCCGAGGCGGACGAGGCCGCTTCGCTGCTACGGGAGTGCATGGAGGGCGTGATTGCGCTCGACGTGCCGCTGCGCGCGGATGTGAGCATGGGGGCGAACTGGCGTGAATGCAAGTAGGCCCCTGGTGCTGGGATTGACCGGCGGCATCGGCTGCGGGAAGAGCGAGGCCGCGCGCTATCTCGCTTCGCTGGGCGCGGCGCACGTCGACGCGGACGCCATTTCCCGCGCGCTGACCGAGCCGGGCGGAGCGGCGCTGCCGGCGATCCGCCGCGAGTTCGGCGCACGGGTGTTCGCGCCGGACGGCGCGCTCGACCGCGCCGCGCTGGCGGAGGTCGCGTTCGCGAACCCGGACGCGAAGCGGCGGCTGGAGGGAATCATTCATCCGCTGGTCTGGACGGAGGCGCGCCGGGAGATCGCGGAGGCGGACGCGCCGGTGGTGGTGCTGGATGTGCCGCTGCTGTTCGAGAGCGGCATGGACGCGCTCTGCGACGAAACCTGGGCGATGAGCGCCCCCGAGGAGGCGCAGATCGCGCGCGTGCGGGAGCGCGACGGCCTCACCGAGACGCAGGTGCGCGCGCGCATCGCGAATCAGATGCCGATGGCGGAGCGCGACGCGCGCGCCACACACGCGATCGACAGCGCCCGCCCCATCGAGGAGACACGGGCCGAGCTGCGGCGCCTGTACGAGGCCCTGCGCTCACGCGCCGGATGAGTTACGGAGGAAGTATGCAGAGAAGAACGGGCTATGAGCGCTACCGCCAGCCCCCGCCGCGTCCCCGGCGGCGCAGGCGCAGGCGGCGGAGCGCGTGGGGAAAGGTATTGGCGGCGCTGTTGGTAGTCGCGCTGGCGGTGGGATTGGTTGCATGGTACGGCAACGTCAAGCGCGACCGCCTGCTGAGAGAGACGCTGCAGGCGTATCCCATCGCGTACCGGGAGCTGATTCAGCAGTACGCGGGGGAGCAGGGGCTGGAACCCTGCTACATCGCGGCGATCATCATGTCGGAATCCAGCTTCCGCGCGGACGCGACGTCCGGCGTGAACGCGCAGGGATTGATGCAGATCATGCCCGAGACCGGCGAGTGGATCGCGGGCAAGTTCGGGGATACCTACACGGAGGGCTGCCTCTACGACCCCGCGACGAACATCCGCTACGGCTGCTGGTACATGGGCTTTCTGATGAACCGCTACAACGGCGACATGACGTGCAGCTCCGTGGCTTATCACTCCGGACAGGGCGATGTGGATCGATGGCTCAAGGATCCCGCGTACAGCCCGGACGGCCGGACGCTCGCGGTCATTCCCGGCGAAAACGCGAATACGTACATAGAGCGAGTGTTGAATTTCTATGATAAGTACAAGGAGATCTACGGGGTCAATCTTACAGAGCATGCGGATGGGCGCTAGGCGCGCGCTGGCGTTGCTGCTGTGCCTGCTGCTGCCCTGCGCGGCGCTGGCGGAGGAAGCCCCGGCCATCGAGGGCGACTACTTCGTTCAGCCCACCATCAACATGGACGCGGACCTGCGGCTGGGCTACGTGGCCGCGCGCGGTGTGGAGATCAATCCGTTCTTGTGCACGGAGCGTGATCTGGTGAGCCTGAACCAGTTGGTGTTTGAATCCGTGGTGGAGCTGGACGACGACATGAAGCCCGTTCCGCTGCTGGCCGACAGCTGGACGAAGGATGGCAGCACCTGGACGTTTACGCTGCGCTCGGGCATCGTGTTCCACAACGGCGCGCCGCTCACGGCGATGGAGGTGGTGACGAGCTACCAGCGCTTCTTGAACGGCAGCGAGGACAACCCCTACTACGGCCGCGTTTCGCTGATCAAGGAGATGGAGGCTGTGGATGAGCGCACGCTGCGCGTGACCTTCCGCATGTCCGGTTACGGTGCGCTCTACGCGATGACCTTCCCCGTGGTGCAGAGCTCCACCATCGCCGACGCCATGCCCCGCGGCACGGGCCCGTACTGGTATACGCAATACTACACGGGCATCGGCGTGCGGCTGGAGGCCAATCCGCTGTGGTGGAAGAAGGACCCCCAGATTCACAGCGTCGCGGCGGTCAACTACGCCGACAGCGGCGACGCGCTGGAGGCACTGCGCACCAATGAGATCAACATTCTCTGCACGCAGTCGAACAAGGCGGCGGTCAACCGCAAGCTGGCCGATCTGACCAGCATGGACTACCAGACCAACAATTACGAAATGCTGATCCCGAATTTGCAGGATACCAGCGTGATGGGCGACATTCGGATGCGCCAGGCGGTGATGTACGCGCTGGACCGCGCGTCCATCGCGGAGAACGCCTATCTGGGCATGGGCGTGCAGTGCGAGGTGCCGGTCAATCCCGGCGGATGGCTGTACGAGAGCCAAAGCGCCGTGTACTACTATAGCCCGGAGCGCGCGCTGCAGCTGCTGTTGGAGTGCGGCTGGAAGGATCTCACCGGCGACGGCATGCTCAATAAAATTGAAAGCGTGATCCTGCGCGATCTCACGGTGAACATCGTCACCTATAACGAGCCGACGAGCAACGTTCGCGAGAACGCGGCGGATCTCGTGGCGTCCTATCTTCAGCAGGTGGGCGTGAATGCACGGGTGACGGTGTACACCAAGTCGAAGTGCGTGCAGGAGATCAAGAACGGCAATTACGATCTGGCGCTGGTGGGCATTCAGCTGAGTGAGATACCGGATCTCTCGCCGCTTTTGAAGGCAGGCGGAACCCTGAATATGAACAGCTTCCGAAACGACGATATGGAGCTGCTGCTCGCACAGGTCGCAACGGCGCAGACCGAGGAGGAATTGCGCTCCATCTATAGTCAGATACAAATGCTGGTGGTGGAGCGGCTGCCGCTGCTGGGCCTGGTGTTCCGCAACGGCACGGTGCTGTCCAAGCGCTCGCTGGGGGGCCTCAGCGGATTGCGCGTGGGAGATATGCTCAACGGCATCGAATTCATGACCAACTAGCCGCCCATCGCGGCGAAGTTTCGCGCGCGCCTACCGGCCCGCCTCCCGCGCCCTGCGGGTAAACCATTCGCATAAAAATGCATAGAAGTGATCGACCGCGCGGGAATCCACGCGGTTTTGCCCGCGACGGATCAAGATGCCGCGCCGGCATTCGGGCTCAGAGAGCTCCAACAGCTTCATGCCCTCGCCCCGCAGCTCGCCCCAGGTGAACGCCGGCCAGAAGCCCACGCCCATGTGCGCGGCGATCATGTTGCGCACCGTCTCCGGACTGTCGCTCTCGAAGGAAATGCGCGGGCTGAAGCCCGCCTCGGCGCAAAAGCGGTCGCAGTCCTGCCGAAACTGCTTCTGCGCGATCAGGCTGATGAACTTTGCCTCGCGGAAATCCGCCAGTCGCGCGCGATGCACGCCCGCGAAGCGCGGCGAGTCGGGCACGGCCAGGTAGATGGGCTCGTCCAATTGAAACGCGCCTTCCGGCGCGGCGGCAAGCGCGGAGCGCCCCTCGACGCTGATGTCGAATAGGTGCGCGTCCTCCGCCTGTAGGAATTGAAAGCCCAGCTTTTCATGTTCGCGGCGGTAGGCGATGATCGCCTCAGAGACCAGGCGCGTGGCGGCGGTCACGTGTAACCGCAGCGTCGTGCGTTCCGGATCATTCAGCGCGCGAAGCTGCTCGGGCAGCGCGTCCAGCCGGTCGAGGATGGGCTCGAGGCGGTCGCGCAGGAACTTGCCCTGTTCGGTGAGTACGATGTTGCGCCCACGCGACGCGAATAATGCCACCCCCAGTTCCCACTCCAAACGCTTGATGGACTGCGATAGCGATGGCTGGGCGATGTGTAGACGTTCGGCGCTGCGGGTCATGTGCTGGGTGCGTGCCACCTCCAGAAAGTAACGAAGCTGCTGTAATTCCATGATTCCCTCCAATCCATTGGTTCCAATGTGCACATCAGTCAATCCCTAGACCCCGCGCCTAAGCGCGGCAGCAGCCGGGATTCCAAAGGGGCGATGCCCCTTTGGTGGGTCTGGGCAGCGCCCAGCTTACCCCGGCGGCCCGCGAAGCAATCAAGCCGGACATTCCGTACCAACCTTGCATCGCCATCCATGGCGGGCCGCCGCTGCGCTTTTCGGTTTGGAAAGCAAAGCTTTCCAAACCGAAACAGCCGCCACTAACTTTTTTAATTTATGTACATCCATAGCTTTTAAACCAGCCCCACTGCCGCATTATTATAGGATATATCCTATATATTTAATCATTATTCGATATTTTACATCCATAAAAATTATGATACAATAGATGCGCAACGAAAGCAAGGGGGAAACGACGAAATGGTTGAAATTTTCGAATCCGTGATGCTGATCTGCTTTGGGCTGTCCTGGCCGATGTCGGTCGTGAAGAACATCAAGGCCCATAGCGCGAAGGCCATGAGCCTGCCCTTCATTCTGCTCATCATCACCGGCTATATCGCGGGCATCTCGGCCAAGGTCATGTCCGGTAACTATAGCTACGTGCTCGCGATCTACCTGCTGAATCTGGTGTTCGTGACGGCGAACCTGATCGTGTATTTCATCAACCTGCACAGCGACCATCAGCATAAAGCGTAATGGGTTTTCAGAAGCGGAAGTCCGCGCCACATGACGTGACGCGGACTTCCGCTTTTGCCGGGCTTGCGTTCGGCCGGATTCCAATCTATAATGGAAATGCCGATGGGAGAGATGAATATGACACTGCAGCAATTGAGATACCTGATCACCGTCGCGGAGAAGGGCTCGATCACCGAGGCCGCCAAGGCGCGGTTCATTTCGCAGCCCAGCCTGTCCGAAGCCATCAGGGAAGTGGAACGGGAAGCCAAGATCACGATTTTTAACCGTTGCCGCACGGGCGTCGCGCTGACGGCCGAGGGCATGGAATTCCTGGGATACGCCAGACAGGTCGTGCAGCAGATGGAACTGCTGGAATCCAGATATGTGAGCGACCGGCCGGCCAAGACGCGCTTTTGCGTGTCCACGCAGCATTACACCTTCGCGGCGAACGCCTTTGTGGAACTGGTGCAGCGATTCGGACAGGAGCGGTACGAATTCATACTGAACGAGACGCAGACGCATCAGATCATCGAAGATGTCAGGAATCGCTTTTGCGATCTGGGGGTCCTCTACCTCTGCGAGCGCAATGAAAATGTGCTGCGAAGGAGCTTTGAGGAATGCGATCTGGAGTTCCACGAACTGTTCAGAGCGGCTCCGCACGTTTTCCTGCGCAGGGAGCACCCGCTGGCAGAGCGGGAGAAATTGACGCTGAAGGATCTGAAGCCCTATCCCCGGCTGAGCTTCGTGCAGGGCGCCTATGCGTCCTCGGATTTCGCGGAAGAACTGTTCAGCGATGAAACCGTGGACAAGAGCATCAAGATCAGCGACCGGGCCGCGATCGTAAATCTCATGATCGGACTGGACGGCTATACGATTTCCAGCGGGATATTCCCCAAATACCTGCACGGCGATTCGATTGTCTCCATCCCCCTCGAGGAGGAGGAAACCATGCGGATCGGCTATCTCCTGAACCGGGACCGGAAGCTGTCGGAACTGAGCGAGATTTACATTGATGCTCTATTGCAGTATCGGCGAAATGATACATAGGAAAATCCTATAAAAAGTCATACATAAACAATATTACCTATCGCACGCTCCGCCGCTGTATAATGATGAGCGGAAGGAGGCGCCGCTTATGCCTGGCTATGCGATCGGTCATCTGCTGTTGTTTTCCATCATCAACGCGTTCACTCCCGGTCCGGGGAACATACTCGCGCTGAACACCGTAACCAACTACGGCTGGAAGAAGGGCAGCCCCCTGTTCCTCGGCATATTCGCGGGATACTACGTCGTCGAACTGATTTGCGCGGTGTTCGTCTACGGCGTTAGCAGCTTTCTGCCGAGCATGCTGGGGGTGATGAAGTACGTCGGCGCCGCGTACATCCTGTGGCTGGCGATTCATATCGCGATCAGCCGCCCGGACGAGGGCGACGCGGACAAGGCGGCGTCCTTCTGGAAGGGATTCGTGCTGCAATTCGTCAACGTGAAGATCTACCTGTTCGGCATCACGGCCCTGACCGGATATGTGACGGACTACAGCACGTCCCTGTGGGTGCTGATCCTCTTTGAGCTCGGAATCGCCACCCTGGGAACCATCGCGACCTCGGCGTGGATCGGCGCGGGAATGGCGATCCAGAAGATCTATCTTCGGCACTACCGCCCCATCAACATCGCCCTGGCCCTGACGTTGCTGGAATGCGTGTACGCCATTTTGGCCGGATGAGGCGCTCGCGGAGACCCATTGCCACGTCGCGCGCCCCGCGTTACATCGCGTGACGCGGGTTTCCGGATTTGAGGAATCGCACCGTGTGCCGGAGCACGATCAGTGTGATGGCGAAGGTGAGTATGTCGGAGACGGGCATCGAATAGAGCACGCCGTCCAGCGCGAAGAAGCGGGGCAGAAGCAGCGCCAGGCCCACGCCGAACGCCACCTCGCGCACCATGGAGAGCATCGTCGAGCTGAACGCCTTGCCGAGGGACTGCAGATAGATGAACGCCGCCTTGTTCACCGTGGCCAGCATCATCATCGACAGGTACACGCGGAACGAGCGCACGGCAAAGCTCGTGTAGTACGCGCTCTCGTTGGCCGCGCCAAAGAGATTGATGAGCGCGCGGGGGAAGAGTTCGACGATCCCCAGCGCCACGGCTCCCACGGCAGCCTCGCACAGCAGCAGCCGCTTGAGCAGCGCGAGCGCCCGGTCGGGGCGGTTCGCCCCCACATTGTAGCCCACGATGGGGATGCAGCCCGCCGCCATGCCCACGGCGATGGAGATCACGATCTGAAAGAACTTCATTACGATGCCCACCACCGCCATCGGGATTTGGGCGTACTGCGGCTGGCCGAACACCGCGTCCGCCGCGCCGTACTGGCGCAGCATGTTGTTGATGGCCGCCATCGCCGCCACCAGCGAAATCTGCGAGAGGAAGGAGCAGACGCCCAGCGAAAGCGTCCGGCCGATCACCGCGGCGCTCGGGCGGAAGCTGGCGCGCGAAAGCCGCACCGATTTCATGCGGCAGAGATACCAGAGTGCCAGCGCGGCGGTCAGCACCTGGCCGAGCACGGTGGCCACGGCCGCGCCCATCATGCCCCAGCGGAAGCCGAAGATGAACAGGGGATCGAGCACGATGTTCACCAGCGCGCCGGCGAGGGTGGAGGCCATCGCGAACTTCGGGCTGCCGTCCGAGCGGATCACCGGGTTCATCGCCTGGCCGAACATGTAGAAGGGCACGCCCAGCGCGATCCAGAAGAAGTACTCCTTCGCACAGGCGAAGGTTTCGGCGTTCACACGGCCGCCGAACAGGGTGAGAATTTCGTCGTCGAAGATCAGATAGACGGCGGTGAGCAGCAGGCTCGACAGCACGCACAGCGCCGCGGCGTTGCCCACGCTGCGATGGGCATCCTCCCGCCGGTCGGAGCCCAGGCAGATGCTCACGAACGCGCAGCAGCCGTCGCCGATCATCACGGCGATGGCCAGCGCGATGACCGTCAGCGGGAACACCACCGTGTTGGCGGCGTTGCCGTGGGAGCCCAGATAGGCCGCGTTGGCGATGAAGAGCTGATCGACGATATTGTACAGCGCCGCCACCAACAGCGAAATCACACAGGGAATCGCGTATCTGCGCATCAGCGCGCCGACGGGCTGGGTTTCGAGAAAGTTGTTGGTCCGGTTTTCCATCTCTGTTTCCTCCTTGAAGCCAAAACAAAACGGCGCGCCGCATCCAGTTGGACTTACGCAGTGGATGCAGCGCGCTGTTGAGGTTATTATAGCATCGCGCGAGCGGCGGATGTAAGTGAAGTTTCGGTTGAGATTTTGCGCTGTACTTTTTCGCGAAAATGCTTTATAATGGAAGCAGCAAATCAACGCGAAGGAGGAAATCACATGAAAATTCAATCGGTGTTCGACGCGGCGTTCGCGCCCTACGGCAAGGTGATCAAAGGCTTCGATCTGGCGGCCCTCGAGGCGGCGATGGAGAAGACGCCCTGCCCGGACGGCGGCACGGTGTACGTGGCCTCCGACCCGGCGCTGGAGGCACTGCCCATCTTCCAGGCGTTCTCCGATCAGCTCTACGGCGGCATGCCCATCGAAATCGGCTACTGCAACGGCGACAATCACGTGATGAACTGCCTGGAGTACCATCGCGACAGCGAGGTCAATCTGGCCTGCACGGATCTGATCCTGCTGCTGGGCAAAGAGGGCGACATCGACTTCGAGAACTACACCTACGACACCGCCAAGGTGGAGGCATTCCTCGCGCCGAAGGGAACGCTGATCGAGGTGTATGGAACCTCGCTGCACTACGCGCCGATCAACGCGGGCGGCAAGTTCCGCTGCGTGGTGGTGCTGCCCCGGGGCACGAATTCCGAGCTCAAATTCAAGCCCGATCCGGCGGGCGAGTCGCGCCTGTTGACCGCTACGAACAAGTGGCTGCTGCCGCATCCGGACTCCCCGGAGGCCAAGGGCGGCGCGGTGGTCGCGCTGGTGGGCGAGAACCACGCGATCTACGACTGACGCGGAAGGCGGGATCCACATGGCGGATAAGAACTATCGGGCCGAGCTCGTGGGCGTGTTCGGCGATCCGGTGGACGGCAACCCCACCGGCGTGCTGGAGGAGGCGGGCTTTGCCGCCGCCGGGCTGGACTGGCGCTACCTCACCTGCCGCGTGGCGGTGGAGGATCTGGCCGACGCGATTCGTGGCATGCGCGCGGTGGGAATGCGCGGCGTGAACCTCACCATGCCCCACAAGATCGAGGTCATTCAGTATCTGGACGAGCTGAGCGAGGCGGCGCGCATCATCGGCGCGGTGAACACCGTGATCGCGCGCGACGGCAGGCTGATCGGCGAGAACACCGATGGCAAGGGCTTCGTGCGCTCCCTGACCGACGCGGGTGAATCGCTCACGGGTAAGGTCGTGACCATACTGGGCGCTGGCGGCGCGGCGAAGGCCATCGGCGTGGAGTGCGCGCTGGCGGGCGCGGCGGCGATCCATATCATCAACCGAAACGAAGGCCGCGGCGCGGAGCTGGTTCGCACCATTGCCGAGAACACGCCCGCGCGGGCGGATTACCTGCCCTGGCGGGGCACGGCGGCCATTCCGGCGGACACGGACATCCTGATCAATGCCACCTGCGTGGGGCTGTTCCCCGACGTGGACGCGTGCCCCGACGTGCGCTACGAGGACATCGCGCCGGGTATGCTGGTCTGCGACGTGGTGTTCAACCCCGCGATGCCGTTGTTTCTGAAGAAGGCGGAGGCGCGCGGCGCGCGCGTGCTCACGGGATTGGGCATGCTGGTCAACCAGGGCGCGCTGAACTTTGAGCTCTGGACGGGCGAGAAGGCGCCCCGCGACGTGATGTACGATGCGCTGAAGCGGGAATTTGAGGAGGCATAACCTCCGAGTACAACGGCAGCGCCCATCCGAACGATCATGTTCGGATGGGCGCTGTTCCATGTGCGGTGTGTCAGATGAAAGTTATACGCGATCTACCGTGATCTGAGGCTCGCACTCCGGGCACAGATCGCGGGCGATGCGCGTCAGAACGGCGCACGCGTCCTCGTCGCTCATGGAGAGTTCATAGGGGATGGCGGCGTCGAAGGAGAGCTGCGCGCCGGACTCGCGGCGGAAGTCGTGCAGGTTCACGCCCCGCCCGAGTTCCTCGCGGGCGCGGGCTTCGATGCGCTCCCGCAGCGCGCCGTCCTCATCGCTGACGGACACGGGGTCCATGTGGATGGTGGCGGAGCAGCCCAGCTCATCCCGCAGGCGGCGTTCCACCTGGTCGATGGCCTCGTGCAGCGCCATCAGCTCGCCGTCGGCGCGCACCTCGGCGTGCAGGGAGATCACCGCCCGGCCCGCGCCGTAGTCGTGCACCATCAAATCGTGCATGCCCAGAATCTCCGGGCAGGCGGTCACGATCTCCTCCACGCGGCGCACGAATTCGGGGTCGGGAGCCTTGCCCAGCAGCGGGCTGATCGTCTCCCGGAGGGAGCTTATGCCCGCCCAGAGGATCAGCAGCGACACCGCCGCGCCGGCCCAGGCGTCAATGTTGCGCCCGGTGAAGTGCGCGATCAGCATTGATGCGAGCACCGCCGTCGTCGCAACCGCGTCGGAAAGGCTGTCCGTGGCCGTGGCCGCGAGCGTTGCGGACTGAATCTCCCGCCCGATCGAGCGGTTGTAGAGCGCCATGTAGAGCTTGACGAGGATTGAGACGGCCAGGATGCAGGCCGGAAGCGCGCCGAACTCCACCGGCGCGGGGGAGAGAATGCGCCCCACGCAGTCGCGCGCCAGATTGAGCCCCATCAGCAGAATCGCCAGCGAGACGATCAGTCCGGCGATGTACTCGTAGCGGCGGTGGCCGTAGGGATGATCGCGGTCGGGCCTGCGCGCCGAGAGCCAGAAGCCCGAGAGGGCGATGACCGACGAGAGCGCGTCGGACAGGTTGTTGAACGCGTCCGCCGTCACGGCGATGGAGCCGCTGACCGCTCCGGCCAGCGCCTTCCCGCCGAAGAGCAGGAGGTTGAGCAGTATGCCTACCGCGCCGCAGAGCGCGCCCCAGGCCCGGCGCACCGACGGATCACCGGTCTGTTGGCTGTCCTTTATGATTCTTTTTGCGAGAAAGCGGATCATTGAATGTTCACCCTCGGCCGTTTGGCGTTTTTGTCAGTCTATGCCGCGCGGCGGCGCTTCATCAGCGAAAACTGCCAGCACAGCGGAATCAGGTACAGATAGGCGGCGAAAGGCAGCGCGCTCAATCCGCAGCCCATCATCCTGAGGGGCACGCCGCACGCGATGCACCAGGGCACCAGCCCCGCCAGCGTGATCACGGAGTTTTCGATGTCGAGCATCAAATCGAGCCGGCCCGCGTGGTCGGAGCCGTAGCAGCGCGACATGCACTGGCGGCACATGATGACGCCGATGGTCTGGTTGCAGAACACGGCGGAGGCGAGCAGGCTCGCGGCGACCATCGCCGGGAAGCGGCCGGCCCTCCGGGCGAGCCGCTCGAACGCGCCCTCCACGGAGGCGAGCATCCGCGTGCCCTCAAAGATGCCGGACAGGCCGCTGGAGAGCAGCAACAGCGCCTCCACCTCCAGCATGGAAACCGCGCCGCCGCCCGAGAGGATGGGCGCGAGCGCCGCGTCGCGGGGGACGTAGCCCATCACCGTCATGCGCAGCACGTCCGGAAGGGCCGCGCCCTGCAGCAGAAGCGCCAGCGCGGCGGAGGCGGCGATGTTGACGGCCATGACCCGCTTGATGTCCAGCCCCGCGAAGGCCGGCGCCAGCAGCAGAATCGTGGGCAGCAGGCACCAGGGGGAGAGACGGAACTCCTCGCCAAAGCTCGCGATCAGGCTGCCGTCCACCGCCTCCGGGCGCGCGAAGCGCGACAGCGCCAGATAGAGCAGCGCGCACAGCGCCAGCGGCAGGATGGACGAGGGCAGCATCAGTCGGATGTTTTCGCTCACGTCGGTGCGCGTCTCGTTGGCCACGAGGCTCGCGCTGGAGGCGGCGGGGGAGCCCCGGTCGCCCACGTACAGCCCGGACATCACCGCGCCGCCCACCAGCGCGAGGTTCACGCCGCTGGCCCGGGCGATGGTCATCAGAATCACGCCGATGGTGGCCGCCACGCCGAAGCAGGTGCCCAGCGCGTAGCTCATCAGCGCGCTCAACGCGAACGCCGCCGGCAGAAACAGTGCGGGCGGGATCAGCTTCACGCCGTAGTAGGTGAAGAAGGCGATGGTGCCGGTCTGCCGCCAGAGCGCGGTCAGGCAGCCGATCAGCAGCATCACGATCACCACCACGCGCGACTCCCACGCGCCCTTCGCGAACATCCGCGCCACATCCCCTAGGGGAAAGCCCCGCCGCAGCGCCACGACGGCGAAGCAGGCGAGGCCCAGCGCCAGGGGCAGCGCCATGGTCACGCCGCGAATCAGGCTGACGATCATGGCCGCCATGAAGATCGCGAAGGAGAGGATCAATTCCATTGCAGTTCCCTCCGGGGAATTTGTCTCGGGTAACGCGGCTCGCAGAAGGGCGCGGCTCCAGCGACGGGAGCCGCGCCCTTTCGCAAGCGTTCTCTATCTCGATTCGAGGAAGTAGCGGATCACGTTGCGGCGGGTCACAATGCCGATGAACACGCCGCGATCGTCCACGATGGGCAGGAAGTTCTGTCCGGCGGTGCGGGACACCAACACCTCCACGGGCTCGTCGATGCGGCCGGAGGGGTTGCGGTCCCGGCTCAGGATGTCGCGCACGCGCTTGCACTCCGCGTCGGACGCGATGGCGAGCTGCAGGTGTTCGCCGTCCGTGCGCGCCAGCGCGCGCAGAAAGTCGCCCTCGTTCACCGCGCCGACGTAGCGGCCGTCCCGGTCGATCACCGGCACGGAGGTGTAGCCGCTCAGCCGCATCTGGTGCAGCGCGCGGGCCAGCGGCATGCTGTCCTGGAGGTAGAACACCTCGGATTTGGGCTTCAGGAAGAAAGCTACGTTCATGGAGTCACCTCCTTGTATATGCATTATAACCGATTTACCAGCGCTTTGCAAGGGCGGAGATTGACGGATTCCGGCGCATTGCGATAGCTGCAAAGCTCTTTATATCGGAAGGGTTGTACGTATTGCCCGGGGATGACGCGAGTTCGCGGTTGCGAGCGTTGGTTTTGGAGCGCGTCGTGGATGGCGACCGTCTGCGCACGTTCCTCGACCGTTGGCGCGCATTTGCATCTGCGGAATGAAAAATGTGGTATGATTGAAGCATAAAGTGCAAAGGGGAGGAATCACCATGGAAAAACTGTTGGCAATGCTGTTGATGCTGGCGCTGGGGCTGTGCGCGTTTGCACTGGCCGAGGAGGCGGAGGAGCCGGACCCGACGCTCGCGGAAGGATATGTGACCGAACTCGAGGGATACCGCTCCGAGGTGCGCTGGTGCAAGAACGGTGAGATGAACATCTTTGGCCGCTTCTATTATCCCGAAAACTTCGACCCCAGTCGGACCTATCCCACCGTCGTCATGAGTCATGGTCTGGGCTCTAAAGCGGACATGGTGGAGCGCGCCAAGTGGCCCGAGGCGGTGACCGCCCAGGGCTTCGTGGCCTATGCCTTCGACTTCTGCGGCGGGGGCATGAATTCCGCCAGCGACGGCGATTATATGCAGATGTCCCTGCTGACCGAGGTCAGCGACCTCAACTCGGTGGTGGACTTCGTGAAAGCCCAGTCCTTCGTGGATGCGGAGAGCCTCTTTCTGCTGGGCCAGAGTCAGGGAGGCGCGGTGAGCGCACTGACAGCGGCGAAACGCCCGGACGAGGTGAAGGCGATGGTGCTGGTGTATCCGGCGCTGTGCATCGTGGATGACCTGCACGAGTTTGTCTCGGACATCAATGAAATCACCGGCGATACCTTCGAGAGCGCGATGGGCACCCTCGGCGCGATCTATGCGCGCGATGCTTATGATTTGGATCTCATGGGCGAGATTGCCGGCTACACCGGCGACGTGATGATCATTCATGGCCTGAACGACAAGACGGTGCCCTACACGTACTCCGTGGAAGCGCTGGAGACGGCCTATGCGGAGTCGACTTCGGAGCTGGTGCTGATCGGCGGCAAGAAGTCGGTGCACGGCTTTGAGATGATCTATGACGAGGGCCGCGAGGCTGCGTTGGCGGCGGGCGTCGATTTCCTCTGCGCGCATCTGAGGTGAAGCGCGCGTACAGCGTTCCCCACGCGATGCGGCAGGAAATGCTTTCCCTGGCGGCGGCAGAGAACCGCCGGCGTTGAGTCGGTGGGTCTCGGTAAGGTAATTCAATAAACGAGGCCGCCCGGACATGCGTTCGGGCGGCTGGCTTTGCGATGGCACTTACGCGTAGATGAAGTTGTACAGAAGCTGGGCGTTCTTCTCCCAGTCGGTGTCGTAGATCATCTCCTGATCATTGCGGCGTTCGATGGTGTAGGTGCCGCTCTTGGGCAGGTGCAGCGTGTCCACATTGGAGAGGCCGCTGGAGAGCACCGTGACGGCGATCTGGCTGACGGTCTCCAGATCCATGTTGGTGGTGACGTTGCCGGCCAGGTTCATCAGCAGCGCGATGATCTCCGCCGCGCTCTTGCCGCGCAGCTTCTCCATCAGCTTGACGATGACCGCGCGCTGGCGCTCGGTGCGGGCGAAGTCGCTGTCCACGTAGCGGATGCGGGCGTAGGCCAGCGTCTGGCGGCCGTTCAAGTGGGTGTTCGGGCCGTAGGTGGTCAGCGTCTCGTTGATGATGCCGGATTCATCCACGCCGGCGGTCAGCGCGGCCTTGGCTTGCTGATACTGCTTCTTGTTGAGCTCGTTCATCTCGGCTTCGGTCAGATCCACGTCGATGCCGCCCAGCGCCTCGGCGATGCGGGTGAAGCCGTAGAAGTTGACCGAGGCGTAGTATTGGATGTTCATGTTGAAGCACTGATTAATGGTCTTGATCGCGTACAGCGGGCCGCCGAAGTAGTTGGCCGCGTTCAGGCGGAAGTATTGGTTGTTGTATTCCGCGTTTGGAAGATCGGTGAACTTTACGGCGGTATCGCGCAGCAGCGAGGTCAGTTTGACCGCGCCCGTGGTGGTGTTGATGGACGCGATGATCATGGTATCCGTGCGCGCGGGCTCGTTGAGGTTGCGCTCGTCCGTGCCCAGAAGCAGTACATTCAGCCACTCGCTGGGCAGCGCGGTGTTGACGTTCAGCTGCTCCGGGGATACCTGCACCTGCTCGGCGGCGGAAATGACGGGCACGTTATCCTGCTCCTCGTCATCGGCTGCGAAAGCGTTCGCGTCCGGCGCGGTCATGGGCGCGGCCGTCTGCGGCGCGTTGGGATCCGGCGTCTGGCTGGAGATGGTGACGTTGCTCATACCGCCGTTTGGCGCGACGCTGGGAAGGCTTTGCACCTCGACCGGCTTGTCTCTGCCGCCGCCGATGGCAAATACCAGCGCGATGACCAGAACGACGGCCACCGCTACGAATGCGAAGAAGCGCGGCTGCACGCCCCGCCTGCGGCGGCGCGGCGCGGGACGGCGGCCCTGGGGCGGCCGGCTTCCCGCGGGCCTCCGATTCTGCGGACGCGGCGCGGGACGCGCGCCCTGCGGGCGCGGAGCGGGCCGGGACGCGCCGGAAGCGCGCCGAATGCCCGGCTGGGGGCCGCTGACGGTGGAATTCGTATGAATGGGCTGACGCGGATCGCGGTCATAGGAGCGATATTCAGGCAAGGGACAACCTTCCTTTCGTAAGGGAATTGACAAATATGGATAGTCTCATTATATCGCTTTTTCGCGCCGCTTTCAATCGCCGTCGCCCGAACGTGGGCGGCGAAACTGGACAATCTTGTGAAAAATTGGCGAAGCTTTCCCGCGCCCACCGGCGGGGGAGGGCGCGCGGGGAGGATGGATCGACCAAATCCGGCCGGATTGAAAAAGGCCGCCGCAGACTCTGCGGCGGCCCCGATGGGCTCTATCGGTGCAATCCCGTTCTCGGGCGCAGCGATACGGGTTTGTTCAATACCTCGCTCATGACCACGGCGGTTCGGAGCTTTCTCAGATACTCCGCGCGCGAATCGCGCAGCACCTCGCGCGCCTGGCGGAGCCGCGCCTCCTCGGCGCGCACCTGGCGGCGGTGTTCGTCGTGCTCTGCCTCGCTCTCGCCTTGCGTGGAGGTTCTCCCCTCGCCGTCGCGGACGGGCTCAATGGGCCGGGGCGCGCGCTCCGGCGCGACTACTTGCGGTTGGGCGGGCCTTGCCGCTTCCGCATGGGGCGCGGCTGCTTGCGGCTGGACGGCCCTTGCCGCTTCCGTCCGTGGCGCGACCTCACGCGGCGGAATGAATTCCCCGGCAGTCTGTGCCGCGGCCATAGGCGGCGTTCGCCCGGCCTGCGCCCGCCGCGCGGCCCGGAACGCGCGCTTTTCCGCCTTCCGCTTCTTCTTTTTGCTGGAGGAGGTGACGGCGTTGACGATGCCGATGATGATGAACAGGGCGATCAGTCCGTCCACAAAAACCGCCTCCCTTTCGCGTTTCGAATCATGGATTTACTGCTTCTTGACGTCGCCCTTGCGTTCGCCGTCGCCGCCCGCGATGGCCTCGCGCATGTGAGTGTCGGAAACTACGTTTTGCATCTGATAGTAGTCCATCACGCCCAGCTTGCCGGAGCGGAGCGCCTCGGCCATGGCCTTGGGCACCTCGGCCTCGGCCTCGACCACCTTCGCGCGCATCTCCTGCACGGCGGCGATCATTTCCTGCTCCTGCGCCACGGCCATCGCGCGGCGCTCCTCAGCCTTGGCCTGCGCGATGCGGCGGTCGGCCTCGGCCTGATCCATCTGCAGCTGCGCGCCCACGTTGCGGCCCACGTCCACGTCGGCGATGTCGATGGAGAGAATCTCGAACGCGGTGCCCGCGTCGAGGCCCTTGCCCAGCACGGTGTGGCTGATCAGGTCGGGGTTCTCCAGCACCTCGGAGTGGGTCTGCGACGAGCCGATGGTGGTGACGATGCCCTCGCCAACGCGGGCGATGATCGTCTCCTCGCCGGCACCACCCACCAGGCGGTCGATGTTGGCGCGCACGGTGACGCGGGCCTTGGCGCGCAGTTCGATGCCGTTCTTGGCGATGGCCGCCACCACGGGCGTCTCGATCACCTTCGGGTTGACCGACATCTTCACCGCCTCCAGCACGTCGCGTCCGGCCAGGTCGATGGCGCGGCTCTGCTCGAATTCCAGCGGAATCTGCGCGCTCTGGGCGGCGATCAGCGCGTCCACGACGCGGTCCACGCTGCCGCCCGCCAGCAGGTGGGCCTCCAGTTCGTTCATGTTGACCTTGAGCCCGGCCTTGGTGGCCTTGATCATCGGCAGCACGACCTTGCGCGGGTCGATGCGGCGGAAGCGCATGCCCACCATGGAGAAGATCGAGATGTGCACGCCCGACGCGGCGGCGGAAATCCACAGCCCGATCGGGAAGAAGCGGAAGAATACCGTCAGAAGGATGACGACCAGTACGATGATGACCGCGAAGAATACCAATTCAAATTGCATGTTTTCTGCCCCTTTCCCGGTTCGTTTTTATGTTCTCGCAACGACGACGCGGTTGCCCTCCACGCGCTCGACTTTCACGGGCGCGCCCGCCTCGATGTAGTCCCCCTCGGTCACGACGTTCAGCCGCGCGCCGTCGATCTCCGCGATGCCCGCGGGGCGCAGCGGCGTGTGCGCCGCGCCGGTCCTTCCGGCGAAGCGGCTCAGATCGGCGGCCTCGTCGGCGGGCGCCGGGCGGGTGGAGACCGCGTCGAGCACCAGCTTCGACTTGAACGCGCCTTTCCCGTTCAGCCTTCGCATCCAGACGATCAGCGCGATCAACAGGAGCAGCACGTACGCGCCCACGATGGCCAGCAGCAGCGCCGGCGGCGGGCCCATGCGGTACAGCGCCAGCACGGACAGCCCGATTCCCAGCACGCCCGGCACGCCGAAGCCCGGCACGCACATCTCCACCACCAGCAGCGCGAAGCCCAGAATCAGCAGCGCCCATTCGATGGGGTGGCTCAATAGCAGTGCGATCATGCGAATCCCCCCTTTGTTAAATTCAGTATACCACATTCCCGCCTCAAAGAAAAGCGATTCAACCGAAAGTTGCGCGGTTTTTTCGGCGATTTCGCGCGATTTCTATCAGCCGGAGAATTTCGATTTCGCCCAAAGCCTTGCGCCGGGGCGCGGATTTCTGTATAATTTGACGCATGGGACGTTGAAATTGTTGCCGTGGGGAGGAAACCATGTACCGCATCTTCATCGTGGAGGACGACCGCGCCATCGCCGCGGCCATGCAGAAGCACATCGAAAGCTGGGGCTTCGAGGCGCGGGTGTGCGCGGACTTTACCGACGTGGCCGCCGAGTTCGCCGCCTTCGATCCGCAGCTGGTGCTGCTGGACGTCATGCTGCCCGGCCGCAACGGCTATCACTGGTGCGCGGAGATCCGCAAGCTGTCCAGCGTGCCGGTGATCTTCGTCTCGTCGGTCTCGGACAACATGAACATCGTCATGGCCATGAACATGGGCGGCGACGACTTCATCGCTAAGCCCTTCGACCTGAACGTGCTGATGGCGAAGATCCAAGCGCTTCTGCGCCGCGCCTACGACTACGCGGGCCAGTCGGAGCTGATGGAGTGCCGGGGCGCGATTCTCAACGCGTCGGACGCGAGCTTGAACTATCGGGGCGAGCGAATCGACCTGAGCCGCAACGAATGCCGCATACTCGTCACGCTCATGCGCGCCAAAGGGGCGGTGGTGAGCCGCGAGGAGCTGATGCGCAGGCTGTGGGAGACCGACTGCTTTGTGGACGAAAACACGCTGACGGTCAACGTGGCGCGGCTGCGCCGCAAGCTGGAGGCGGCGGGGCTGACCGACTTCATTGCCACCAGGAAGGGCATGGGATACCTGATCGAACCGTGAATCGAAGCGCGAGGAGGAAGACATGCTCGGACGCTATCTTAAAACCCATTGGCTGGGCGCGGCGACGCTCCTCGCGTTTTCCGCCGTGTTCGCACTGGTGTTCTGGCTGTGCGGACTACCGACGGACGCGGTGGGCTACGCGCTGCTGATCTGCGCGATGATTGGCCTTGCGCTGCTGGCGGTGGACTACGTGCGCTTCGCCAGGCGCTGCGCCCATCTGGAAAAGCTGCTGGAAAACGCGGAGGAGGCGGCGGACGCGCTGCCGGCGCCAGCGGGCGAGATCGAGGCGCGCTACCAGGCGATCCTGCGCGAATTGCGGGACATCCGGCTGCGCGGCGATCTGGCGCGCCGGGAGAAGTACGTCGCGCTCACTGACTACTATACCCTCTGGGCGCATCAGGTCAAGACGCCCATCGCCGCCATGCGGCTGATCCTGTCCGGCATGGATGGCGCGGACGCGGACGAGCTGCGGGTGGAACTGCGGCGCGTGGAACAGTATGTGGAAATGGTGCTCTGCTACATCCGACTCGACTCGGACTCCACCGATTATCTGATCCGCCGCTGTCCGCTGGACGGCATCCTGCGGAGCGAACTGCGCGCGGCGTCGAGCCAGTTCATCCGGGGCAGAATCGCGCTGGAGTACGAGGAGACGGGCTTCACGGCGCTCACCGACGAGAAATGGCTGGGCTTCGTGATCGGACAGATCCTGTCGAACGCGCTCAAGTATACGCCGCCGGGCGGACGCGTGCGCATCGACATGGATGGCGCGGTGCTGCGCATTCGGGACACGGGCGTGGGCATCCCGGCCGAGGACCTGCCCAGGGTCACCGAGAGCGGCTTCACCGGGCGCAATGGCCGGGAGGGAGAGAACGCCAGCGGACTGGGGCTGTACCTCTGCCGCCGGGTGCTGGAGCGCCTGAACCATGGCTTCGAGATTCGCTCGAAGCGCGGCGAAGGCACCGAAGTGCGCATCGACCTCTCCACCTCCCGACTGGATCTGGAGTAATCTTTCATGGAATATCCTTCGTTCAGCGGGGCGGCAGCCAAAGGGAGATTCTTAAGAACCTCAGGTTCTTAAGCGGGTCTGGGCAGAGCCCAGCGTAACCCCAAGCGGCCCGCGCCATCAAACAAACATCCAACAAAACAAACAACCCTCCCTCCAAAACCAAGCGCGGGCCGCCTCGGCGCTTTTTGCCGGGGGAAGCATTCGCTTCCCCCGGCAAAACAGCCGCACAAACTCCCCAAAAACATCGCGCACCTTCCCACCCAACCGCCATGTGACGAATCTGTAAGCTTCGCACAGGGAAATGTAAGCCGGAAAAATGGCGGATAACACCCCACTTCTGCTATGCTGATAGCGCAAGAGTAAAGGAGGATATTTCATATGGCGATACTCGACGTGCAGCATGTGCAGAAGATCTATACCACCCGCTTCGGCGGCAGCCGCGTGCAGGCGCTGACCGACGTCAACTTCAAGGTGGAGCGGGGCGAGTACGTGGCGATCATGGGCGAATCCGGCTCGGGCAAGACGACTCTCCTCAACATCCTGGCGGCGCTCGACCGGCCCACCTCGGGCGACGTGGTGCTCAACGGCCGCAGCCTCAACTCCATCAAGGACAAGCAAATCTCCGCGTTCCGCCGGGATAACCTGGGCTTTGTGTTCCAGGACTTCAACTTGCTGGATAACTTCTCCCTGCGCGATAACATCTACCTGCCGCTGGTGCTGGCGGGCAGGCGCGTGACGGACATGGAGGCGGCGATCAACCCCATCGCCAAGATGCTGGGCATCTCGGAGATATTGGAGAAGTATCCCTACGAGGTATCGGGCGGCCAGAAGCAGCGCGCGGCCGTGGCCCGGGCGCTGATCACCAAGCCCCAGCTCGTGCTGGCCGACGAACCCACCGGCGCGCTGGACTCCCGCGCCACCGATCAGCTGCTCGAACTCTTCTCCCGGGTGAACCGCTCCGGGCAGACGATCCTGATGGTCACCCACTCCGTGCGCGCGGCCAGCCACGCCTCCCGGGTGCTGTTCATTCGCGACGGCGCGATCTTTCACCAGATCTATCGCGGCGACGGCACCGACGAGATGCTGTATCAGACGATCAGCGATACCCTGACCCTTCTCGCGACGGGCGGTGAGAAGAATGCGTAAGCTCGCCCTGTATCCCAAGCTCGCGGCCTCGGCGCTGCGCAAGAACTTCCGCATCTACCTGCCCTACCTGCTGGCCTGCGCGGGCACGGTGATGATGTTTCAGATGCTCGTCGCGCTGGGCCTCGACGAGAGCGTCGCCCGGCTCAACGGCGGCACCGACATCGTGACCACGCTCAGCCTGGGCGCGGTGGTGGTGGCCATCTTCTCGGCGATATTGCTGTTCTACACCAACGGCGTGATCATCCGCCACCGCAAGAAGGAATTCGGCCTGTATAACATCCTCGGCATGGAGAAGCGCCACATCGCGCTGGTGCTGATGTGGGAGACGCTCTACACGGCGCTGATATCGTTCGCCGCGGGCGCGGCGGGGGCGCTGGTGTTCACAAAGCTGGCGCAGATGATCATCGTGCGCATGCTCCACGGCAGCACCGACCTGCGCATCGGGTTCAATCCGGTTTCGCTGATGGTGACGCTCGCGCTGTTTCTGGGCATCTTCCTGCTGACGCTGCTGAAGAACCTGGCGGTGATTCACCGCTCGCGGCCCGTGGAACTTCTGCACAGCGAGAGCATGGGCGAGCGCGAGCCCAAGTCCCGCTGGGTGCTGGCTATGCTGGGGCTGATCCTGCTGGCCGCGGGATACGCGATGTCCATCCGCACCGCGGACGTGTACAACGCACTCACCAACTTCTTCATCGCGGTGATCCTGGTCATCTTCGGCACCTACTTCCTGTTCACCGCGTTCAGCATCGTGTTTTTGAAGATGCTGCGCCGGAACAAGCGCTACTACTACCGCACAAACCACTTCGTGTCCGTGTCCGGGATGCTCTACCGCATGAAGCGCAACGCCATGGGTCTGGCGAGCATCTGCATCCTATCGACGATGGTGCTGGTCACCGTGTCCACCACCTTCTGTCTCTACGCCGGGCTGGACGACATCGTCAACGGCATGCACCCCAGCGACGTGATCTGCAAGGTCAACTACGAGGGCACGCGGCAGCCGGAGAATTGCGAGGCCAGCTGGGCGCGCATCCGCGAGATCGTGGCCGAGCAGGGCCTGAAGATCGAGAACGAGCAGATCTACGACACGGTGAGCTTCACCACGAGGATCGAGGACGACGGCGCGACGCTCGACTTCGGCGTGCGCGAGGGCGTGAAGGTGGACGAACTGCTGACCATCCGCGCTTTCCAGCTGGACGACTACGAGCGCATCACCGGAACGGAGGTCGAGCTGGAGCCCGGGGAGGCGCTGGCCTGGTGCGAGAGCGGCGAACCCATCGAGCGGCTGAACATCAGTGATCTGCACCTGAAGCTTGTGCCCATCGACGGTTTTCCGATCCTGCGCAGCCAGGACACCATCGAGACGCGGGAGCTGGCGATGGTGTTGCCGGATGCGGAGATGCTCGCGCGCGTGTATGAGATCCAGAAGGATGCCTACGGCAGGTTCGCGGGCTCCCTGCACCGGGACATGCGCTTCGACCTGAGCGGCAGCGCGGACGAGAAGTACGAGTGCGAGCAGGCCGTGCGCGCGTTCGCGAATAAGGAGAGCGGCACGAACTCGAAGTACGCGCCCATCTCCACCGCCAGCTGCCGGGAGGTGGACTACCGGACGGACTACCTGCCGCTGTACGCATCGTTGTTCTTCATCGGCATGTTCCTCGGCTTCCTGTTCGTGATGGTGACGGTGACGATCATCTACTACAAGCAGGTGTCCGAGGGCATGGACGATGCCGGACGCTTCGAAATCATGCGCAAGGTGGGCATGACGCGCACCGAGGTGCGCTCGTCCATCCGCTCGCAGGTGCTGACGGTGTTCTTCCTGCCGCTGCTTGCAGCGGCGGTGCACACGGCCTTCGCCTTCCCGATGATGAAGTGGCTGCTGCTGGCCTTCGGCATGAGCGACACCATGCTCTACGCCCGCTCCACGCTGGGCTGCTTCGGCGTGTTCGCGATTCTCTACATCGCCGTGTACCTGTTCACCGCCCGCGCCTACAACCGCATCGTGGACGGCGCGCGAGCGTAAGAAAAAGACATAAAGAACCGGAAAAGGGGCCATGTTCCGCGCGAACGTGGCCCCGCACTTGTGAAGTTCAGGAATCCAGCCGGTCCGAGAGGCCCTGAAGCAGATCGCTCAGCCGCCAGACGCCGGGCGGGATGGGCCGCTCAAGCCGGAGCGGAACGTCCTCCGCCTCCCGGGCCAGCGCGCGCAATCGCCGCGCCGCCTCCCGCTCCCGGGCGGCGGCGTCCACCGTCAACAGCGGCAGAAACGCCGCCGTGATCTCATCGCCGCTCTGGTGGAGGAGCGCCCCCGTCCGCCGCCCCATCTCCCAGAGGGCGACGCAGCGGAGTACCCCACCGTCGTTGTCCGACATCTCGTCTCGGTATGGGCGCAGTTCGCGGCGGAGCTTTTCCATATCGCCGAGCAGCGCGTCTAAAACGCCGGGGTAGTAGTCCGCCTCGCGCGTCACCGCGAAGGGGAGCGCCTCCGCGCCTTCGCGGAGCGCCCGGCATGTCGCGCGGCGCAGCGACCACAGCCCGCCCTCCGGCGGAAGGAAGTATGCCTCACCCTTCCAAACGTCGTGGAACCGCATTTTTGTCCTCCCTCATCCAATTCTCCGAGATTTGTCCTATCAATAGGACATGAAGGCCGCGACCTTAGTATAATCTAAACCCGTGTCCTAAATCAAGACATTGCGGTGAAATTGGATGAAAAGGATTTTAGATAAGCAGGAACACGCGGCGATGAACGTCACGGGCCGGAACATACGACTGGCCCGCGAGCGCGCGAAGCTGACGCAAAAGGAGCTGTCGATCAAATTGGAGACGATGGCGGTCTACGTCTGCCGGGGCTCGATTTCCCGCATCGAGAGCGGCGCGCGCATTGTGACGGACATTGAATTGCAGGCGATCGCGGAGATATTGAACGTGCCCGTTCAGGCGCTGTTTGAAGGGATGTGCGAAAGCGAATGACCGGCGCCGCGGCGAAGAGCCGCGGCGCCGGCGATGCGCGCGAGGGCGTTTTAGGATTCGATCTTCGGCGCGGCGCTCTCGCAATAGATGCAGCGGTAGAGCTTCTTTTCCGGATTCACCAGCTTGAACTCCTGCGTCAGTTCCTGCTCCACCGAGGTGATGCAGCGCGGATTCTTGCACTTGATGATGCCGACGACCCGCTCCGGCAGTTTCAGCGTCTGGCGCTTCTGGCGCTTGCCGTCGCGGATGATGTTGACCGTGATGCCCGGGTCGATGTAGCCCAGCACGTCGAAGTCCAGATCGATCACCTGGCCCACCTTGATGATGTCCTTCTTGCCCAGCTTCGTGCTTTCGGCGTTCTTGATCATCGCCACGGTGCAGTCCAGCTTGCCCAGGCCCAGGATGTCGTAGATGTACATGCCGCGGCCCGCGGTGATGTGGTCCAGCACGATGCCGTCCTTGATCTGTCCGATAATCATACGTCCACCTCCAACAGTTTCAGGATCAGCGCCATGCGCATGTACTTGCCGTTGAGCGCCTGCTTGAAGTAGCACGCCCGGGGATCGTCGTCCACCGCGACGGAGATTTCATTGACGCGCGGCAGCGGGTGCAGGATGCACAGATCGTTCTTCGCGGTCTTGAGCTTGTCCGGGGTGAGGATGTAGCTGTCCTTCAGGCGCACGTAATCGGCCTCGTTGAAGAAGCGCTCGCGCTGCACGCGGGTCATGTACAGAATGTCCAGCTTCGGCATGGCGCCCTCGAGGCTGGTGACCTCCTCGTACTCGATGCCCTTGGGGTCGAGCACGTCGGTCAGTATGTATTTGGGAATCTTCAATTCCTCGGGGGAGATCATCACGAACCGCACGCCCGGATAGCGCGACATCGCCGACACCAGCGAATGCACCGTGCGGCCGAACTTCAAGTCGCCGCACACGCCGATGGTCATGTCGGTCAGCCGTCCCTTCTCGCGGTAGATGGTCAGAAGGTCCGCCAGCGTCTGGGTGGGGTGGTTGTGGCCGCCGTCGCCGGCGTTGATCACCGGGATGCCCGCCTTGCGGGAGGCCACCAGAGGCGCGCCCTCCTTGGGGTGGCGCATGGCGATGATGTCCGCGTAACAGCCCACGACGCGCACCGTGTCGCTGACGCTCTCGCCCTTGCTGGCGGAGCTGGACTGGGCCTCGGAGAAGCCCAGCACATGGCCGCCCAACTCGTACATCGCGGCCTCGAAGCTCAGCCGCGTGCGCGTGGACGGCTCAAAGAACAGCGTCGCCAGCTTCTTGCCCGCGCAGACGTGGGCGTACTTCTCCGGGTTGGCGATGATGTCCATCGCCCGGTCGATGAGCTCCTGCAGTTCCTCCACGGAAAGCTCCATGATGTCGATCAGATTTCTCATGCGTTGCCTCCATTGCCGTTGATCCAGCTCTCATCCGACGGATTGTTCCGGAACGCGATCAGCCGCGCCACGTCCTCGGGCCGGATGTAGCCCTCCTCCGCCGCGATGCGGGCGATGGTATCGAAGTCGGTCAGGCTGTGGTTGACGACGTTCGCCGCCGCCAGGCGCTCCAGTCCTTTCTTCATGCCGTAGGTGAAGATGCTCGCTACGCCGAGCACCTCGGCCCCGGCCTCGCGCAGAATCTCCACGACTTCCAACACGCTGCCGCCAGTAGAGATCAGATCCTCGACGACCACGACCTTCTGGCCCGGCAGCAGCCTGCCCTCGATCTGGTTCTTTCTGCCGTGATCCTTCGCGCCGGAGCGCACGTAGCCCATCGGCAGGTCCAGCAGGTGGCCGGTGATCGCCGCGTGGGCGATGCCCGCCGTGCTGGTGCCCATCAGGACCTCGACGTCGGGATAATGTTCGCGGATGAGGGCGGCCAGGCCGTTCTCCACGTCGCCGCGCACTTCAACGTCCGTGAGCGTCAGGCGGTTGTCGCAGTACACGGGGCTCTTGATGCCGCTCGCCCAGGTGAAGGGCTCCTCCGGGCGGAAGAACACGGCCTTAATCTTCAGCAAATCCTTCGCGATGCGTTCCTTCATGTCATTTCCTCCTCAACCCACGAATTCTTCCACGCAGCGGCGGTAGGCGGCCACCGGGTCCTTCGCCGCGGTGATCGGCCGGCCGACCACGATGTAGTCCGAGCCCAGCTCCTTCGCCCGAGCGGGGGTGGTCACGCGCACCTGGTCGCCCACGTCGCCGTCCGCGAAGCGCACGCCGGGCGTGACGGTGAGAAACTCCGCCCCGCAGCGCCCGTGCACGGCGCCCGCTTCCAGCGGCGAGCAGACCACGCCGTCCAGGCCGGCAGCCCTGGCGTTCTCCGCGTAGTGCAGGATGACTTCGTCGATGGGCGCGTGAATCCACAGATCCCGCTCCATGCGCGCCTGATCGGTGGAAGTTAGCTGCGTCACGCCGATCAGCAGTGGCCGCGTGCCGTCCGGGCGGGTCAGTCCCTCCAGCGCCGCCTCCATCATGGCCACGGTGCCCGCGCAGTGCAGGTTGCAGATGTCCACGTCCAGCCGGGACAGCACCGCCATGGCCTTTTTGACCGTGTTCGGGATATCGTGCAGCTTCAAATCGAGGAAGATTTTGTGCCCGCGCGCCTTGATCTCCCGCACGATCTGCGGGCCCTCGGCGTAGTAGAGCTCCATGCCAATCTTGACAAACGGCTTCTCCCGCTCAAACGGATCCAGAAAGGCGAGCGTCTGCTCGCGGCTGGCGAAGTCGCAGGCGATGATCACGTCGCGTCCCATGTCAATGCGCACCTCCGATGATTTCGTTTAAATCCCTGATTCCGTACTTTTCCATCGCGGCCGGGAGCTCATTTACGATGTTCCGGCAGGCGAAGGGATTGACCAGATTTTCCGCGCCGACCTCCACCGCCGTGGCTCCGGCCAGCATCATTTCAATCGCGTCCTCGGCACTTCGCACGCCGCCCAGCCCGACGATGGGAACGTCCACCACCTCGTACACCTGCCAGACCATGCGCAGCGCGATCGGGAACACGGCCCCGCCCGACAGCCCGCCGGTCCTGTTGGCGAGGATGGGCGCGCGGCGGCGCGGGTCGATGCGCATGCCCATCAGCGTATTGATGAGGCTGATTCCGTCCGCGCCCGCGTCCGCGCAGGCGCGCGCGATCTCCGCGATGTCGGTCACGTTGGGGGAAAGCTTCATGAGGACGGGCTTGCGGGTCGCGCGCTTCACGGCGGAAGTGACCCGCGCGGCCATCTTCGCGTCGGTGCCGAAGCTCATGCCGCCGCCGTGGACGTTCGGGCAGCTGATGTTGACCTCCAGCCAGCCCACCTGCTCACAGGTGTCCAGCCGCCCGCAGACCTCGGCGAACTCCTCCACCGAAAAGCCGCTGACGTTGGCCATGACCGGCTTGTGGAAGTAGCGCTTCATCTCCGGCAGCTCGTGCTCGATCACGTGGTCAATTCCGGGGTTTTGCAACCCGACGGAGTTGAGCATGCCGCCCGGCGCCTCCGCGATGCGGGGGGTGGGGTTGCCGAAGCGCGGCTCGCGGGTCGTGCCCTTGAAGGAGAAGGTTCCCAGGCAGTCGATGTCGTAGAGCTTTGCGAATTCTGCGCCGTAGCCGAAGGTGCCGGAGGCCGGAATGATGGGATTGTCGAGCTCGATTCCGCAGAGGGAGACCTTCGTGTTCACCATAGGATCTCCTCCTTTTTCAGCACCGGCCCGTCCACGCAGATGCGCTTGGAGCCGTACTTCGTCTCGCAGCTGCAGCCCATGCACGCGCCGAAGCCGCAGCCCATGCGCTCCTCGAAGCTGAACTGGCCGGAGGTGTTCGTCGCGCGGTAAACCGCGCGCAGCATCGGCTCCGGGCCGCAGGCGCACACGTGGCTGTACGCTTCGGGCAGCGCGTCGGTGACGAAGCCCTTCGCGCCGCGGGAACCGTCGACCGTGGTCACGCGGACATCCGCCCCTAGGGCGTGAAACTCGTCCTCATACAACACTTCCGCGGCCGTGTTAAAGCCGAGAATCGCGGTCGCGCGGCGTCCGGCCGCGATCAGCCGCTTCGCCAGCAGGTACATCGGCGGCACGCCCGCGCCACCGCCGATCAGCAGCGGGGCATCGCCGCAGAGGGAGAGGTCGTAGCCGTTGCCCAGCCCCGTGAGCAGGTCGAGCTTCGCGCCGGGGGCGAGCTTCGTCATGGCCTCCGTGCCCCGGCCGACCGCCTTGTAGATCAGCGTGAGCGCGTCCCCGTCCAAGTCGCAGACGGAGATGGGCCTGCGCAGGAAGAAGCCGTCGAGGCGGATCTGCGCGAACTGGCCGGGCGCGGTGAACGCGCCCGTATCGCCGCGCAGCTTCAGTTCGTATACGTTCGCGGTCAGCGCCCGGTTGGAAAAAATTTCAAATATGCCCTGCCGCATGGTTCACTCCCTGTCGATGGTGGAGATGGCGAAGGTCGTCTCCTCCAGCACATCCAGCAGCACCTTGACCGTGTCCAGCGAGGTGAAGGAGCTCACGTTGTTCTCCACCGACAGCCTTCGAATCATGAAGCCGTCGCGCGCCTGACTGGTGGAGCCGATGTTGCGGGTGTTGATGACGTAGGCGATGCGGCCGGAGCGCAGCGCGTCCGGGATGTCGTCGCTGCCCTCGCTGATTTTCTTCAGAACGTGGGTGCGGATGCCGTGCTTTTTCAAGAACTCCGCCGTGCCCTCGGTGGCCTCGATGTTGAAGCCCAGGTGGTAGAAGCGGCGGATCAGCGGCAACGCCTCCTCCTGGTCCTTATTGGCGATGGTGGCAAGTACCGCGCCGTGGTTGGTCAATTGCATGCCGCTGGCCTGCAGCGCCTTGTACAGCGCGCGGTAGAGCTTGCCGTCGTAGCCGATGGCCTCGCCGGTGGACTTCATCTCCGGGGAGAGGTAGGTGTCCAGGCCCCGCAACTTGTTGAAGGAGAACACGGGAACCTTCACATACCAGCGCTTCTTCTCCGGCGGATAGAGATCGAAGATGCCCTGCTCCTTGAGCGACTTGCCGAGGATGACGTTCGTGGCGATGTCCGCCAGCGACCAGCCCGTGGCCTTCGAGAGGAACGGCACCGTGCGCGACGAGCGCGGGTTGACCTCGATGATGTAGACGTTTTCTTCCCGATCCACGATGAACTGGATGTTGTAGATGCCCACGATTCCCAGGCCCAGGCCCAGTCGCTTGGAGTAGTCCAGGATCGTGCCCTTGACCTTGTTCGAAATGCTGAACGCGGGATAGACGCTGATCGAGTCGCCGCTGTGCACGCCGGTGCGCTCCACCAATTCCATGATGCCCGGCACGAACACGTTGCGGCCGTCGCAGATGGCGTCCACCTCGACCTCCTTGCCCAGGATGTAGTGGTCCACCAGCACGGGCTTGTCCGCGTCGATCTCCACGGCGGTCTTCAGGTAGTGGCGAAGCTGCTCCTCGTTGGTGACGATCTGCATCGCACGGCCGCCCAGCACGAAGCTCGGGCGCACCAGCACCGGATAGCCGATCTCCGCGGCCGTCCGCACGCCGTCCTCGATGTTCGTCACCGCGCGGCCCTCGGACTGGGGGATGCGCAGCTCCTCGAGGATCTTTTCGAAGGCGTCGCGGTTCTCGGCGCGCTCGATGGCCTCCACGCTGGTGCCGATGATCTCCACACCCCGGTCGTGCAGCGGCTGGGCCAGGTTGATGGCGGTCTGGCCGCCCAGCGAGGCGATCACATTCCCCGCCTTCTCATAGGTCAGGATGTTCATCACGTCCTCGGCGGTCAGCGGCTCGAAGTAGAGCTTGTCCGCCGTGGTGTAGTCGGTGGAGACGGTCTCGGGGTTGTTGTTGATGATGATGGATTCGTAGCCCGCGCGGCGGATGGTGGTCACCGCGTGCACGGTGGAATAGTCGAACTCCACGCCCTGGCCGATGCGGATCGGGCCCGCGCCCAGCACCACCGTCTTCGGGCGATCCGTGACGACGGACTGGTTCTCGCCCTGGTAGCTGGAATAGAAGTAGGGGATGTACGCGCCGGTGTGGGCGGTGTCCACCATGCGGAAGAAGGGGAAGACCCCGTTGTCCCGGCGGAACTCCCAGACCTTCGTCTCCGGGCACTTCCAGAGCTGGGCGATGTACTTGTCCGAGAAGCCCAGCTTCTTCGCCGCCTTCATCGCTTCCAGATCGAAGGGGTGGGCGGCGACGGCGGGTTCCTGGTCGGTGATGCGCTTCACGGCCTCCAGGAACAGAGGCGTGATTTCGGTCGTCCGGAACAGCTCGTCCACGGTCGCGCCCAGCCGCAGCGCCTGGGCCACGGCGTAGATCGCGTCGTCGCGGAAGTCGGAGACGTACTTGAGAAGCTCCTCCTTCGACCAGCTGTCGAACTTCTTCATGTGCAGGTGGCACACGCCGATCTCCAGAGAGCGCGCGGCCTTCAGCAGGCACTCCTCCAGTGTCGCGCCGATGGCCATGACCTCGCCGGTGGCCTTCATCTGGGTGCCTAGGCGGTTGTTGGCGTCGGTGAACTTGTCGAAGGGGAAGCGGGGCAGCTTGGCGACCACGTAGTCGAGGCTCGGCTCGAAGACGGCGGTGGTGTTGGCGATCCGGATGTCCTCCAACCGCATGCCCACGGCGATCTTTGCCGTCACGCGGGCAATGGGGTAGCCGCTGGCCTTGCTCGCCAGCGCGGACGAGCGCGACACGCGGGGGTTGACTTCAATCAGAAAGTATTCGGAGGTCTGCGGGTGCAGCGCGAACTGCACGTTGCAGCCGCCCTCGACCTTCAAAGCCTTGATGATCTTCAAGGCGGAGTCGTTGAGCATCTTCAAATCGTGGCCGTTGAGCGACATGATGGGCGCGACCACGATGGAGTCGCCGGTGTGCACGCCCACGGGATCGACGTTTTCCATGCCGCAGATGGTGATGGCGTGGTCGGTTCCGTCGCGCATGACCTCGAACTCGATCTCCTTGTAGCCGCGCACGCTCTTTTCCACCAGCACCTGGTGCACGGGCGACAGCTTGAACGCCGCGTTGCCCACCTCGCGCAGCTCGGCCTCGTCGTAGGCGAAGCCGCCGCCGGTGCCGCCCAGCGTGAACGCGGGACGCAGCACGACCGGATAGCCGATGGCCTCCGCCGCCTTCACCGCTTCTTCGATGGAATAGGTGATCTGGGACGGGATGACCGGCTCGCCGATCTCCTGGCAGAGCTCCTTGAAGAGCTCGCGATCCTCGGCCTTCTCGATGCTCGCGCTGCTGGTGCCCAGAAGCTCCACCTGGCATTCCCTGAGCACGCCGGACTTCTCCAGCTGCACCGCGAGGTTCAGGCCCGTCTGGCCGCCGATGCCGGGGATGATCGCGTCCGGGCGCTCGTAGCGCAGGATGCGCGCCACGTATTCCTCAGTCAGCGGCTCCATGTACACCTTGTCGGCGATGGAGGTGTCGGTCATGATGGTGGCGGGGTTGGAGTTCACCAGCACCACCTCATAGCCCTCCTCCTTGAGGGCCAGGCAGGCCTGCGTGCCCGCGTAGTCGAATTCCGCCGCCTGCCCGATCACGATGGGGCCCGAGCCGATGATCATGATCTTCTTCAAATCCGTGCGCTTTGCCATGTGTGCGTTCTCCCTCTCCTATTCCTCGATGTAGGCGAGCTTGCCGCCCGCCACGGTGAGCTTGCAGCGCCCGTTGACGCGCCAACCCGCGAACGGCGTCGATCTGCCCTTGGACAGAAACTCCGCCGGGTCGATCTCATACTCCGCGTTAAGGTCGAACGCGGTGAAGTTTTGCTCCGTCGGAAGCTCGATGCCGAAGCGCCGGCACGGGTTGTCGTGCATGAGCGCGACGAGCTTTTCCAGAGAAATGATTCCCTTCTTTACCAGATAGGTGTAGAGCAACGGGAACGCCGTCTCGACGCCCACCACGCCCATCAGGCTGCCGGAGAGCCCCTTCGACTTTTCTTCGGCGCTGTGGGGCGCGTGGTCGGTGGCGATCATGTCGATGGTGCCGTCGCAAAGGCCCTCGAGAAGCGCCTCCCGGTCGGCCCTGTCACGGATGGGCGGATTCATCTTGAAGCGGCCGTCCTCCTGAAGCATCGAATCGTCCAGCAGCAGGTAGTGCGGGCCGGTCTCGCAGCTCACGTTCAGCCCCTCGGCCTTCGCCCTTCGAATCAGCGCCACGCTCTCCTTCGTGGAGATGTGGCAGACGTGGTAGCCGCAGCCTGTCTCGCGCACCAGCTTTAAATCGCGCTCGATCTGCCGCCACTCGCTCTCGGAGGAGATGCCCCGGTGCCCGTGGGCGCGAGCGTAGGCGCCGTCGTGGATGCAGCCGCCGTTCAGGAGCGCGTTGTCCTCGCAGTGGGCGGCGATCAGCTTGCCCAGCGACTTGGCCCTGCGCATCGCCTCCCGCATCATGTCCGCGCTCTGCACGCCCCGGCCGTCGTCGGAGAACGCGCAGACGAAGGGTGCGAGCGCGGCCATGTCAGCCAGCTCCTCGCCGCGCTCGCCCCTGGTGATCGCGCCGTAGGGAAGCACGCGGATCGCCGCGCCCCGGCGGATGGCTTCGAGCTGGGGCGCGAGATGCTCCACGCTGTCCGGAACGGGGTTCAAATTCGGCATGGCGCAGACCACCGCGCACCCGCCCCGGGCCGCCGCGCGGCTGCCGGTGGCGATGGTTTCCTTATATGAAAAACCCGGCTCGCGGAAGTGCACGTGCACATCCGCGAAGCCGGGAAAAACGGCAAGCCCTTGCAATTCAATGGGAAGCGTTCGGGATTCGGACAGACAGGAAAAGGAAAAATCTCGCCCCGTCAATCGTCCGCCCGAGCAGACCTGTGCGTCCAGAATCGCGCCCTTCAGCAAGTCGATCACGCTCCCTGTGTCGTTTGCTTATTCTAGCACGGCGGGCATGTGGTGTCAATGGAGCGTCAATGAAGGGCAGATTAAGTTTTGCGGCAGACGCAATCCGCTTTCAACTTCCGCGACAAACTTCCTTCGGCGTTTCTTTACAATGGGGCGGTATAATGTGGAAGACGCGCGGGCGGTTCCGCGCGGAGGATTGGAGTGAGGAAAACATGCTCAGACGGCTGGCGGGCTGCGTGCGGGAGTTCAAGCGGCCTACGCTGTATACGCTGGTGTTGATCGTGCTGGAGGCGGTGATCGACGTGCTGATTCCGTACATCATCGCCGATCTGGTGAACCGCATCAGCGCGAACGCGGCCATGCGGGAGGTGCTCGTCATGGGCGGCGTGCTGACGGCCATGGCCATCGTTTCGCTGCTGTGCGGCGGCGCGGCGGGCTTCACCTGCGCGCGCGCCTCGGCGGGCTTCGCGCGCAACCTGCGCCACGACATCTTTCGCAGGATCGACACCTTTTCCTTTGAGAACATCGACAAGTTCTCCTCGGCCTCGCTGGTGACGCGCATGACCACGGACGTCTCCAACGTGCAGATGTCCTTCATGATGATCATCCGCACGGCGGTTCGCGCGCCGATGATGTTCGTGTTCTCCATCGTGATGGCCTACATCATGGCGGGCAGGCTGGCGACGACCTTCGTGGTGATCGTGCCGGTGTTGGTGTTCGGGCTGCTGATGGTGGCGCGCAAGGCGATGCCGGCGTTCCGCAGCGTGTTCCGCAAGTACGACCGGATGAACGAATCCATCGAGGAGAACGTGCGGGCCATGCGCGTGGTCAAGGGCTTCTCGCGGGAGGAGTACGAGAAGCAGAAGTTCGGCGCGGCCTCCGAGAACATCCGCCGGGACTTCACGCGGGCTGAGCGCATCGTGGCGCTGAACACGCCGCTGATGCAGCTGTGCCTGTACTTCAACATGGGCTTCGTGCTGCTGGTGGGCTCGCGCATGGCGATTACCAGCCACGGCTCGCTGGTCAACGTGGGCCAGATCTCCGCGATGCTCACTTATGGCATGCAGATCCTGATGTCGCTGATGATGCTGTCGATGATCTATGTGATGATCACCATGTCCAGCGAGTCGGCCAAGCGCATCTGCGAGGTGCTGAACGAGGAGAGCGCCCTGCGCAATCCGGAGCATCCGGTCTATGAGGTCAGGGACGGCTCCATCGACTTTGAGGACGTGCGCTTCAAGTACGCAGCGTCCGCGAAGCGGTACGCGCTCGACGACATCGACCTGCACATCCGCTCGGGCATGACGGTGGGCGTGCTGGGCGGCACGGGCTCGAGCAAGTCGTCGCTGGTGCAGCTCATTCCGCGCCTGTACGACGCCACCGAGGGCAGCGTGAAGGTCGGCGGCGTGGACGTGCGCGACTACGATCTGGACGCCCTGCGCGGCGCGGTGGCGATGGTGCTGCAGAAGAACGAGCTGTTCTCCGGCACCATCAGGGAGAACCTGCGCTGGGGCAACCCGAACGCCACGGACGAGGAGATCGTCGCGGCGTGCAGGCTGGCCCAGGCGGACGACTTCGTGCGCGCCTTCCCCAAGGGCTACGACACCTGGATCGAGCAGGGCGGCACGAACGTCTCCGGCGGACAGAAGCAGCGGCTGTGCATCGCCCGCGCGCTCTTGAAGAAGCCGAAGGTGCTGATCCTGGACGACTCCACCAGCGCGGTGGACACCCGCACCGACGCGCTGATTCGCGAAGGCTTCCGCAGCTTCATTCCGGATACGACGAAGATCATCATCGCGCAGCGCGTGGCGTCGGTGCAGGACGCGGACCTCATTCTGGTGATGGAAAACGGCAAGATCTCCGACATGGGCGTCCACGCGGAGCTGATGGAGCGCTGCGAGATCTACCGCGAGATCTACGAGCAGCAGACGAGGGGAGGCGGCGAAGATGAGCAGACGGCCTGAACAACGCGGGCAGGGCACCTTCGGGCGCATCCTCAAGTCGCTGTTTGAGTCCTATCCGGTGCTCGCGCCGGTGACGGCGGTGTGCATTCTGATCTCCGCCGCCACGGCGGCGATCCCGGCGATATTCATTCAGCGGGTGGTCGCGGTGATCCAGCGCTGGATCGAGAGCGGCGACTGGGCCTCGGCGTCGGCGGAGATCGTGCCGATGGTGATGCTGCTGATCGCGCTGTACGTGGTGTCGATCATCGCCATCGGAGCCTACACCCAGCTGATGGCCTACATGACCCAGGGCTTTTTGAACAAGATGCGCAGGCGCATGTTCGACGGCATGCAGAATCTGCCCATCCGCTACTTCGACACGCACAAGCACGGCGACATCATGAGCCACTACACCAACGACATCGACACGCTGCGCCAGCTCGTCTCGCAGGCGCTGCCGGCGCTGCTGCGCTCGGGGATGCTGATCCTGTGCGTGCTGGCGATCATGCTCTACTACAGCGTGTGGATGACGCTGGTGGTGCTGGTGGGCGTGGCGGCGATGCTGTTCGTATCCCGCAAGGTTGGCGGCGGCAGCACCAAGTATTTCGTGCGTCAGCAGCGCTCGCTGGGCGCGGCCGAGGGCTTCATCCAGGAGATGATGAACGGCCAGAAGGTGGTCAAGGTGTTCAGCCACGAGGCCGCCAGTGAGGCTGACTTCGACAAGCTCAACGACGCGCTCTTCGAGGACAGCGCCAAGGCTCACGCCTACGCCAACATCCTCGGTCCCATCATCATGAACATCGGCAACATCACCTACGTGCTGGTGGCCGTGGCGGGCGGACTGTTCCTGCTGTCGGGCCTGCCCAACCTGAGCCTGTCGGGTCTGGCGTTCAACATCAGCATCATCGTGCCGTTCATGAACATGACCAAGCAATTCACCGGAAACGTCAACGAGGCGTCCCAGCAGATCAACGCCATCGTGATGGGCATCGCCGGCGCTCAGCGCATCTTCAAGCTGATGGACGAGGCGCCCGAGGCCGACGAGGGATACGTCACGCTGGTCAACGCGAAGCGCGATTCGAACGGCGAGTTGGTCGAGACGCGGGAGCATACCGGCCTGTGGGCGTGGAAGCACCCGCATCAGGCCGACGGCAGCGTGACCTACACCGAGCTCAAGGGCGACGTACGCCTGGTGAACGTGGACTTCTCCTATCGCGAGGGGCATCAGGTTCTGTACGACGTGTCCGTCTACGCCGAGCCGGGCCAGAAGGTGGCCTTTGTGGGCGCGACCGGCGCGGGCAAGACCACCATCACGAACCTGATCAACCGTTTCTACGACATTGAGGACGGCAAGATCCGCTACGATGGCATCAACATCAACAAGATTCGCAAGAGCGACCTGCGCCGCTCGCTGGGCATCGTATTGCAGGAGACGAACCTGTTCACCGGCAGCGTGATGGAAAACATCCGCTACGGCAAGCTGGACGCCACGGACGAGGAGTGCGTCGCCGCGGCGAAGCTCTCGGGCGCGGACGACTTCATCACCCGCCTGCCCGATGGCTACGATACGGAGCTGACCAACAACGGCTCGAACCTGTCCCAGGGCCAGCGCCAGCTGATCGCCATCGCCCGCGCGGCGGTGGCCGACCCGCCGGTGATGATTCTGGACGAGGCGACCAGCTCCATTGATACCCGCACCGAGGCCATCGTGCAGCGGGGCATGGACAAGCTGATGGAGGGCAGGACGGTGTTCGTGATCGCCCACCGGCTGTCCACGGTCAAGAATTCGGACGTCATCATGGTGCTCGATCACGGCCGCATCATCGAGCGCGGCAGCCACGAGAAGCTGATCGAGGAGCGGGGGACATACTATCAGTTGTATACCGGCGCGTTTGAGTTGGAGTGAGGCTGGGGCGCTTGCGGTCGCAGCAAGCAGCGTCGAAGCGTTTCGGAGGATTTGAGAAGAATAATGCGGAGGGGGTCTCTGGGACGGTGTCGTCCCTTGGAGATCCCCTCCTTTTGTCGCTTTAGCGCCGGAGATTATTTGCGAGGATATTAAAGAACATAATTAAGAAAGGAACGCCTCGGCGATTGGAGAAAGAGAGTTTGCTGCGGCTCTTTTGGCTTGGAAAGCAACGCTTTCCAAGCCAAAAACTCGCCGCGGCGGCCCGCTTTTGGGAAGGGTAAAGTGATCGGCCGAATTTATGCGGCTTGGGCTTGGATGCGGGCCGCCTGGGGTTACGCTGGGCGCTGCCCAGACCCGCCAAAGGGTCATTGACCCTTTGGAATCCCGTTCGGCTGCCGCGTTTTTGATGACGGCCTTTGGCCCCATGATTCATGGGACCAAAGGTCTGCGTTGCGTTTCGACTGTGGGGTCGATTTGGTGCGCCTAGAAGGACTTACGCGCTCGGTGCTTTCCTTCGCTTATATACCGCGAAGCATATCCAGCCTACTCCGCAAGCGGCGGCGCAGGTCAGCATCGCGGCGGTGAGGGATGCGTCGGCCACGCGGCCATAGGCGGCGCTGGCGCAGGCGGCGGTCACGTCCTGGATCATGGTGAAGGCGCTCAACTGCGTGGCGCGATCGTCGGCGGTGACCTCCCGATTCTGGATCTGCGCCAGCAGCGGCCCGATCAGCGCGTTCCCACCAGCCACCAGCGTCACGCAGCTCACCGCCAGCGCCGCGCTTCCCGGGAGCGCCAGCAGCGCGCAGGCGATGCCGGAGAACGCGAACACCAGCGCCCCGAAGCGGCCCTCGCCCAGCTTCCTCGTGAGCCGCTCGGACATTGCGCCCATCATCCCCGCCAGCGGGACCAGCAGGTAGACCCAGCCGATGCCGGCGTCCGTCATGCCCGCGCGCAGGTAGAGGTTCTGGCTCAGCCAGGTGACCGTCGTCGCGACGGCGATGTCATACATCGTGAATCCCAGCAGGAACACGAGCAGTTTTCGCTTGCCCAGCGTATCGCGCAGGCAGTCGAGGAAGCTATTCAGGTTTGTGCGCTGCCGCTGCTCCTCGCCGCGCACCTCCACGAGAAAGAAGCTCAAAAGGAAGAGGATGCCGTAGCTGACAGCCGTGCACAGCGCTGCCAGCCGGTACTGACCGCTCATGAAGCGCGCGTAGACGACGGCGGAGAACAGCAGTCCCGCCTGGCCCAGCGCCGAGCAGACACCGAAGGCGCGCTGGCTATGTTCTTCGCCGGCGGAGAGATAGAGCATGCTCTCGTTCACGCCGGACAGCCCCGCTACCGCTGTGCTCAGCAGGAAGCGCTCCAGCAGGAAGTCGCCGAAGCTGTTCGCCCGCCAGAATACCAGCTTCGAGGCGAAAAACACGCCGCAGCTTAGGATCATCGTCTTGCGGTAGCCGATGCGGTCGGCGACGACGCCCCAGGGCAGCTCCAGCGCCAGGGACATGAGGAAGGATATGGCTTCGATGAGCGCGATCTGCGCGAGGTTCAATCCCGCCGCCTGGCGGTAGAGGCTGGCGATGGAGGCGTAAAAGCACATGCCGTCGAAGAGGGAAATGAGATATAAAATGGGCAGATTTCGCCTGTATTTTTGCATGGGGAAACATTCCTTTCGTTGAGTCAGTTGAAATGGGCGCACATCAACAGGGATGAGGGTGACCCATCCGCGCGCAATGGTTGTTCAACTGAATCAACGTATATTGAAGTTCCTCATGTCAAAGCGACCTTTCCGATTGTTGGGGACATTATAGCATCGCTCGCGCGGCGCGTCAAGGAAAGACGGAGTACAAAATCACGCCCGCGGCGCCGGCGCCGAGCATCACCCACATCGGGCTGGGCTTCCACTTGCGCAACGCGAACAGCGCGACCGCGAAGATGCCCGCCGCGGCGAGATCGATGTTTCCGAGTTCGGTGGCGGGGGGCAGCGCGCGCTGGCCGTAGAGGGAGAGGATCAGCAGCGAAAGCCCCGCCGAAGCGATCATGGCGATCACCGCCGGGCGCAGGCCGGACAGGATGCCCTGCACCAGCGTCAGGCCCTGATATTTATAGTAAACGAAGGCCAGCAGCAGCACGATCACGCAGCTGGGCAGCACGCAACCGGCCGTGGCGATCAGCGCGCCCGGCAGTCCGGCGATGCGGATGCCCACGAACGTGGCGGAGTTGATGGCGATGGGCCCCGGCGTCATTTCGGCGATGGTCATGATGTCGGCAAACTGCGTCATCGTGAGCCAGGGATGCAGATCGACCACCTGCTGCTGGATCAGCGGCATGGCCGCATAGCCGCCGCCGATGGAGAACAGGCCGATCTGTATGAAGCTCCAGAACAGCTGCAGGAGGATCACTTGCCGCCCGCCCCCTTTCGACGGCCGCGCAGCGTATCCACCGCGCCGATCGCGCCGCAGACGAGGATGATCAGCAGGATATTGACGTTGAAGAAGCGCGTGGCGGCGAACGCGCCGATCATCACCAGCACGGGCAGCGCGCGCTTCAGTTTCAGTATGTTTCTACACAAGTTGAGAACCACGTCGAAGATCACCGCGGCCACGCCTGCGAGCATGCCGGTCATGGCCATGCTGACGATGCGGTTGTCGCGAAACGCCGCGTAGAACAGCGAGATCACCGATATGATGACCAGCGGCGGCAGCACCGTGCCCAGCACCGTGACCAGCGCACCCGGCACGCCCGCCACTCGGTAGCCCACGAGAATCGAGGCGTTGACGGCGATCGCGCCGGGGGAGGACTGGGCGATGGCGGTGAGGTCGAGCATCTCCTGTTCGTCGATCCAGTGGAGCTCCTCCACGAACTTGCGGCGCATCAGCGGAATGATGACGAAGCCGCCGCCGAAGGTCAGCGCGCTCAGCTGCAGCGTGGAGAGAAACAGCGTGCGGAACTTCTTCCGCGTATCGACCTCCGTCATGCCCGATTCCCCCTTCGCCGCGCGTTTTCCAACGATGCGTACAAAATTCTATTTTGATTATAGGCGATAAATACCAAAGTGTCAAGTATTCTTTCATCTCCCGCGCGGGGTGCGCCGCGGGTGGTCCAATTCGGATGAAGAAGGGGAGACAAAGCGCTTCCGCTTCTTGCATGATCGCTTCCCGGCGTGATATAATGAAAAAAAGCCGTTTACCGGGAGGGATGCGCGTGTATTTGAAGCTGGACGGATACGAAATCTGCTGCGAGAGCGGCGCGAGCTGGCTGGAGGCCTGCGGGCTGCTGCCGGAGAAGCTGCGGCCGGTGCGGCCGCTGGGCATATCTGTGCAGGGGCGCACCTGCGCGCTGGGCGAGCCGGCGGAGGAGTACGCGCACGCGCACATACTGACCTTCCGGGACGAGGAGGGCCGGCGCATCTACGAGCGCTCCCTGCAGCTGCTGTTTATCACCGCCGCGCACCGGGTCGATCCCGCCGCGCACGTGCGCATTGAGCACTCCTATGGGAGCGGGCTCTACATCGCGCTGCGGGAGGGGCCGATGGCGCCGGAGTTCATTTCGGCGGTGGAGCGTGAGATGCGCGCGCTGGCGGCGGCGGATCTGCCCGTGGAGCGCAGCGCCGTGACCACCGACCGCGCGCAGGAGTACTTTGCCCGCACCGGTCAGACCGACCGGCTGCGGATCCTCAACTATCGCCAGTACGGCCATTTTACGCTCTATCGCATCGGCGACGGTCCGGAGGACTACTTCTACGGCGCGATGGTGCCGTCCACGGGCGCGGTGGACGTGTTCTCGCTGGTGCCGTGCGACCCCGGCGTGGTGATGATGCAGCCCGACGCGGACGACCCGTCGCGCCCGGCGGAGTTCCGGGAGCTGCCCAAGCTCTGGCGCGTGTATCAGGAGACCGCCGAGTGGAACCGCATCCTCGGCTGCGAAAACGCCGCCGATCTGAACGAGATGGTGGTCAACCACCGTCTGCGGGAGTTCATCCGCGTGAACGAGGCGCTGCAGGAGCGCAAGATTCAGTCCATCGCGGACCGCTTCGTGGCGTCCGGCGCGCGGCTGATTCTGGTGGCTGGGCCGTCGTCCTCCGGCAAGACGACCTTCGCGCACCGGCTGAACATCGCGCTTCGGGTGCAGGGCCTGCGTCCGGTGAAGCTCTCCATGGACGACTACTACCTCGACCGGGACACCCTGCCGTTGGAGAGCGACGGCGCGCCCGATCTGGAGCGGGTGGACGCGCTGGACACGGCGCTGTTCGCCGATCATTTGAAGCGCCTGATGGCGGGCGAGACGGTGGAGATGCCCACCTTCGACTTCAACATCGGAAAGCGGCTGAAGGTCACGCATCCGTTCCGCGTGGAACCGGGCCAGCCCATCATCGTCGAGGGCATCCACGGCCTCAACGAGCGGTTGACCGAGGGCATCGACCGCAAGTTAAAGTTCAAGATTTACATCAGCGCGCTCACGATGCTCAACCTGGACGATCACAACCGCATCCGCACCACCGACGCGCGGCTCCTGCGGCGCATCGTGCGCGACCATCAGTTCCGGGGCACGCCGCCCGAGGACACCATTGCCATGTGGAAGAGCGTGCGCCGGGGCGAGGAGAACTACATCTTCCCCTATCAGGAGGAGGCCGACGTGATGTTCAATTCGTCGTTGACCTACGAGCTCTCCATCATGAAGAAGTACGCCTACCCGGCGCTGCGGGCCGTGACGCCCAGCAGCCCCCACTACACGCTGGCAAACCGGCTGGTGAAGTTTTTGAACTACATTCAGACCGCCGACGTGGAGGATGAGATTCCGGTAAATTCGCTGCTGCGCGAATTCATCGGCGGATGCTGCTTCTACCGGGAAACGGACTAGATTTTTCGCCGCGGCGATTCCTTCCTGTGTATTCTTCCCTCCCGAAACGCTCATAATAGGCGTACAAGGAGGAATGGAAGCCATGAACAATCGCAAGCTGCAGAGAATGTTTCTTGTACTGGCGCTGGTGCTGATCGTCGGCGTGACGGCCACCGGCTGCATGAACGAGGGCGGCAGGGGAATGCTGCTCGACAGCGCGAACGACGCGGATCCGGGCCGCCCGTCGCCGGAACCGAGCGCCGCCGCCCGGCAGGGTTCGACCCAGCGGGATACGGAGGGCGGACAGAGCGCCGGCAGCGCGTCCGGCAGCTTTGACTGGACGCGCGACGCCTCCCAGGTGGAGGCCCGCATCAGCCAGATCTCCGAGATTTCCGAGGCCCGCGTGGTCGTGACCGGCGACACCGCGCTGGTGGGCGTGCGCTTTGACCGCGCCTATCAGGGTGAGATGACCGAGCGCATTCGCGAGATGGTTGCGGCGGAGGTCATGGCCGCCGATCCGCGCATCACCACCGTGGCGGTCACCGCGGACGACGGCGACGTGAGCGAAGTGTACGAGCTGTCCGAGCGCACCTCGCTGGGCAAGGATCTGGACACGCTGAAGGAGGACATCGAGGAGATCGTGCGCAACGCCACGACCCTCAGATAAGGAGCGACGATGAAGCGCGGCAGAAGCTTTGGCGAGGGATGGCTGATCGCGGCCGCCCTGGGGCTGCTGTTCGCGCTTTCGCTGTTCCTCTGGCTGAACCGGCAGCCGCGGGCGCAGTCCGCGGCGCCGGTTCATTCCGTCTCAATGGAGGCGCTGGAGCGCGCGGAGCGCATCGACGTGAACTCCGCCACCGTCGAGCAGCTCGACGAATTGCCGGGCATTGGCCCCGCGCTGGCGGAGGCCATCGTCGCGTACCGGGAGGAGCACGGGCCGTTCTCAAGCATCGACGCTCTGGACGACGTGCCCGGCATCGGAGAGGCGAAGCTGGAGGCCGCGCGGCCCTACATAAGGCTGGGGTGAACGAATAACCGCCGCAGCGGAGAATCCGCGTCAGAGCCGCACGATTCGCGTGGCGGCCTTCTCCCGAAACGCGGCGTCGTGCTCCACGAAGAGCATGGTGGGTGAAAATTCGAGGATCAGCCGCTCGATCTGGATGCGGGAGTAGAGGTCGATGTAGTTCAACGGCTCGTCCCAGACGTAGAGGTGGGCGCGCTCGCAGAGGCTGCGGGCGAGCAGCACCTTCTTTTTTTGTCCCTCGGAGAACTTTCGCAGGTCGCGCTCAAACTGGCCGCGCTCGAAGCCCATCTTGCGCAGGATCGCCTTGAACAGGCTTTCGTCCAAGCAATGCTCCCGGGCGAATCCGGCGAGGCTTCCCTGCATGTGCCCGGTGCCCTGCGGAACGTAGGAGACTGCGAGCCCGGAAGCGATTCGAACACTGCCCTCGTGCGCGATGGGCTCGCCCAGAAGGAGCTTGAGCAGGCTGCTCTTGCCGCTTCCGTTGCCGCCGTCCAGGGCGATTCGCTCCCCCCGGCGAACCTCGAAGGCAATGGGGGCATTGACGCTGCGCGCGCCGTAGCGAACGACCACGCCCTCATAGGCGACCAACACGTCTGCGCGGTGGGCGAGGGGGGAGAGCTTCAATTCCCCGGCGGTCTCGGCGTTGCGCAGAAGCTCCGAGCGCTGATCGATGGCCCGCTGTTGCCGGACCTCGATGGCCTTCGCGCGCTGCATCATCTTCGCCGACTTGTGTCCCACGTAACCCTTGTCCCCGGCGCCGATCTTGGAAGCCTCGACCTTGTCGGCCCAGCCCGCCGTGCGCCGCGCCGCCTGCTTCATGCGGCCGATATCCCGGCGCAGGCGCTCGTCCCGCTCCCGCTCGGCCTCCTGGCGCTGCTCGAAGTCCGAAAACCAGGCGGAGAAGCTTCCACCGCGCAGCTCCACATCCGAGCGATTCAGCGAGAGGACGTGGTCGACGCAGCCGTCCAGAAAGCGGCGGTCGTGGGAGACGAGCAGGAATCCCCGCTGCCGGCGGAGGTACGCCGATACCTTCTCCCGCGCCCGGGCGTCCAGGTGGTTGGTGGGCTCGTCGATCAGCGGAAAGCGTCCCTCGTTGAGGAACAGCGCGGCGAGCAGCACCTTCGTCCGCTCGCCCTCGGAGAGCGCTTCGAAGGGCGCGTCCAGCACCTCGGGCGCGACCTCCAGCAGGGACAGCTCCCGGTTCCACTGCCACTCCCGCGCGTTCGGGCAGATTCGAGCGAGCACATCCCCGGCGGGCAGGGCCGGTTCCTCCACCCGACAGGGAAAGGATTCGAACGCCACGGTGGAAGCGATCCTCCCGCGGTATTCGTACCTGCCGAGAAGGAGGTTCAGAAGCGTCGTCTTCCCCCTGCCGTTGCGGCCCACGAGGCCGAGCTTCCAGTCGCTGTCGAGTTGAAGGTTCAGGTTTTCAAAGACGTTTTCCGCGCTGCCCGGATAGGCGAAGGTCAGGTTTTCGATCCGAATCGTTGACATGAACGCATCCTCCTTTTGTACTGCGAATGAACAGACGAAGAGCCGCGAGAAAGCAAATCTCGCGGCTCACAGGATGCGGCCATGTCCCCGGCAGGGGACATGACGATATGCGATATGAGACGAATAGACACACAACTTTCCCGCGGTGGGCGCAGCGAAGCATCGATGAGCATGTCGCCTTGCCCTTTGAGTTTTACCTGCGAGAATTGTTGCGCATCTTCCCATCCCTCTCAGTTTTCTGGTCAAAATATATCACGTTCCGGAGAAATTGTCAAGCGCTGCGCAAATTGGCGCGCGGCTGGCAAAAAAACGTTGCGGCGCTTGGAATTCTGTGCTAAACTGAAAGAAAAGCGAGGGAGAGGGGGACTGTATGTGTTCGCGCACCTGCACCTGCACACGGAGTATTCGCTGCTGGACGGCGCGTGCCGGATCAAGCCGCTGATGAAGCGGCTGAAGGAGCTGGGCATGGAGTCCTGCGCCATCACCGACCACGGCGTGATGTACGGCGTGCTGGACTTTTACCGCGCGGCGAAGGCCGAAGGCATCCACCCGGTCATCGGCTGCGAGGTGTACGTCTGCCCCGACATGGACAACAAAACCTCCCACAATCGCGACTACAGCCACCTGATCCTGCTGTGCGAGAACCAGCAGGGGTATCAGAACCTGTCCGCGCTGGTGAGCGAGGGCTGGGTGCGCGGCTACTACTACCGCCCGCGCGTCGATTACGCGCTGCTGGAGAAGTACCACGAGGGGCTGATCGCGCTCTCCGCCTGCCTGTCGGGCGACATTCCCAAGCTGCTGCTCGACCGCCGCGAGAACGACGCGCGCGCCATGGCACGGCGCTATCTGGATATCTTCGGTTCGGATCACTTTTACATTGAATTGCAGGATCACGGCCTGCTCGAGCAGAAGCAGATTCTGCCCGGCCTGGTGAAGCTCGCCCGGGAGTTGGACATCCCCATGGTCTGCACCAACGACTGCCACTACCTCGAGCGCGGCGACGCCGAGATGCAGGAGGTGCTGATGTGCATCCAGACCGGCAAGACGCTGCAGGACGAGAACCGGATGCGCATGCGCACCGATCAGCTCTACGTCAAATCCGAGGAGGAGATGCTCGCGGCGTTTCCGAACTTCCGCGACGCGGTGGAGCGCACGGCGGAGGTGGCGAAGCGCTGCAATGTGGAGTTCGACTTCTCCACCACTCATCTGCCGAAGTATCCGCTGCCCGAGGGCGTTACGGACGACTTTGCCTACCTGCGCGGGCTCTGCGAGGAGGGGATCGCCAGGCTCTATGAGCCCGGCAGGGCCGACGTGCGCGCGCGGCTGGACTACGAGCTGGGCGTGATTCAGTCCATGGGCTACGTGGACTATTTTCTGATCGTCTGGGACTTCATTCACTACGCCAAGACTCACGGGGTGGGCGTGGGGCCGGGGCGCGGCAGCGGCGCGGGCTCCATCGTGGCCTACTCCCTGGGCATTACCGAGATCGACCCCCTCAAGTACAACCTGCTCTTCGAGCGCTTTTTGAACCCCGAGCGCATCTCCATGCCCGATATCGACTGCGACTTCGATTACGAACGGCGCGGCCAGGTGATCGAGTACGTCAAGGAGCGCTACGGCGCGGACCACGTGGCGCAGATCATCACTTTCGGCACGATGGCGGCCAAGGCGGTGCTGCGGGACGTGGGCCGCGTGCTGGGCATGAGCTACCAGCAGACGGACGCCATCGCCAAGACGATCCCCTTCGAGCTGGGCATGACATTGGAGCGCGCGCTCAAGATCAGCCCCGAGTTGCGCAAGAACTACGAAAACGACGAGCAGGTGCACCGCATGGTGGACATGGCGCGCAAGCTGGAGGGCATGCCGCGCAACGCCTCGACCCACGCGGCGGGCGTGCTGATCACCGCGAAGCCCGTGGTGGACTACCTGCCGCTGCAAAAGAACGACGACGTCATCACCACCCAGTTTCCCATGGGCGACGTGGAGGCGCTGGGCCTGTTGAAGATGGACTTCCTTGGCCTGCGCACGCTCAACGTCATCATGGACGCCGAGGCGCTGGTGGAGGCGAACGGCGGGCCGAAGATCGTGACCGAAGAGATCCCGCTGGATGATCCGGGCGTGTACGCCATGATTTCCGACGGCGACACCGACGGCGTGTTCCAGCTCGAATCCGGCGGCATGCGCGCGTTTTTGCAGAACATGCGCCCCGGCAATTTCGAGGACGTGATCGCGGCGATCTCGCTGTACCGGCCCGGGCCGATGGAGTCGATTCCCCGTTACGTGGCGGGCAAGCAGGATCCGACCAGTGTGCGCTATCTCACCCCGGAATTGAAGCCGATTCTCGACGTCACCTACGGCTGTATGGTGTACCAGGAGCAGGTGATGCAGATCGTGCGTGACCTGGCGGGCTTCTCCATGGGCCGGAGCGATTTGGTGCGCCGCGCCATGGCCAAGAAGAAGTACGAGATAATGGCGAAGGAGAAGACAAATTTCATTTACGGATTGGAGGAAGACGGGGAGATCATCGTGCCCGGCTGCGTGCGGCGGGGCATTCCGGCGAACGTCGCCGAACAGCTCTTCGATGAGATGACCGCCTTCGCCAGCTACGCCTTCAACAAGTCCCACGCGGCAGCCTATGCGGTGGTCGCAGTGCAGACCGCGTATCTGAAGCTGCACTATCCGGTGGAGTTCATGGCGGCGCTGATGAACTCCATGACCGGCAACACCGCGAAGGTGGCCTACTACATCCAGAGCCTGCGCAGGCGGGGCATCCCCGTGCTGCCGCCGGATGTGAACGAGAGCGAGACGAAGTTCTCCGTGGGCTGGCAGGACGGCAAGAAGGGCGTGCGCTTCGGGCTGGAGGCGGTCAAAAACCTGGGCCACGGCGTGGTGGACGCGCTGGTGGCCGAGCGCGCGCGCGGCGGCCCCTATGCGGATCTGTACGACTTCATCGACCGCAATGCCGGAAGCCAGCTCAACAAGAAGGGCGTGGAGAGCCTGATCCGCGCCGGAGCCTTCGACCGGCTTCCGGGCTCGCGGCGGCAGAAGATCCTCGTGTTCGAGCGCGCGATGGACGGCGCGGCGCGCCAGCAGCGGAGCGTGCTCTCCGGTCAAATTTCGCTGTTCGACATGGGGGAGAGCGCCGTCAAGGCGCCGCCCCCGCCGATGCCGGATGTGGAGGACTACAGCTTTCCCGAACTGCTCAAGATGGAGCACGAGGTCACAGGCGTGTTCATCTCCGGCCACCCGCTGGACGAGTTCGCCGGGGAGCTGGCCAAGCTCGAGGTCAATACCCAGCTTCTGAGCGAGTTTCCCGAGCGCGAGGATCGCGGCATGAGCTACGACGGCCGCATGGTGCGCATGGGCGGACTGATCGCAGGGCGCAAGATGAAGGCCAGCAAGGGCGGCGCGATGATGAGCTTCGTCACGCTGGAGGACCTTTTCGGCTCGGTGGAGGTGCTGGTGTTCCCGAAGGTATACGAGCGCCTCGGACGCGATCTCGCCACCGAGGAGCCCGTGCTGATGACGGGCCGGCTGTCCGTGAGCGAAAAGGATGAGAACACGCTGGACATCCGCCTGCTGCTGGAGGACATGGAGCCCCTGCGCGGCGCGTCGCTGGACGCGCCCATGCCGCGCGCGCTTCCGGCGCGAGGCCGCGCGCCCCGGGCAAAGAGCGAGCGCCGGCTCTGCCTCAAGCTCGCGCCGGAGCAGCATGATCGGGTGATCGCCATCCTGTCCGAGACGCCGGGGCGCATTCCGGTGGTGCTGGTGGAGATCGGCGCGGACGGCGCGCGCAACGTGCGGAAGCTCGATTCCGGCCTCTGGGTGGACGAGGGCTACGACTTTGGCGCGCTGGCAAATCTGCTCGGTCCGGATTCCGTCGTGCTGCAATAGTACGGCGCACACGTTCCCGGGCGTGTTCCCGTGCGAAGGAGCAGATTCTGACGAACACGGCTCCGGGCGTTTCTTAAAACGCGATTGGGTGGAAAACCGCCGTTTTTTCCGTTAAGAATTTGATAAAAAGCCGGATTTTCCCGGCTTTTTCCGATTTCCGGAAAGCTTTTTCTTGCAATTTCACGATATCCGAGGTATAATAAAAAAGCTGCGGGTTGGGATTTTTGCGCAAAAATGCCGGTTTGCGCGCGGAGAGATGACCGCCGTGGCGACAGGGATGAACCGGGAGGTTGCGGCGCGGGCGCGCCGGGAATTTTCGGGGACCAGTCCGCATCAATCGGACGACGGAGCTCATGCCCGTCGCAAGAAAAAAATAGAGGACACGCCCGGCAGCGTGTGCATGAGTTCAACAGGAGGAGAGAAAATGGCCAACCAGAAGATCCGCATCAAGCTC
>CANQEW010000004.1 GCA_947596085.1 uncultured Clostridia bacterium | reverse complement strand
ACTCGGCTCGCCAAAGCCTCGCCCTTCGCATCTGCAACGCGGCGCTTCACTCTCAGAATACTGACTTCTTTCTCCCCTCAATCTCTCGATTGAGGTGCCTTCTCTACTCTCGCTGTATCGTTTTCAAGGTTCGCTCGTCGCCACAGTTTCGCCGCAACGACATAGATAATTATAGCAACATCGTCGAATTCTGTCAAGCGATTTTGGCAACTTCATCTAGAAATAACACAAAACTATGTTTTTTTGTCGTATAGAAAGTTCACATCCGAACAATGCAATGTCACATTTCTGCAATAGTTTGTGTTTTGCGAACATTCCGGCCAAACCCTCGCGGCAATCGTTCGGAAAATTTTTTCGCGTCTTTTTTTGAAAAGGGGTTGACAAATTCCGTGCCTCTGACTATAATCTTTTTCAACAGCCGAAAATAAACCGGTGAGTAAGAATAGTAACGCGGTCAACAGGATCGGCAGAGAGCCGCAGGCGGTGCAATTGCGGCGGTCGTGCCCGCGCGAATGGACTTATGAGGGCGGTCGAAAGCCGGGAAGTCCCGGTAAGTAGCAACCGACGGGTTCCGCGCCCGTTATCAGAGCGGCTCATATTCGACGTATGAGACAGCGAGCGGGCGCAGCAATGCGTCAACTTGGGTGGCACCGCAGGAATAGTACCTGTCCCAATGAAGTTGGGACGGGTTTTTTGATTGTCTGGAGGGATGAAAAATGAGATTAAGGCTTGATTTTCGATGGCGGCGCTCCTCTGTCGTCACGAAAAACAACGCGCAAAACTACCGTTATTAAAAGGAGTGTATGAAAATGAAGAAGTTGGTTTCCATCCTGATCGCCGTCGCTCTGACTCTGACCATGACCGCCGTGGCGTTTGCCGCCCCTCTGATCGGCATCAACCAGTTCGGCGAGCACTCTTCGCTGGACAACTGCCGCATCGGCTTCCTGCAGGGCCTTGAAGAAGCCGGCCTCGTCGAGGGCACCGACTACGAAATCGACTACCAGAACGCGGGCTTCGACGGCGCCATCGCCACCCAGATCGCCCAGAGCTTCTCCGCCAATAACGCCGCCATCATGGTCGGCATCGCCACCCCCTCCGCGCAGGCCTGCTTCGCCGCCGCCGAGGACAAGGACATCCCGGTGATCTTCACCGCCGTCACCGACCCGGTCGAGGCCGCGCTGGATTCCGGCAACGTGACCGGCACCAGCGACAAGCTGGCCGTCGATGGCCAGATGGCGCTGATCCGCGCGCTGCAGCCCGACGCCACCTCCATCGGCATCATCTACACCACCAGCGAGCCCGGCTCCGTCACCTCCGTCGCGGAGTATGAGGAGAAGGCCGCCGACTACGGCTTCACCATCGAGGCCGTCGGCATCACCGCGCAGAACGAGGTCACCCAGGCCGCCGACACCCTCATCAGCAAGGGCGTGAGCTGCTTCAGCAACCTGCTGGATAACACCGTCGTCGGCGTGCTGCCCTCCATTCTGGAGAAGACCAACGAGGCCGGCATCCCGGTGTATGGCAGCGAGGTTGAGCAGGTCGTGAAGGGCTGCGTCGCCTCCGTCGGCATCGACTACATCCAGCTGGGCAAGCAGACCGGCGCCATGGCCGCCAAGATTCTGAAGGGCGAGGTTGCCTCCGCCGCCGACATCCCCTACGAGACCATTGCCGAGTACACCAACTACGTCAACTATGACGCGGTGACTGCCTTCGGGCTCACGATCCCCGAGGACATGGCGGACAGCTTCGTGGAGGCCGTCTCCACCGCGGACGCGGCTGAATAACCCTCGATCCCGATATTCTCGCGGCGGCCTCCCCCTCGGAGGCCGCCGCAAGCTGAACCGAAGGAGATTTGGATATGAGCGTTTTCCTCGACCTCGCCGTCAGTACCGTCACGCAGGGCCTGATCTACGCGCTGTTGTCCTACGGCGTGTTGATCACCTATCGCATTCTCGACTTCCCGGACCTGTCCGTGGACGGCAGCTTCCCGTTGGGCGCCGCGGTGACGGCGGTGCTGCTGGCGAAGGGCGTCGATCCCTACCTCACGCTGTTGATCGCAATCGCCGTCGGAGCGCTGGCCGGGTTGGCGACGGGCATCATCCACGTGCGGCTGAAGGTGCGCGATCTGCTCGCCGGCATCATCACGATGACGGCTCTGTTTTCCATCAACCTGCAAATTGCCGGCTCGAACCTGATGATCGACCGCTCCTTCGATACAATCTTCACCGGCGCGCCGGTGATGGCGCTGTTCGGCGGAATGAACCTGATGTATCGAAAGTTCGTGATTTCGCTGATCCTGGCGGTCCTGTTCAAGCTGATCCTCGATCTGTTCTTCTCCACGAAGTGCGGCATGCTGCTGCGCGCCACGGGCGACAACGCCACGGTGGTCACTTCGCTGGCGGTGGATCAGGGGCGGATGAAGATCCTCGGCCTGGTGATCGCCAACGCGCTGGTTTCGCTGTGCGGCGCGGTGGTCTGCCACGAGCAGCGCGCCTTCAACAGCACCATGGGCACCGGCCAGGTGGTGTTCGGACTGGCGACGGTCATCATCGGCACCACGATCTTCAAGAAGCTCCCCTTTGTGAAGGGCACTACGGCGGTGGTCGTGGGCAGCATTCTCTACAAGGTGTGCATTCAGATCGCCATCAGCCTGGGCCTGCCCGCGAACCTGCTCAAGCTGGTCACGGCGGTGCTGTTCCTCATCATACTGGTCTTTGGCAACGCCGGCGGCAGGAAGAAGGTGAAGTCCAATGCTTGAGCTCAAGAACGTCACCAAAATCTACAATCAGGGTCTCGTGACCGAAGCCTGCCTGTTCCGGGATTTCAATCTGACGGTTCGGGACGGCGAGTTCGTCGCCATCGTGGGCAGCAACGGCAGCGGCAAAACATCGATGCTCAACATCATCTGCGGCAGCATACCGGTGGAGTCGGGCCAGGTGCTCATCGACGGCCGGGACATCACCCGCACGCCGGATTTCAAGCGCTACGCCCGCATCGGGCGCATCTTCCAGAACCCCGCCACCGGCACCTGCCCGGAGCTGACGATGCTGGAGAACCTCTCCCTCGCCGACAACAAAGGCAAGCCCTTCGGCCTGAGCCGCGCGGTCTCGAAGAAGCGCATCGACTTCTTCCGGGATCAGCTCGCCGGACTGCAGCTGGGACTCGAGGACAAGCTGCACGTGAAGATGGGCGCGCTCTCGGGCGGCCAGCGCCAGGCGGTGGCGCTTTTGATGGCCACGCTCTCGCCGCTGGACTTCTTGATCCTGGACGAGCACACGGCGGCCCTCGACCCCCACACCGCGGAGGTCATCATGGAGCTGACGAATCGCGTGGTGCAGGAGAAGAAGCTGACGGCCATGATGGTCACCCACAACCTGCGCTACGCCGTGGAGTATGGCACGCGCATGCTGATGATGGACAGGGGTCAGATCGTGCTGGACGTGGCCGGAGAGGAAAAGGCCAACACCAAGATCGAAGACATTCTGGAGATTTTCAACCGCATCAGCATCGAGTGCGGCAACTGAGCAAAATCCAATCCCCACGCATGGGCCCGGTTCTGTTTCGACGGAACCGGGCCCGCGCCTTGCTTGCGGCGCGGCTTCGCGATGTGGAGGCGCGTTCACGTTTCGCGGATTGACAAGGTTTTGCGCAAATGCTATACTTTATTTGTATACATATGGGAAAGGGTGGTCTCCGTTTGGCGCACCTCGTGCTGAAGCTGAAGCAGAAGCTTCGGAAGAATAAGAGACTTTACGACATTCTCGGCAGATTTTACGGGCTGAGATGGAACGTGCCGATGCAGCTTGCCCGGGCGCTGCGCGGGCTGGACGACAACATGGCGGTGTTCAGCTCCCTCGACTATCGCTCCTACAGCGACAACCCCCGCTTCGTCTCCGAGGCGCTGCACGAAATGCGCCCGCGGACGGACATCGTATGGTTGATTCAGGACGGCGAGGAGGCGCGCAAGCGCTTCGACATCCCGGATTACGTCCGCATCTACAAGTCCACTTCCATCGCCGGCGTCTGCGCCATGGCCCGCGCGCGGGTGGTCGTGGACAGCTTCAACAAGAAGTTCTATCTGAAATTCCCCGGCAAGGGGCAGATCTACATCCAGGTCTGGCACGGCGACCGCGCCTTTAAGAAGGTCGGCTATGACAATCCCGACTTCAACTTCCGCATGCTGGAGGAGCACTGCTCGCTCTGCGTCACGGGCTCGGACTACGGCGACATGCAGGCGCGCTCCGCCTTCCACTACAAGGGCGAGATCCTGCGCGTGGGCTGCCCGCGCAACGACATGCTGATCCGCAACGATCCCGCCGAGCGCGCCGCCGTGCGCGCGCGGCTGAAGCTGGACGACGACACGCGGGTGCTGCTCTACGCGCCCACCTTCCGCGACACCGACCGCCGCGCACGCCGGGAGGAGAAGGTGCGCCTCGACCTGCTGCACGTGCTGGATACGCTGGAGCGCAGCACGGGAAAGCGCTGGAAGTGCCTCGTGCGCGCCCACTACATGGCCGTGGGCATCTCCATAGACGCGCCGTCGGACCGCCTCATCCCGGCCAGCGGCTATCCCGAAATGGCCGAGCTGTTGCTCGCCTCGGACGCGCTGCTCTCCGACTACTCCTCCTGCGCCGGCGACTTCGCGCTGCTGCGCCGCCCGATCTATCTCTACCAGGACGACCTGGAGGAATACCAGAAGAACGACCGCGGGATGTACATCGACGCGAAGTCCACGCCCTACTGGATCGCGACCACGCCCGAGGAGCTGGACGCGCTGATCGAGCGAACCACGCCCGAGCGCGCGAAGGAAAACTGCGACGCAGTGCTGCGCTTCTACAACGAGACGGAGACGGGTCACGCCGCGCGCTCCGTCTGCGAGTACATCGTCTCCCATCTCCGGCCCGCATGAGGCCACGAAGGAGGTCCTTCCCATTTCGATTCGCTCCCTGCTACTGCCCCTGAAGCGCAAGCTTCGAAACAACAACGCGTTCTACTTCCGCGTGGGCAGGCTCTTTGGCTCCTATCGCAACGCGATCATGCGGTGCGCGCGGCTGTTCCGGGGCTATGACGACAACCTGGTGGTGTTCAGCTCCTTCTACAACCGCACGTACAGCGACAGCCCGCGCTACATCTCCGAGGCGCTGCACGCGGCGCGGCCGCAGACGAAGATCGTCTGGCTGTTCGACAATCCCGAAAAGGTGCGCGAGCAGTTCCACGTGCCGGATTATGTGCGGTGCTATCACACCATCGAGCGCCGGGGCGTGTCCGCGCTCGCCCGCGCGCGGGTGGTGGTGGACAACGCCGGCAAGCGCTTCTATCTGAAGTTTCCCGGCAAGGGACAGTATTACATGCAGACCTGGCACGGCGACCGCCCGTTTAAGAAGATCGGCTACGACAACGAGGGCGAGCACGTGCGCATGCCGGAGGAGGAGGCCAGCATCGTGCTGGTCGCCTCGGAGTTCGGCAAGCGGATGCTGCGCTCCGCCTTTCGCTACAAGGGCGAGGTGATGGACTTCGGCTGCCCGCGAAACGACCTGCTGGTGCGGAATTCCCCCGAGCTCTGCCAACAGGTGCGCGACCGGCTGGGGCTGGACGCGGATACCCGCGTGCTCGTCTACGCGCCCACCTTCCGCGACAGCGAGGTGCGCAACCGCCGGCAGCAGAGGGTGTCGCTCGACCTCTCCCGCGTCCTGGACACATTGGAGCGGCGCACGGGCGAGAAGTGGAAGTGCCTGGTGCGCGCCCACTATTTCTCCTTTGGCATCGTCATGGACGATCCCTCCGACCGGCTGATCCCGGCCACCGACTATCCCGAGATGACGGAGCTTCTGCTGATCGCGGATGCGCTTCTGACGGACTACTCCTCCTGCGCCAGCGACTTTATATTGATGCGCCGGCCGATCTATCTCTATGAGGACGATCTCGAGGAATACGAGAGCCGCGACCGCGCGCTCTACTATCCGATGGAGAGCTACGGCTATTGGATCGCGCACACGCCGGAGGAGCTGGACGCGTTGATCGAGCAGACCACGCCCGAGCGCGCGGCGGAGAATTGCGACCGGCTCATGGAGTTCTACGGCATGAAGGAGACCGGCCGCGCCACGCAGGCCGCGGTGGACTGGATCATTTCCAAACTGAAGTGAGACGGAAAGGAGCAGGCGCATGAACATCGCGCTCATCATCGCCGGGGGCAAGGGCGTTCGAATGAACCAGGAGATCCCCAAGCAGTTCCTCACGGTGCGGGAGAAGCCCGTGATCGTCTACACCATGGAGGCGTTCCAGCGCCACGCGGACATCGACGCCATCGCCGTAGTCTGCATCGCGGGCTGGGAAAACATCCTGTCGGCCTACGCCCGGCAGTACGGCATCACCAAGCTCAAGCACATCATTCCCGGCGGCGAGAGCGGCCAGGAGTCCATCCGCAACGGCGTGTTTGAATTGGAGAAGCACTACGATCGAAATGATCTGGTGCTGGTGCACGACGCGATCCGCCCGATGCTCTCCGCGGACATCATCTCGGATGGCATCGCCACGGCCACCCAGTACGGCTCGGCCATCACCGTCATCCCCTGTCAGGAGGCAATGCTGGAGACGCAGGATCAACTCTCCACCTGCGCCAGTTACCCTCGGGCGAACCTGAAGCGCACCCAGACGCCCCAGACCTTTCCCATCGGCGCGCTGGCGGACGCGCACCGGGAGGCGCTGGCGCGCGGCATCACCAACTCCATCGCGTCCTGCACGCTGATGGTGGAGCTGGGGCACACCGTATACTTCTCCCACGGCTCGGAGAAGAACATCAAGCTCACCACGCCCGAGGACATCGACATCTTTCGGGCGCTGCTGACGCTGCGCGACGACCGCTGAGGAGGCCCCATGAACGAACGTCATCCGCTGCTGCGGGAGGAGCTGGCGCGCATCGCCGCGCTGAACCTGCCCTACGAAAAGCTCGACGGCGCGTCCGTGGCCGTGACCGGCGCGGGCGGGCTCGTGGGCAATTACCTGACGCGTGCGCTGGACGCGCTGCGCGAGGCGCGCGGACTGAAGCTCGAGCTGATCGCCCTGTGCCGCAGCCCCGAGCGGGCGCGCGCCCAGCTTCGCGGCGTCGATGATCTGCGCTTCGTCGAATACGACGCCACCCGGCCGCTGACCGCCGATTTCCGCGCGGACTACATATTCCACGCCGCCGCCAACGCGCATCCGCTGGCTTTTTCCGCCGATCCCGTGGGCACGATGCAGGCGAACTTGCTGGGCACGATGAATCTTCTGGAGCGTCTGCGCGAGACGGGCGGGCGGCTGATTCTGATCTCCTCGGGGGAAGTCTACGGCGAGAATCCGGACCTTCCGAACGGCTTCGACGAACACAGCTTCGGCGCGGTCGATCCGATGAACCCCCGCGCGTGCTATCCCGAAGGCAAGCGCGCTGCGGAGGCGCTCTGCGCCGCCTACGCCATTCAGTACGGCGTGGACGCGCTGGCGGCGCGGCTCACCTACGTCTACGGCGCGTCGATCACCGCCTCCAACAGCCGGGCCGACGCGCAGTTCTTGCGCCGCGCGCTGGCGGGCGAGGACATCGTGCTCAAGAGCGAGGGCGCGCAGGTGCGCTCCTACTGCTACGCGGCCGACGCGGCATCCGCGCTGTTGACGCTGATGCTCAAGGGCGAGACCGCGCAAGCCTACAACGTGGCGAATCCGGACTGCGCCGCGAGCGTTCGCCAGTACGCCGAGACGCTGGCTGAGCTCGCGGGCGTGCGCGTGGTCTGCGATCTCCCGCCCGAGGCGGAACGGCGGGGCTATTCGACCGTGACCCGCGCGGTGCTCGACCCCACCCGATTGACGCGGCTCGGCTGGCGCGCGGAATACGGCCTGCGCGAAGGCCTGCGCCGCACGCTGGAAATCGGAAGGTAAGAAGGGGCCGCGCGTCGCTCGTTTCCCCCACGCGCGAATTGATTTGTAAACCGATTCGGATCCGCACAAATCATCCCAATGGCGGGGATTTTTGATTCTATCCATTCGAATCTTCAGACAATCTCCAAACGGATTTCAGCGCGGGTTCAGACGGAGCGGCTACAATGAAACCATCCCAAAGAAAGAAAGGATGGTTTTTTTGATGAAGAAGCTCGGAACCCTGGCGCTCTGCGCCGCGCTGATTGCGCTGACCGCCGCGCCCGCGATGGCACGGACGATCGGCGTCGATGTGGACGGAAAGGTTTACACCTTCTACGAGGATTGCGGCGACGGCGCGCCGGATGGCGCAGCGCGCTACGAAATGGACGGCAAGACGTTTTTCATCGGCACAGATGAGGTGATCGTGCAAGAGGAGGGCAAGCCCGATTTACACCTGACGCTGGAGAGCGAAGACAGCATCGCGACGGACACGATGGAATGCGTGAGCGAGGTCACCGTGGGCACGACGGAGGCGAACGGCGAATACTGCGTCGCAGAGGACAATTGGCTCGCCCGCGACTGGAGCGCGGCGGACGCCGCGGAGTACGCGCCTTTCGCGCCCTACGGGCTGCGCTGCGACGCAGAGGCCGGGAAGCTCTACTACCTGGGCGTGCCAGTGCGCGTGTTTGAGGATGCCCGCGACGTGGACGGCGGCACGGCCGAGCTGGACTACTTTGACGCGGCGGGCGCGGTGGACGTGCGGGCGCTGCGCGATTCAAGCGGCGCGCTCACCGGACTGGAACCGTTGAGCGCGGCGGAGTTTGCCGCGCGCGATCTGAGTAAGTGGACGAACCCCGAACCCGTGCGCATGGAGAGCACCGCGACCGAAGAAGGGGAGAGGATGCCCGAGGAGAGCGCCGCCTTCTTCGCTCCCTACGCGCCCTTCGGCCTGCGCTACGACGCGAAAACCGACAGGCTCTACTTCCGCGACCGCCCCGTGCGCGACTTTCTGGACGTGCGCCAGAGCAACGGCGAACCCATGAACGGCGGCAACTTCCACGGCTCGCTCACCCAGATGCGTTTCGATGGCGAAGTGGACGTGACAGTCCTGCGCGACTACGCCCACCCCGACGCGCACGGCGACGGCAAGCTGATCGGTCTGGAAGCGACGGAAGCGGAAACAAAAGAGAAATAAGGGAACCAATGGAGAAACGGCGCTCTCCGAAAATCCGTCCCCCAAAAACCAAACCTACCAGAGGGCCGGTCGAGGTCGGCCCGACAACCGAGGCAGCCGCAAGAGGCACAACCCAACCCCGGGTGCAGGGCCGCAGCCCTGCTCAGGAAGGGGAGGGGAGAGTCCAGGGAGGAAACGGGGAGCGCTTGACGCTCCCCATTCCTTCCTGGTCCGCCGGAAGGCCCCCTTGCCGTGAGGCGGCAGCGGAGATTCGCAGAATCTCCGCTGCCCGGAATCCCCAGTGGGGATTCCGGAACCCCTGCCGCCGCAAAGCGTAGATAGTCGCGGTGAAGCACGAACTCCCGCGCGGCGGGAAGTTTCAAAGAGGGCTCCCCCCTCTTTTTTTCGATCTTCAGACAAAATCCAGAAAAATGTGCTATACTGTCCCCATGGGGGGATGCGGCATGGCGCGCATATTGATCGTGGAGGATGATTTTGACATCGCGGAACTGCTCGAAAACTGGCTCGCGGAGGCGGGATACGAATCGGAGACCGCGCGCGACGGCCTGCGGGCGCTGGACGCCTTCGCGAATGGGCGGTTCGACCTGGTGCTCCTGGATCTGATGCTGCCGAAGCTGGACGGCTTCGGCGTGTGCGAATGGATTCGTGCGCGCTCGGAGGTGCCCGTCGTGATGCTCACGGCGCTCGACGGCGAGGCGGAGCAGCTGCGCGGCTATGATCTGCGCATCGACGAATACGTCACCAAGCCCTTTTCCATGCCCGTACTGCTGCGCAAGATCGCGGCGATCCTTCGGCGCAGCGGCGAGCGAAGCGAGCCGAACCTGCTGCGCTACAGGGACTTGACGCTCGACCTCGACGGCTATTCCGCCAGCCGGGGCGGAGTTGACCTCGGCCTCACCAATCGGGAGTTCGAATGCCTGCGCGAGCTGGTGAAGTGTCCGGGCCGGGTGATGACCTATCAGATGCTGCTCAACCGCGTGTGGAACTACGACTACCTGGGCGACGAGCGCGTGATCTACAGCCACATCAAGAACCTGCGCCGCAAGCTGGGTGGCGAATACATTCAGACCGTGAGAGGGGTGGGCTACCGTGTGGAGAAGAATTAGCGGCAGCCTGACGCTGCGCATCTTTCTGATCACGGCGGCGCTGCTGGCGGCGGCGTGCGCGCTGACCTACGGCGCGCTGGCGTACCTCACGCCCATCACCTACACGACGCTCATGGAAGACGAGCTGGACGCGGCCGCTGCGGAGCTGGTCGCGCGGCTCGCGGAGATGACGCCCGACGCCAGTTTGCAAGAGCTGCACCGCTTCGGCGAGCGCACGGGCGCGTCGGCCATGCTGTACATGCGCACGGAGGCGGCTTACGCCGGAGAGGAAAGTACGGAAGAGGATGAAACCGCCCTCGATTCCTCGGAGAAAGATATTGTCGTGGAAGAAATAACATATAGCGGCACGGCGGAGCGGGAGGCGGTGGCGGAGCAGGAAGCTGATGCTTCCCTTACGTTCGTGGAGGAATTCGAAGAGACAACCGCCGTGAGAGAGGGCGCCGCGACCACCCAGTACCGCTATCCCTTCCAATTCAGCGACGGCCGGCAGGCGGAGCTAGTCATCAACAGCGGCCTGCGTGCGGTAAACCGCACCACCGAGGCCATGCTGCGCGTGCTGCCCGCGCTGGCGGCGGCGCTGCTGATCTTCTCCATCGCGGGCGCGGTGGTCTACGCGCGCTTCATCACCAGGCCCATCGTGGACATCAGCGGCATCGCCGGGCGGCTCGCCCGGCAGGACTTCACGGCGCGCTGGAAGGGCCGCAGAAGGGACGAGATCGGCGCGCTGGGAGAGAGCCTGAATCGACTCTCGGACAGCCTCTCCGGCGCGCTCGACGGTCTGCAAACGGCGAACGACGCGCTGCGCGCGGATATCGAGCGGGAGCGCGAACTGGAGCGCGCGCGGCTGGCCTTCTTTTCGGCGAGCTCGCACGAGCTCAAGACCCCCGTCGCCATCCTCAAGGGCCAGCTCTCCGGAATGCTCGCGCAGGTGGGCGCGTATCGCGACCGGGAGAAATATCTCGCCCGGGCGTTGGAGGTGACAGGCCGCATGGAGGGCCTGATCCAGCAGATTCTGACGGTCAGCCGGCTGGAATCCGGCGCGCCGGCAGGGAGCGAGGCAGTGGATTTGAGCGCGCTGCTCGAGCGGCAGCTCGCGCAGGACGCGGAGCTGATCGAAGCGCGCGGGCTGCGGCTGGCGGCGAAGATCGCGCCCGGCGTGACGCTGCGCGGCAGCGAAAAGCTGCTCTCCAGCGCCGTGGACAACGTGTTGATGAACGCCGTCCTCTATTCGCCGCCGGGCGCGGAACTGCGCGTGACGCTCGCGCCGGGCGCGCTGCGCGTGGTCAACGGCGGCGCGCGCATCGACGAGGAGGATCTCCCCCACCTGTTCGAGCCCTTCTACCGCGCGGAGAAGTCCCGCAACCGCGCCTCCGGCGGCAGCGGGCTGGGGCTGTATCTGGTGCAGCGAATCCTCGATCTGCACGGCGCGGCATGCGCAATTCAAAACACCCCCGAAGGGGTGCTGTTTTGCGCCACATGGAATGTGTAAAAATATAGGTTTATCAAACATCCTGGATTCTTTATTCGGGATTTCCGGAGGCGCATGTTATATACTATACTGGTCATGAATGTCCGGACTCCTACATGTAAGTTGTTGGTAGTACTTCAGCGATAACATAGGTGTCTGGTCCCTCTCTTTCTTCTCCTCTCCCTTTCCAGGATGTATTGTCGGCATACACCATTGCCGTCGTCACTCGATAGCATTCATTTCGCTGATTTGTGTAATTGACAGGGAGTACCTGATGGAGTTATAATACTAGTTAGGTTTATGTAACCTAACTGGTTGGTTATCATTGATACCGTGACTAATTCATATGAAACCAGAGGAAGAAAAATATGCGGAAAATTACGGTAAAAGTGGATGGCATGATGTGCGGGATGTGTGAAAGTCACATCAACGACGCGATACGCAGGGCATTCCCGATTCAGAAGGTCACCTCGTCTCACGCCAAGGGTGAGACAGTAATCCTATGCGAGCAAGAGATCGACGAAACCGCGCTGTGTGCCGCCATCGACGCAACCGGCTACAAGGCGCTGGCAGTGCGCAGCGAACCCTGCACGAAGAAGGGCCTGTTCGGATTTTTGAAGTAGACAAAGCGAAAAGCGAACAAGTATCGCGGCAACGCGTGGGGCAACACCCGGAAGCTGGAAGCGAATCCGGACGGCCATGCGGTCGGCTTCGCCATGACGCTGTACAGCTGCCCGCTCTGCGATTTCGCGCACAAGCGCGGCTACATGGACATCCTGCCCTGGATGTGCGAAACGGATCACCGGGCAGCGGCGGCCATGCACGCGCGCCTCATCCGCCACAATACGCTCGCCGCCGGAGACGACTGTTGCGACTACTGGTACGTGGGCGACCGGTCGCTCGAAGCGCTGGCGGACGAAGATTCGAAGTAAGGGGGCGCGAAGCGATGAGCGTTCGCTTTCAGATCGCCAGGGTAGCGATTCATTTGACGGGATTGAAGCGCATATTCGTCCTGCCGGAGGATGAGCTGCTGGCAAGGGCGCGGAGGATGAACGAAGGGCGCGGCTTCCGCATCCCCGATCGGAGACCGCATTATGAGGATGTGCGCATACTTAAGGCAACATCGCACAAATCGGCGTCCAGGCGACGCCATCCAGGCGGGCGCTGCTGTTCCTCATCGGCGGCAGGACGATCATCGGCCCGGACGACGGCGACGTGAAGCTGGCGGAGAAGCTCGGCCGGGCCAGCGGGCGCGACGTGTGGTTTCCCTACTATCCGCTCTGCACCGATTGCTCCATCCGCGCGGTGGACGGCCGTCCACCGCGGCATCCACTCATATGGACGCTTTGGCCGCTTCCAGCGCGGCAATCACGCGGTCGCACCAGGCGTCAAACTCCGGATCCGGCTTCTGACACTCGTCCGGATGGGACAGCACATAGTCCAACGCGATCCGCACACCCACGTGGAAGGGCACCGTGGTGCGCATGTCCGGCGCGAGCCGTTTGAGCTTGGCGTTATCAAACAGCACAGAGACGGCCTTGTCCCCCAACAGGCTGCCTTCAAAGTCAAAGCCGTAAGGATCACCAACGGCCGCCAGGTATTCGCTGGCCACATGATACGCCTTCAGCTCTACGCCCAGCGCGTCGGCAATGGTCTGATAGATTTGATTCCAGCTCAAAACCTCGTCGCCGGTGATCTGGAACGCCTCGCCGATGGCATGGCGATTGCCCATCAGGGCGGTATAGCCCACGGCGAAATCCTTGTTGAAGGTCAAATGCCACAGGCTCGTTCCGTCCCCCTGAATGATGACAGGCTTGCCCTCCCGCATGCGCTGAATGACCTGCCAGAAGCCGTTCTTGCCGTGCACGCCCAGGGGAATGTTCCGCTCGTCGTAGGTGTGGCTGGGCCGGACGATGGTCACGGGGAAGCCCTCCTCGCGGTATTTCTTCATCAGGAACTCCTCGCAGGCGATCTTATTCCGGGAGTACTCCCAGAGCGGATTGGCCAGCGTCGTTCCCTCCGTGATAACATGACAGGTCGCCGGCTTGTGGTAGGCCGACGCGGAGCTGATATAGATGTACTGCCGGGTTCTGTCCCTAAACAGGCGGTGGTCGCGCTCCACCTGATCCACGGTGAAGCCGATGAACTCCCCCACCACGTCAAAGATCTCATCGCCCAGCTTGGCGCGCACGTCCGCCTCGTCGTTCACGTCCGCGATGATCTGGCGCACACCCTCCGGCAGCACATGAGCGCGATTTCCGCGATTGATCGTCCAAACCTCCCAGCCCAACTCGTTCACCAGCCGCCTTACGATCGCGGCGCTGATCGTTCCGGTTCCACCGATAAAGAGCGCTTTCATGCGTTTCGCCTCCTGATTCAAACATTCCTTGTATTTATATGCACGCGAGGAAGCTTTCCCCGCTCGCTTCATCAAGCGGACGCTCCCCTAATCCATCAGCGATCTCTCCGCGTCCCCCTGTCCCATGCCATTCATAAAGGAGGAATAATACCCGGGCGCCAGGGGCTGCATCTCAAATCGGGACGCGGGCTCCACCGTCCTACCCGTGGCGGCGGACACCTCCATGCCCTCCAGTACCTCCAGACAGTGCAGGCCGTATTCCTTCCCACAGCGGTTGGGGCGGCCCCCGCGGATGGCATAGGCCATTTCCGCCACGCCGACGCCCCGGTGGCCGTAGTAATCAAAGGGAGTGGGCGCGATGGTATTCGCGCCGTCATAGCCGTGCGTAAATGGAAGGCGGCACTCCGGCTGGCCGGCATAGACGAGCGTCACGGGCCCATTGAATGTGTTGGGATCGCCCACCTTCAAAATTCCCCGGCTGCCAAACAGTGTGATATTGTGCTGAGAGGCGTTGACCGTATTGCCGTCGAACAGCACGCTGACCAGCGCGCCGCATTCGAATTGAAGGGAGGCGGAGATCACATTGCTGCCGGGGATTCTCCAGGGCTCCGTCCCGGCGTTGACATATAAAAATTCCGGCTCGTGCACGGGCGCGGGAGCCCCAAACGCGCGAATGGCCTTCACCGGCCCCAGCAGGCAAAGCAGCGCGCCGATGTAATATACGCCCAAGTCATAAGGAAGAGATCCGCCGCCGCCCCGCAGAAAGGTATAATATTCGGAATTCAGCGCCTGATCGCGATTGATGACGGCGACGCCGGAAGTGACTTTGCCGATCATATCCATATCAATGGCGCGGCGGGCGGTCTGCAGTCCCGCGCCCAGCACGGTGTCCGGCGCGACGCCAAGGTAGAGGCCCCTTTCATTGGCGATGTCTACCAGTTCCCGGGCCTGATCCACCGTGACGGTCATGGTCTTCTCCGTCCAGACGTGCTTCCCCGCCAGCAGCATCTTTTTGATGATGTCGTAATGGGCATAGGCGGGCGTGAGATTCACCACCAGCTCAATTTCGTCCGATGCCGCGATCTCGTCGATGGTCATCACATGGTCAATTCCATAGGTCTCCGCCTTTTCCTTTGCCGCGGCCATGGAGCGGTTGCCCACGGCCGTCAGGTCGATGATGTGGAACAGGTTCTTCAGGTTCTTGAGGTAGATATTGCTGATCATGCCGCAGCCGACCACTGCGGTTTGAACTCTCCGATCCATTTCGCGTCCCTCCCGCATAGAAATTGCACCGACGCGCGTCCAATGCCGCCGGACGCCGAAGATTTACTTCTCGCTGTTCGCATATGAAAGCGCTGGAAAGCTCCTTGTGCCAAGCCTTCCAGCGCGTCCTTCGCGCGATTAAGCGCGATTCAGTTCGTCCAGCATGGACTGAACCTCCGCCTCGTCGATCATTCCGTGGCTGAAGCTCAGCACGCTCCGCAGGGGCATGTAGTTGAGCATCGCCATTCCCATTTCATCGGTGATGGCCTCCTTCGCCGCGTCCGTCGTGCCCTGGTCGGGAGACGGGCCGAACCCCTTCGCGATGCGATCCAGCACCGGCTTGAGCGCCTGCGCCGGCCTCGGATCCGCCATGAGATCCATGAAGATGGAGTCCATCGAGTAGTGCTGCTTCAGCGCTACGGTGGAATTCACCCGGACCGTGCCGCAGACCTCGATGTCGCGGGAGGATTGGCCGATCTCGATGCGGAATTCGCCCGTCTCCACGTGCCAATCGCCCAGTGCCGTGTTCCAGTAGGCAAACGCGCGCTTGTCCAGCGTGAAGGAGACGTCCCTGCTCTCGCCGGGCTGCAGCTCCACTTTTTCGAAGCCCTTGAGCTCGCGCACCGGGCGCAGCACCGTGCTCTGCACGTCGCCCACATAGAGCTGCACCACCGTCTTGCCGGCGCGGCTGCCGGTGTTGGTGACGGTGACGGTTGCCGTGAGCGCGTCCCGGTCGCTGATTTCCTCGGCGCTCAGGCGCAGGTTCGAATAGGCGAAGCTCGTGTAGCTCAGGCCGTACCCGAAGGGGAACAGCACTTCCATTGCCTTCTTGTCATAGTAGCGGTATCCCACGAACACGCCCTCGCGGTAGTCGGCCTCGTTGCCCTCACCACCGTAGAACAGGTAGGACGGGTTGTCGGCCAGCTTTACGGGGAAGGTCTCCGCCAGATGTCCGGAGGGGTTCGCGTCGCCAAAGAGCACGCGCACCGTCGCCAGCCCCACGGCCTGTCCGCCCAGATAGGCCTCCAGCACGCCCTTGACCTGTCCGATCCAGGGCATCTCCACCGGCGAGCCGTTGTGCAGCACCACCACCGTATTGGGGTTGGCCGCCGCCACGGCCTCAATGAGCCTGTTCTGGCAGGCGGGCATCGCCATGTGACTGCGGTCGTAGCCCTCGGACTCGTAGGAATCGGGCAGTCCGGCAAACACCACGGCGACCTTGGCCGCCTTCGCTGCGGACACGGCCTCGGCGATCATCTCGTCGGTGGCTTCGTCCTTCGCCACGCTGTAGCCCTGGGCGTAGGTGATCTTCAGTCCCTCCGCAGCGTCCAGCGCAGAGGTGATCTTGCAGCTGTTGATATGGGAGGAACCGCCGCCCTGGAAGCGCGGCTTCCGGGCAAATTCGCCGATGAAGGCGATTTCATCCGCCTTATTCAGCGGCAGCACGCCCTCGTTCTTCAACAGCACCATGCACTCCTGCGCGATCTGCGCGGAGAGCTGATGGTCGGCCTCCTGATCCCACGGGGTTTCGGGCTTCGCGTTTTCCAGATAGCGGTAGTTGATGGTCAGGATGCGCTCCACCGCCTGATCCACCACGGCTTCGTCAAGCTTGCCGGCACGCACGGCCTCCACGATCTTCTTGTCGTTGATTCCACCGGAGGACGGCATCTCCAAATCAAGGCCCGCCGCGACGCCCGCCACGCGGTTGGAAACCGCGCCCCAGTCGGACATCACATAGCCCTTGAAGCCCCACTCCTTGCGCAGAACGTCCGTCAACAGCCAGGGATTCTCCGAGGCGTAGGTTCCGTTCAGGCGGTTGTAGGAGCACATCACGGTCCAGGGCTGCGCCTTCTTCACCGAGATTTCAAACGCGGGGAAATAGATTTCGCGCAGCGTGCGCTCGTCCACGTTGGAGCTGGAGCTCATGCGGCGGTGCTCCTGATTGTTGCCGGCGAAGTGCTTGATGGAGGTGCCCACGTTCCGGCTCTGCACGCCGTTGATGTACGCCGCGGACATTTCGCCCGCGAGGTAGGGATCCTCCGAAAAGTATTCAAAGTTCCTGCCGCAGAGGGGCGAACGCTTGATGTTCACCGCCGGGCCGAGCACGACGCACAGCCGCTCGTGCTGGCAGCTGTCGCCGATGGCCTCGCCCATGCGGCCGATCAGCGCCCGGTCGAAGGACGCTGCGGTGGCGCAGGCGGCCGGCATGCAGACGGCCTTGATGCTGTCGTTGACGCCCAGATGATCGACCTTTTCCTCCTGCTTGCGCAGGCCGTGCGGGCCGTCCGAAACCATGACTGAGGGAACGCCGAGGCGCTCCACGGGCTTCGTATGCCAGAAATCCAGGCCCGAGCAAAGCCCGGCCTTTTCCTCCAGCGTCATTTGAGATACGATTGCTTTGATGTCCATGTGCTTTCCCCAGCTCCTTCAATTATTTCTGCGAAAGCAGATCCACTGTCGACAGATCCCATTCCTCATGGATCTTGGGCACATCGCTGATCAGCCGCTTGGTGTAGGCCGCCTGCGGGTTCAGGATCACCTCGTCCGCCTTGCCAAACTCCACGAATTTGCCATGCTCCATGATGTACACGGTATCCGAGATGTAATACGCCAAGCCGATGTCATGGGTGATGAAGATGACCGTCATGCCGATCTCGTCGCGCAGGTTGAGCAGCATGTCCAGTATCGTCGCGCGGGAGCAGGCGTCCACCATGGAGGTGGGCTCGTCCGCCAGCAGTATTCTCGGCCGCAGCAGGAAGATGCGCGCGATCATCAGGCGCTGCATCTGTCCGCCGGACAGCTCGAAGGGATACTTGTTGGTCAGCTCCGCGAATTTCAGATTGACAAAGCCGCACGCCTCGGTCATCATCTCGATCTTCTTCTCCTTGGGGAGATGCTTGCCGCCGCGCATGTTGATGCAGTCCAAAAGAACCGTATCGATCTTTTGGAAGGTGTTGAACGAGGAGAAGGGATCCTGGAAGATGGCCTGAATTCCCTTCCAATACTCCTTCTTCTTTCGGCCCGTGGAAATGTCGCGGGGCTTGCCCTGGAAGAAGATTTCGCCCTCGCTGGCGTTCAGCAGGCCCAGAAGCATCTTGGAAAGCGTCGTCTTTCCGGAGCCGGACTCGCCCACGATGGACACAAATTCGCCCTCGTGGAAATCGAAATCCACATGATCTACCGCCACGGTTCGCTTGTCGCCCAAGCCGAAAATCTTGGTCACGCCGCGGCCGGACAGGCAGAGCGGCCGGTTCGTGAAGTCCGTTTGCTCAATTGCGCGCTCACTCATGGCCGTACACCTCCTTCAATTCGTCCACGCCCAGCAGGCAGCGATACATTCTGCCCGCGTCGAAGCTTTTCTCCGGAATCATGGAGTAGCGGCATTCGGGGCGCGCGTATTTGCAGCGCTCCGCGAAGCGGCAGCCGTCCGGGGGCCGCTTCAGATTCGGCGGCGCTCCGGGAATGGCGGTCAGCTTGTTGCCGCGGGTTCCCTCCTCCGGCACCAGAATGGAGTTCATCAGGCCGTGGGAATATGGGTGAACCGGATCGAACACCATCTCCCTGGCGCTGCCGCGCTCCACGATTTGGCCGGCGTACATCACCATGATGTCGTCCGTCACATTGTACAACAGCGGAAGCTCGTGCGTGATAAACAGCATGGATTTAATGTACCCTTTTCCCATGAGTTCGCGCAGCATCTTGATGACCATCTTCTGGCTGGTGACATCCAGCGCGGAGGACGGCTCGTCGGCGATCAGCACCTTCGGGTTCAGTATGGTGGAAACCGCGATGACGGTGCGCTGCTTCATGCCGCCGGACAGTTCCACGGCGTGCTTATCCAGCACCGACGGGGGCAGGCCCAATTCGGCGAAGCGCGCCTCCGCCCTCTCCCGAATCTCCTTGCGGCCGGCTTTGGGATCGTGCGCGTGAATGACGTCCTCCATGAAGCGGATGATCTTCTGGGTCGGATTCAGCGCGTTCATGGCCGCCTGAGGAATGTAGGCGATTTCGCTGCCCAGGATGCTCTTGCGCACGTCGTCGGGCTTCATGCCCGAGATATTCTTTCCGTCGATGATGATGTCTCCGCTGATGTAGTGCAGCGGCGAAAAGTAGTAACCCATCACGGAGAGCGCCAGCGTGGATTTGCCGCAGCCGGATTCGCCCGCGATTCCCAGCGACTTGCCATCCTCAATGGTAAAGGAGACGCCGTCCACCGCGTACACGTCCTCGTGAAAGCGAGTGACGTACTTGGTCTTGAGGTTCTTGACCTCCAGCATAATCTTTCCCATAGCGTCCTCCTTAATCTCTCAGGGCGGGATTGAATACCTGATCCAGGCCCGTGTTCATCAGATTCAGCGAGAAGGAGATGAGCGTGATGGTCAGGATCACGGGGAAGTAAGCCCACCAGGAGCCGTTGGTGTGCGCGGAATAGAGCATCGCCCAGTTCATCATCAGGCCCAGCGTGGGCGTGATGGTGGTCCTCGGGCCGAGGCCGAGCAGGCTCAGCTGCGCCTCCGCCAGGATGCCGGACGACACCTGAAGGATGAACGCCATCACCACGTAGGAGGCAATGTAGGGCAGAATATCCGTCAATACGATGCGGATCAGGCTGTGACCGGAGAGCTTGCTCAGGTTCACATGGTCGCGGTTGCGCAGGCTGATCACCTGCGAGCGAACGCTTCGCGTGGTCCATGTCCAGCTTGTCAGGCCGATGACCGCCGCGACCACGGCCGCGCCGCGCTGCTCCTGCCCGATCGAATACGTGATCAGGATCAGCAGCACAAAGCCCGGGATCACCGTGAAGATGTTCGTGATGAACATGATCAGATCGTCCACGATGCCGCCCACATAGCCGGCCAGCAGGCCGAACACCAGGCCGATGGACGTCGCCACGACGCCGGCGATCAGGCCGATGAGCAGCGAGGTTCCGACGGCGCTGACCAGCTCCTTGAGCACGTCACGGCCAAAGTTGTCGGTACCCAGCGGCAGTGTCTTCACGTTCGTCACCGCGTTGACGTTAACATAGTCCGTGTTCAAAATCTTCTTGCTCTCCACCAGTTCGCCGGAAGCGTCGTCCTTCTCGGCGATGATGATGGTATCGCCCCCGCCGAGCTCCTGCAGGGCGTTGTTCAGGCGCTTGAAGTAGTTGACGCGCGCCGTAATCATGCCCTTCGGCCGCAGGCTGGGATCGTAATTCGCGTTCCAGAGATCCAGCAGCGCGTCCGTGTCCTGCAGGTCCAGATCGCCCATATCCACGCCCGCGGCGGTAAACCACTCCACCATCGCCACGCGGTCCTCGTCCGAAAGGCTGGCCTTCAGGCGCTTCTCTTCGGCGTCCGGCAGGCGGAAGGTTTCCGTTTTCGCCTTGGTTGCGTCATAGAGGGACACGTAGGTGCCGGGCTTGGCGAAGGTGCCCACGCCGATCTGCGCCAGCGGATTTCCCGGGTTGAACAGCGGGTAGATGATCATCGTCAGCAGAATCGCCACAAAGATCACAAAGCCCACGACAAACTTCGGGGAGTGAAAGACCTGTCGCAATGTATTCTTCATCTTCGATCCCCCCTTACGCGTCGACCTGCGCCGCCTTGACGCGCGGGTCGATGAAGCCGTAAACAATGTCCAGCAGGAAGGTCACCACGAGCACCATCAGCGTGATGATCAGCGTCGTCGCGGAGATCAGCGGGTAGTCCGCCGAGGTGACGGCGGAGTACATCGTGCTGCCCAGGCCCGGATAGGAGAAGATGATCTCGGCAACCAGCGCGCCGCCGACCATCGTGCCGATGCTCAGCGCCAGGCCGGTGATCTGCGGAAGCATCGCGTTGCGGAACACGTAGCCGACGATCTTTCGATCCTTGATGCCCAGGAAGCGGGAATACTTCACATAGTCCGCGTTCAATTCGTAGATGGACATGGAGCGCATGCCCACGGCCTGACCGCCGATGGAGACCAGCACGATCGACCAGAAGGGCAGCTGATAGTGGCTGATGACCGATTTAATGAAATCCCAGCCCAAATGCGGTATCATATCAAAGGCGTAACCGCCTGAGATGGGCGCAATTTTCAAATTCACTGCGAACACCACGAGCATGATCACCGCCATGCCAAAGGCCGGAATGTTGCTCAAAAACAGGCTGACGGGCATGAGCACTTTGTCGAAGCCCTTGCGAATGTAGGCGGCCAGCGCGCCCAGCAGGTTGCCCAGCAGCCATCCCACCAGAATGGCCGGCAGCTGCAGAGCGATGGTCCATACGATCGCGCTGGAGATGATGTTCGTCACAGAGCGGGGATATTGACTGAACGAGAGGCCAAAGTTTCCGTGAATCGCGTTTTTGCAGAACATCCAGAACTGCTCAATCATGGGTTTGTTGGTGCCAAATTCCTCCTGATACCGGGCGTAGATTTCCTGGACGGCGGCGACGTCGCTGTTGCCGCCGGCGAGCTTGCCCGTAATGGACGCCACGGGATCGGCCGGCATCAGCCGGGGAAGAATAAAGTTCAGGATCACGGCGGCGATGAAAGTAATCACAAACCACAGGATCTTTTTCCCGAAATACTTCCGATATCCTTTCATGGACTTGCTCCCTCCTTTTAACCACATTTATAAGGGAACGGCCATGCTCCGAGGAACATGGCCGTTTCCGGGTTAAATCTTAGCCGACCAGCTCGAGCTCGTACAGCGCCGCAACGCCGAAGCCATCGGTGCAGTCAGCCGGGGGAACGAGAACCTCGGAGCCATCCGCCATGGTGAAGGTGGAGCCCTCAACCGGGTAGTTGGTCCACACGGACTCGTTCACAGAGTGGAACACGGAGGGACGATACATCAGGGAGAAGCTCGGAACCTCGGTCAGATAGATCTTGGTCAGCTCGGTGTACAGATTCTTCAGCTCCGCCTCGTCGGTGGTCTGCGGGATCTGCTTGATCAGAGCGTCGGCTTCCTCATTCTTATACTGGCCCCAGTTGCCGGACCAGTTGTTCGGAACGCCCACATAGTCCATGCCCATGAACTGGTTCACGCGAGTCCAGGGGTTGGACGGCGTGGAGGCATCCGGGGACCACATGAAGATGGCGTACTCGGTCTGGTTCGGGTCGGTGAACACGGTGTTGTAGGTATCCGCTTCCGGATAGAAGGTGGTGATCTCAACGCCGATCGCCTCGCCGGCAGCGGCGACGAGCTCCATGGAAGCCTGCCAGTCGGTCCAGCCGTTCGGGCAAACCGCGTTCAGGGAGATCTTCTCACCGTTGTACTCGCGATAGCCGTCGCCGTCGGAGTCCACGATGCCCGCCTCGTCCAGCAGCGCCTTGGCGCCTTCGATGTCGTTGCCAACCCACTGCAGATCGGCCACGGCGTCATGATCGTACAGCGCCTGCTCGCCTTCGGTGGGGTTCATCAGGGAGCGCGGCACATCCGCGAAGGTCGGGGACTGGCCCGTCATGGCGTTCGCGATGATGGAGTCATAGTCCACGGCGATGGCGATGGCCTTGCGCAGCGCGGCGTTCTCCGCGAGCACAGGCATATTCATGTTGAACCAGGCGGTGGGCATGGTCAGGCAGATGCCGTAGGGCGCCTCCTCGTAGTACGTGGAGATCGGCAGGCCATCCTCGAGCCACAGGTTCTGCACGTTGCCGATGAACTGCTGGCAGACGTCAACCTCGCCGGCCTTCAGCGCGACTTCACCGGCCGCGTTATCGGCGTAAATGGTGTGCGCGATGTACTTCGGCACCGGCAGCTTGCCCCACATGGAGGCATCCTGTCCCCAATAAGCGTCGTTGCGGACGTACACGACCTGCTGATCGTTGGAAGCGAACTTCCCATAGGGGCCGGAGTAGGGAGCGTCCTCGCCGGCATCGTTCAGGATGGCGGTGGCGTCGCTGCCGCAGCGCTCAACCAGCGTGTCAATCCACGCGGCCTGCGCGATGGGGGTCAGCTCCAGGAAGTCCAGAATCTTCAGCGGATTGATCGGAGCGCCCTCGTCGTTCAGCTTGGCGTTGATGGTCACGGTGTTGCCGTCGGCGGTGATGGAGTCGATGTACGGGCCATAGCTGGAGCCGGTGCCGTTCTGAATCTCCACGCCGATGTCAAAGGTGCGAACCACGTCCGCGCCGGTCACCGGGGTGCCGTCGGACCACTTGGCGGCGTCCTTGATGGTGAAGGTCAGGGCGGTCATGTCCTCGTTCCAGGCGTAGTCGTCATTGGCGAGCAAGCCGTAGAGCTGGCCGTCCAGCACGTTCCACATGTACAGCGTCTCGAACATGATCTCACGCCAGCCAGCGCCAGCGGCGATGGCCATGGAGTTGTTCTGGTTGGTGCCAACGGGGTTCCAGCTGTTGACGGCGCCCCACTGCTGGCCCGCGAAGTAGAGGGTCTCCTCACGCGGCAGCGTGGTTACGTCCTCGGCCAGAGCGACGCAGCCGCACGCCATGATCAGAGCGATCAACAGTGCGATGAGTTTTTTCATTGTATGTATCCTCCTTTTCTATTTGTCAAGGCTCGTGGAGCCTAAGACACAAAATCGGTCGCAAGCGCTCTTTCATGGGAGTGGTACACTCCCATGAAAAGGGGAATTCCCCTTTTTCAAACAATTTGGATATATGGCATAAATTAGCCATATAAAATTACTACGTTACTATAATTATATTTACTTTTTCCGCGCATGTCAATATGAAAATTTCATTTTCAAATCCCATCTCCAAAAAATTATCGGTTTCCCTATAATTTTATCGCTTTTATTGTGCACATTCTCAACGTTCCGAAGCGAGCCGCCGCTGTTGACAACAAATGTTCCCATTTACTATAATAGAAGTACCGATAACTTGTTATTGAGAGGTAAACTCATGAATACACTGTCCCTTGACGGCATTTGGACTCTTGAAGTGCTCGGCGGCGGTTTTCCGACCGTAAACGCCACGGTGCCCGGCTCCGTCTACCATGACCTGCTGTCCGCGGGCCTCATTCCCGACCCCTTCTATCGGGATAACGAGGCGGAGGCCCTCAAGCTGATGGAGAACGATTTCCGCTACCGCCGCGGATTCCGGGCGGACGAAGCACTGCTTGCCTCCGACGCGGTTCTGCTGCGCTGCGAGGGGCTGGACACCCTCGCGGAAATCAGCGTCAACGGCCTGCCCGCGGGCCGCGCGAACAACATGCACCGCACCTGGGAGTTCGACGTCAAATCGCTCCTGCGCCCCGGTGAAAACGAGATCGAAATACGCTTCTCCTCCCCCACCAGGTTTATTCGCGAGGCCTACGCGCGCTCCCGGGCGGACGGAAGCTCCGACGCCATGGTGGGCTTTCCCCTGCTCCGCAAGGCTCACTGCATGTTCGGCTGGGACTGGGGCCCACGCCTTCCCGACGCCGGAATCTGGCGAAGCATCTCGCTGACCGGCATCGACCGCGCCCGCATTCGCGGCGTGCAGGTGCTGCAGCGCCACGCGGACGGCGCGGTCACGCTGGAAGTGCAAACGCGCCTGGAGCGCCAAACCGACGCCGAGACTCGCGTGAAGGTCACCGTCACCGCGCCGGATGGCGGGAGCTTCTCCGCCGAGGGCGAAAGCTGCGAAATTTCCATCGATCATCCCCAGCTCTGGTGGCCCGCCGGATTCGGCGCGCAGCCGCTGTACGAGGTTCACGTGGAGCTTCAATCCGCGGGCAGGGTTCTGGATGCCTGGCGGAAGCGCATCGGCCTGCGCACGATGACCGTCAGCCGCCGGAAGGACGCGTGGGGAGAATCCTTCAGCCACTGCGTCAACGGCGTGGATGTGTTCGCCATGGGCGCGGATTACATTCCCGAGGACAATCTGCTGCCACGGGTGACGCCCGAGCGCACCCGCCGCCTGCTGGAGGACGCTCGCGCGGCCAACATGAACTGCATCCGCGTCTGGGGCGGAGGTTACTATCCCGATGACTTTTTCTACGATATCTGCGACGAACTCGGCCTGCTGGTGTGGCAGGACTTCATGTTCGCCTGCGCCGTATACAACCTGACGGACGAATTTGAGGAAAACATCACCGCCGAGGCCATCGACAACGTGCGGCGGCTGCGGCATCACCCCTCCCTCGCCCTCTGGTGCGGCAACAACGAGATGGAGCAGTTTGTGGCCATGGGCGAATGGGTCTCCAGCTGCCGGCAAAAGGCCGACTACATCAAAATGTACGAATACATCCTTCCGAAGGTGCTCAAGTCGGAGGATCCGCAGACGTTCTACTGGCCCGCAAGCCCCAGCAGCGGCGGCAGCTTCGACGCGCCGCAGGACCCCGATCGGGGCGACGTGCACTACTGGGCCGTGTGGCACGGTCTGAAGCCCTTCACGGACTATCGGAACTATCTGTTCCGCTATGTTTCCGAATTCGGCTTCCAGTCCTTCCCCTGCATGGACACCATCGAGCGCTTCACCGCACCGGAAGATCGCAACGCGTTCTCCTATGTGATGGAGAAGCACCAGCGCAACGCCTCGGCCAACGGCCGCATCGTCTCCTACCTCTCCCAGATGTACCTCTATCCGCGCGATCTGGACGGCTTGGTTTACGCGTCGCAGCTCCTGCAGGCGCAGGCCATACAGTACGGCGTGGAGCACTGGCGGCGGAACCGCGGCCGCTGCATGGGCGCGGTGATCTGGCAGCTCAACGACTGCTGGCCGGTCGCCAGCTGGTCCAGCATCGACTACTACGGCCGGTGGAAGGCGCTCCATTACTACGCGAAGCGCTTCTTCGCCCCGGTGCTGATCTCCTGCCACGAGGAGGGCGTCCTCTCGCAAAACACCAATGTGAACGCCGAACCCTTCGCGCTGAAGAAGTCCGCGCGGCTGAACGTCAGCAACGAGACGCTTCAGGAATTCCGCGGCAGGGTGCGCTGGTCGCTGCGCCGCAGCGACGCGTCGGTGCTGCTGGAAGGCTGCCGGGATGTGACCGTGCCCGCGTTAAGCACGCTCTGGCTGGACGAGCTGGACTTCTCCGACCGCGATACCTACAGCTGCTACTTTGCCTACGCTCTGGAGAACGAGGCGGGCGAACCCGTCGGCGCGGGCAGCGTGCTCTTCTGCCCGCCGAAGCACTTCCGCTTCGAGGATCCCAAACTCGACGCGCGGTTGGATAACGGCGCGGTGGTCGTCTCCGCCCAAAGCTACGCGCGCAGCGTGGAGCTCCAGTGCGGTCCCGACGTGGTGCTGGAGGATAACTACTTCGACATGAATGGCGGGGAACGGCGCGTGAAGATTCTTCGAGGCGAACCCGCCTGCGTTCGCGCCCGCAGCGTATACGACATCCGTTGACCTTGCATGTACGGACGGCCGGTGCTTCTCGCCGTCTGCCGATTCTTAAAGATAGAAAGCCGCCCTCGTTCCCTTGAAGGAACGGGGGCGGCTGTGTGCGAATGGAATCAACCCTCGATCATGATAACCCTCTTCTCGGGCATCTTGGGCGCCTCCGGCTTGGGCAGCTCCAGGTGCAGCACGCCATCCTCGAACTTGGCCTTCACATCGTTCTCGGTGATGTGTTCGCCCACGAAGAAGCTCCGCTGCATCGTACCCGCGTAGCGCTCCTGGCGGATCAGCCTGCCGGCGCGGTCCTTCTCCTCGCGATCCGTGCCCTTGACCGCCGTCACGGTCAGATAGCCGTTTTCGAGGTTCAGCTCAATCTGATCCTTCTTGAAGCCCGGCAGATCCATATCGACCTCGTAGCCGGTTTCCGTCTCATGCACGTCGGTCTTCATTTCGCGCTTCGCGTTCCTGCCGTACAGCTGCCGGTTCGCCCTGCGCATATCGCGCTCCATCTCGCGCTCCATCTCGTTGAACGGAAAATCCATGAGCTCATCAAACAAACTCTCTCCAAAGATACTCGGCATCAACATAATTCATACTTCCTTTCCATTTCAATCCGCATGTCCCGCGCGGCCTTGCGTGTCCCGCCGCGCGAATGATGTTGCCTGAGCATCGGAGCGGAGGTCATTCCATTGATCTCGTTCCTTTGTTCAAGTATCATTATACTCAAATTGTTAGCACTGTCAATAGGTGAGTGCTAATTTTTTGATGAACAATTTTTAAACAAATTTGAATTCCGCGATGCGCGATTGCAGAGATGGATTCATGAGGATTATGATGCCGGGCAATCGCCATTGACGCTGTCAATGAAGATCGTTTGCGGTTCGCCTTCTTCACCCTTCCGCATTTTGGACAAACCCGCATCCATGGCGGCCCTTTGTGAAAAAACGCGCGGAACGCTGGACAGCCTCCGCTCGGAATGGTACAATGGAGGAGATCGAAATATGCGGGGTGATACGGTGCGAACGGCGACGATCTTTCTTTCGATGCTGCTGATTCTGATGCTCTGCTTCTGCGCCTTCTTTTACGCGGGCGGCACGCTGCGCGCGGAGGTGAGCTGCATCTCGGCCCCCGCCGCGGAGCACCCCGATTCCTTCGAGCAGGCGCGCAGGGCGCTCGCGAACGGCATCGAACCGGCGCGCTTCAGCGACGAGGCGCTGGGCGACGCCTCCGCCTACACGCTGCTGGACGTGAATGTCCTCCTCTCCAATCGCGGCGCCTTCGACGCGGAGTGGCTAAACGTGCAGCCGCTGGGCGCGAGCGGCGACGTGGCCGTCTACGCCCTCGCCGGCGACGGCACGGACGTTCCCGCCCGGAGCACAGGCCACGTCCACCTGCAGTACCTCACGCACGCCCCCGCGGACGCTGTGCGCGGCTTGAAAATTCAGTATTATGTATATGGAATCTCCCGGACGATTGAAGTGACCTTCTGAATACGAGAAGCGCGCGTGAAAACCGCCGCGGCCCTTCGGCCGCGGCGGCATTTTATTGAGACGATCTTACTTGCCCAGAACCTTCTTCGCGGTGGCGGCGACGTTCTCGGCGGTGAAGCCATACTCCTTGAAGAGCAGGCCCGCGGGAGCGGAGGCTCCGAAGTGGTCGATGCAGACCGTCGCGCCGTCCAGACCCACGTACTTGTGCCAGCCGAAGCTCGCGGCGGCCTCCACGGCCACGCGCGCGCGCACGGCATTGGGCATCACGGACTCCTTATACTCGTCGCTCTGCACCTCAAACAGCTCGAAGCTCGGCATGGAGATCACGCGGGCCTCGATGCCCTCCTCCTTCAGCAGCGCCTGCGCGCCCATGCACTGCTCCACCTCGGAGCCGGAGGCCATCAGCAGCACGTCGGGGGTGGCCTTCGCGCAGTCGGAAATCACGTAGCCGCCCTTGAGCGCCTGCGCGCCGCTGTTCTCGTACAGGGGCAGGTTCTGGCGCGTGAGCACCAGCGCCGTGGGATGGTTCTGCGTCAGCGCGGCGATCCAACCGGCGGCGACCTCCTTGCTGTCCGCAGGGCGGAACACGATCAGTCCCGGCACCGCGCGCAGGCCCGCCAGATGCTCGACGGGCTGGTGGGTCGGGCCGTCCTCGCCCACGCCGATGGAGTCGTGCGTCAGCATGTAGGGCACGCTCAGGTTCATGATGGAGCTCATGCGCATGGCATTCTTCATGTAATCGGAGAACACGAAGAAGGTCGCGCAGTAGGAGCGCAGGCCGCCGTGCAGTCGGATGCCGTTGCAGATCGCGGCCATCGCGTGTTCGCGCACGCCGAAGTGGATGTTGTCGCCCTCGGGAGTCTCCTTGGAGAAGTCGCCCTTGCCTTTCATGTAGCTCTTGTTGGAGGGCGCCAGGTCGGCGGAGCCGCCGAAGAAGTTCGGAATGTACGCGGTCAGGCGGTTGAGCACCTCGCCGCCGCTGGCGCGGGTGGCGCCGCCCTTCTCGAACTTGAACAGATCCTCGCACTGGGTCAGATCCGGCAGTTCGTCGGAGAGCCACTTGTCCAGCTCGGCCTTGAGCTCAGGATAGGCCTTGGCGTACTCGGCCATCATGGCGTTCCAGGCCTCCTGGGCCGCAGCGCCGCGCTTGGCGGTCTCCGCGGTGCAGTCATAGACCTCCTGCGGCACGCCGAAGGGCTCCATGCAGGGCCAGCCGAGGGCCTTCTTGGTGGCGATGATGTTCTCCTCGCCGAGGGGTTCGCCGTGGGAGGAGGCCTGGCCCTGCTTCGGGGAGCCGAAGCCGATGGCCGTGTGGCACACGATCAGCGTGGGCTTGTCGGATTCCTTCGCGACGGTCAGCGCGGCGTTCACCTGCTTCCAGCAGTTGCCCTCCTTCACGTCGATCACATTCCAGCCGTAGCCGCGGAAGCGCGCCGGCACATCCTCGCGGAAGGCGATGTCGGTGTTGCCCTCGATGGAGATCTCGTTGTCGTCGTAGAGCGCGATCAGCTTATTGAGGCCCAGCGTGCCCGCCAGCGAGCAGGCCTCGTGGGAGATGCCCTCCATCATGCAGCCGTCGCCCAGGATGCAGAACGTGTAGTGGTCCACCACGGGGAAGCCCTCGCGGTTGAACTTCGCGGCCAGGTGCCTCTCGGCCATGGCCATGCCGACGGCATTGGCGATGCCCTGGCCCAGCGGGCCGGTGGTGGTCTCCACGCCCACGGTGTGGCCGTACTCCGGGTGGCCCGGCGTCTTGGAGCCAAGCTGGCGGAACTGCTGGAGATCCTCGATGGTCAGGCCGTAGCCGAACAGGTGCAGCAGGCTGTAGATCAGCATGGAACCGTGGCCAGAGGACAGCACGAAGCGGTCGCGATTGAACCACTTGGGATCGGCGGGATTGTGCGTCATCTGCTTGCCCCACACGGCGTAAGCGGCGGGCGCGGCGCCCATCGGCATGCCGGGATGGCCGGACTTGGCCTTCTGCACGCCCTCGGCGGCCAGGATGCGGATGGCGTTGACAACCATCTGTTCATGACTCATGGGTAATCACTCCTATTCTGACGAATTTGGTTTGGTTGTGGTTATTATACCATATTGTGAAACCATGCGAAAGCGCTCCGCAGGGTTTTTCACAAATTTTCTCACGCTTGTGCGGCGCGGCGCAGCGGTTCGAGATCCAGCGTATCCACGTCCGCGAGCAATTCGCACAGCGCGCGCAGCATCCGCTTCACGCCGCCGGGCACGTCGCTTTCCGCGTTGAGCGGCATCACGGGATCGTGCACGGACAGACGCAGCAGGAACCAGGCGTTGTTCACGCCTCCGTCCAGGTTGAAGGAGATGCGCACGCCCTCGCGGTTGTCCGGCGCCAGCTTCCACTCGGGATTCTCCAGCGTGTGGGAGAGGATGGTTTCGATGACCTCCTGCCCGGCCGCACGGTAGTCCTCCGCGCCGACGATCGGCAGGCGGATCGCCAGGCTCTCCACCGGCTCCTGCAGTTCGTCGATCAGAGAGGACAGCGTCAGCCCCTCGCGCTTGCGGCGCAGCGCCTCGCAGAGCAAGCGCGTGACCAGATACATGCCGTCGTCCAAAAAGTGGTTCTCCCGGAACGCCGCGTGGCCGCTCGTTTCGATGGCCAGCGGACAGTCGATGCCCTCGGCGTTCAGGCGAATCGCCTCGTCGATCACGTTGCGGTAGCCGCGCTTGAAGCGGTAGTGCGTGCCGCCCCACTCGTTGATAAACCGGTTCAGGCCCGAGCTGGTCACGCTGTCGGTCACGAAGGTCGCGCCGGGGTTCTCCTCCAGCAGAATCGCCGCGATCAGTGCGATCAGGCGGTTGCGGCCGATGGTCCGGCCGCTTTGATCCACGATGGCCGCGCGGTCGCAGTCCGCGTCGAAGAGCACGCCCAGATCGGCCTCGTTCTCCAACACCGCCCGGGAGAGCTCGGCCGTAGCCTCGGCGTCCTCCAGATTCGGGCAGTGCTGCGGAAAGCTTCCATCCGGCTCCAGCCGCCGGCTGCCGTCCACATACGCGCCCATTTCCTCCAGAAAGCGCGCATAGAAGCCGCCCGCACCGTTGCCCGCGTCCACCACCACGTGCAGGCCCAGCAACGGCTTCTTGCTGGTATCGTTCAACCTGCGGCGCACCATGGCCGCAAGCGATTCGGTGTAGGTGGACAGAAAGTCGATCTCCGTCACCAGCGGGTCTGGCAGCTCGATGCGCGTCGCCTCGTCGATGAGCTCCGCCACCTCCGCGGCGGACAGTCCGCCCGCCCTCGTAATAAATTTGAAACCGTTTTTCCCGGCGGGCATGTGGCTGGCCGTAATCATGATGGAGCCGTCCGCCCGGGTTGAGGGATCCACGCAGATCATAAACATCGCGGGCGTAGTGCACAGGCCGCAGTCCAGCACGTCGCTGTCGGCGGCCTTCAGGCCGCGGATCAGCGCCTCCCGAAGCCGAGGCCCGGACAGCCGCGAATCGTGTCCCACGGCCAGCTTGATTTTGTCGGATGTGGTGCCGGCGCGCCGCGCCGTCCACTGCGCAAACGCGTAGCCGATCTTTGCGGTGAATTCGTCGGTGAGCTTCTCCGCGTCGCAGCGGATGTCCGATCCGCTCTGCAATTTGCGCCATTCGCTGGCGTTGGAATCCATAAAACCTCCTTCACCGGCTGCCCCTTCCCCGGAGCGCCCACCCGGCTCATTCTCCTCCGGGCTGAAAATTCAAGATGTACCGATACATCGGCGTGAGCTTCGCGAAGCAGTGGCGAACCTCCTCCGCCAGCGCGGGGGAGCGGATCAGATCGAAATCGTCGATGGCCTTCTCCACGTAAAAGCCGCGCGCCGCGTACCAGGGGTGCAGTTCCTCCGGAATCTGCTCCGGAATCTTCATGCGCTTGTTGGGCCGGGAAAACAGCGCGAACTCGTCTCGCACATTCCACCAGAGCCCCAGCAGCTCCTCCGGCGCGACGTCCATGCGCCCGCGCAGACCCGCCATGATGCCGGCGTTCTCCCGATAGAAGCCCATGCCGCAGCTCGCACCCGAATCGCTGATGTCGAAGTACACGCCCAGCGTGGTGTCGCGCTCCTCGCCGGGCCGGCGGAAGGCCAGCCAAATGTAGTCGCGATAGGGCGACTTGTCCTTCGAGAAGCGAATGTCCCGGTTGATGCGCGATACCACGCGGTTCGGGCGGCGCTCCAAGTCGGGATCGAGCGCCTCCACCGCGTCACTCAACTCCTGCGCCAGCGCCAGGCTCGGCTCGCGCACGGCGCGCAGATACCAGTCCCGGTTTTCCAGGAAGAAGGGCCGGTTATTGTTGAAGCGGATCGCCATGAAAAATTCAAACGTCTCGTCGCTGTATCCTTGAAACACTAGGTATTTCGTCCCCTTTTCTTCGTCTCCTGCGCCGCGCGCACAGGCGTGAAGCGATTGGTTTTGCCCATCTCCTCCTGGCGGCGCCTGCGCGCGGCGTCGATCTGACTCCGGCGTTCCCGGCGCGCCTTGCGGGTCATGATGATCAGCGCCACGATCAGGCCCAGCAGCACCGCGAAGCTCACCAGCAGCAGCACCGCGAAGGTGGAGCTCCCGCCGATCTTGATGGACCCGCCGGTGAACTCAAACAACCTCTCCCGCGCACCCTCGGGCAACGCGCCGTCCGGCGAGATGCGCACCTCCACGGGCGCCGCGGACGCGGATACCGCCGCACCGTCTTCATCCACGCCGGTAATGGAGAAGTTGTACACCGCGTCCTCCGCGACGTGCACCGCGATGTCCTTCGCAATCGCGCCGTCGGCGGGCAATATGGCGAAACGATACAGTTCGCCGAGGCTCTCTTCTGACAGTGCGAGGTCGCGCAGTTGCACGCCGCCGGGATTATCCACGCGAACGCGCAGCGTCACGTCACCCTCGCGTCGGATCGCGGGCGTGAGCGCCTCCACCGACAGTCCCAGCGCCTCCGGTGATCCGGATTCCACGGGCGGCAGCGTCCGCGTTTCTGTCTGAAAATCGACCGCTTCACCGGAGTCGCTCACGCCCGTCACGCGCCAGCGGAAGCCTTCGTCCCCGCGCACGGCATAGGCGTGGCTGATTTCCAGCGGCTCTCCCCCGGCGGGCAGGGTGAGCGCGTCGGCGATCACGCCGCCGTAGAGGTCGTCGATCACGCAGATGTCGCGATAGTCCACGTCGCCCGCGTTGACCAGCGTCAGCACCACGTCGGCCGTGCTCTTGGAAAAGGCCGAGTAGCCCACGGCAAACGTGCCCGTCAGCGAAGCGTCGGCGACGCCGACGGTCACATCCGCGAGGGACATGCCGCGCGGCTCCTCCCCCGCCCCCGTGCGATAGTTCAACTTCGCGGAGGACACCGCCGCCGCCTCGATGGGCACGCGGTTGATGAGCGCGCGGCTCTCCCCCACCTCCAGCGCGTCGATGCGGCCGCTGTAATTGCCCAGGCTGTCCTGCACCTGCAGATCGTACAGGGGAACGTTGCCTGCGTTGCGGACGCGATAGGCGATCGTGAGCGTGCCTCCCACTTCGACGCTTCGGCTGGAGAGCTGGCGCGTAAACTCCACCTCCGGCTGGGCGTCGCTGCGGCGAATTCGCGCGCGCACGGTGGTATTGATCTTGACGTTCGCATCGGCGGGATCGTCGCAACTGACGGTATAGACGACCTCCCCCGCCTCGAGTTCCTGGGCGGTCACGCTGTGCTGGCGGCTGAAGGTCTGCGCCTCCCCGGGCTTCAGCTGCCCCACCAGTTCAAACACCAATCCGTCCGCCGAAGAGAGGTAGACGTTTCGAGCGTCCTCCTCGGACACGTTTTCAATCGAAAAATTCAGCGTCACGTCGCCCGGTTCGATCAGCCCTTCGGGCCGAACCGACACCTCGATCCGCAGCAGGGAATCCGACTGTTCCGCATGCGCAGCGGGCGCAAATCTCCCCAGCGCTCCCGCCAACAGGAGCGCAACCGCCACCAAAAGCGCAAAACCGCCACGTTTAAGCGCGTTGCCTCGAACCATTCGATATCCAACCTCATTAAACCAATATGCCTATTTAATTTTAAAACAGGATCGCAGCGCTGTCAAGAAAAAGCTCACTTTCACCGGTTTGGCATGAATGCCAAAGACAAACTCGCGATGCGTTATATGTCGTGCAGAAGGCTCGTTGCGGCAGCAAACCGGGTGAATCCAGGATTTGCAGTAATGGTTCAGAAACGGTTGTCCACCCACAATTGGATAAGTTCGCTGTGTGATCTTTTATTGAACATACATAAAACCGCTTCGCCCGTTCGCAAAGCGGCTTCCTTAAAAAATGCGAGCCGCAGGATAAATCCTGCGGCTCAATGGAGTTGGTCCGATATCTTTTACCGACGATGATGCTGTCCATGGGGACGTCGAACAGAGCGCTCAAGGAATAAAGGTTATCAAGGGACGGGAGACTCTGGCCGGCCTGCCACTTGTAGATGGCTCTCGGCTCGTCGAAATTGAAATAGTGTTGAATGTCTCTGACGGAGAGGCCTCTCTCCATGCGAAGGCTGAGAATGTTGCGTCCGGTGGCGATAGGATCAATGGCTGCATTGGTACAATCCCGCATTAAACCGCCTCCTCTGTAATTCCCTCACTCTCTCTAAAAATGATGCGAACATATTAAAATATACCACAGATTTTCAAAAAACGCAAGTTAATTATTTGTTAATTAAAACGACTGGTCATTGATTACACTGTCCTTTGGAACTGCGAGGTCATAGACATCCATTTGTCGCTGGTATATAATATTTCCACAATAGTTTGAAAGAGAGGGATTTTGTATGAGTGAATCCATCATGACTTTTCGGGGAAAGTTCAGTTTCTTGAGCAATATGCACTCTGCAACCTTTGAATGGGGTGGAAGAACTTATCAGAACAGTGAAGCGGCTTTTCAGTCAGCAAAGTCCCTGAATCCGGCCATCCGGGATGAGTTCAGCGAGATGACGGGTGCTGTCGCCAAGCGGGAAGGCAAAAAGGTAAAGCTTCGCGGAGACTGGGAAAGCGTGAAGGATGAAATCATGGAGGACGTCGTTCGGGCGAAATTCTCTCAGAATCCCGATCTTCTTCAAAAGCTGATTGACACTGGCGATATCGAACTGGTGGAAGGAAACGCTTGGCACGATACCTATTGGGGAGTCGATTTGAAGTCCGGAAACGGTGAAAACCATCTGGGTATCATCCTGATGAAGATCCGTTCGGAACTCGGCGGAGCTGAATATGTGGAAAAAGCCCGGCAGATGAAAGCGGAAAGGGAAGAAGCAAAGTGCATCCAAGAAGCGGCACTTCAAGAGGCGATCAGCGGTGTAAAGGCTGAGATTGATGCTTTGCCAACCTATGATTTCACTGGGATGGAGATGGAAACAAAAGCGTTTGGCCGTGTTAAGATCCTGGGTCAGGAAGGAGAGCGTCTCCAGTTTGAAGTAAGAGGTGCAGTAAAGATGTTCTCTCTCCCCGGCTGCATCGTCCAGGAGTTTCTGATCCCGGACGATCCAGATATCATCAAAACCTATCAACGCAGGCAAGAGCTGCAGGAGAAGCTGAAATCGCTGGAGAAGAACGGCCTCCCGAAGGAGGAGGCATCCGATTCCGGGAGCTGCAGCTAACCCAAAGAAAAGCAGAGTCCCTTTGGCGGAACAGAGGACTGTCACCCTGCGCATTACATCAGCGCGCTTTTTCCTATGAGCAAATGGTACGCATTTCGGAATGAGGTAAGTCGATGGAATTCGTGAAATATGAGCCTGATTTGAGTGTCGAGCGGGAATGGCTGGAAAATGATCCTACAACTTCGCTGGCTGGGGCAGCAATTCTGATTCCCAAGGGCTCGGAACTGTCGGATGATGCGATCGAAACCATACGGCACTGCCGGTACTATCGGAACGCACAGGACGCATTCGTGCTGTTTTCCGACAGGGTCGTGTCGTTTGTAGAGGCGGACACTATCGAAGAAATGGTCAGAATGGCCATAAGAGAGGCTGACGACGTCACAGATAATATGCCGGATTTTGCCCCTTACAACATGGATGATCACTGTGGAATGCTGCACATGACCAACGCCCATGTATTCGCTTTCCGACCGTTTGGTATTGACAACGGATCCCTGGTTCCGGCACTGGAAGCGCGTCAGGAGTGTTTGGAAGCATGCGAAAGGAGTGAGATTGTCGCCGTCGTATACTGTGATGCGAACGATTGTACATAAGACGAATTGAGAGGTTTCCCCTTCATCGGGGTCGGTAAAGGGGAAACCTCTGGCATGTTTGATCTGCTCAGATAACACAGTGCAATGAAACGGACCTGTTTCGTAAAGGAGGGATTGCCACATGAACGTCAATGCCGATACCGTACAAAAGCTGTTCGTCGCCTTTCGGGACGACCCGGAAACACTGGAAACAATTGAATACGCCCTGATGGCCTTCGAAAGCTATCACCAAGCGATCTACGAGCTGGAAATCAAAAAGCGGTTATATTCCGGCGGGGCAATGGATGCTGACGAGTACCGGGATCTGATCTCCCGCCTGGACAAGACAAGGACGATCAACCACAACGCACTATTGACGCACGTTAATGTACTCAACCGCATCGCGGCGGAGGTAAAGCTTCCGCCATTTTACGACGGGATTGTTTCGGAAGAGCGGCCTTATCGCCGCGAGGTGGCCAACGCTGTGCTCGATTACGTGCAGATGATCATTGTGGAACGAATGTAGAGCTGAGGACGTCAATAAACCAGAGGATCATCGTGATGGGCGGATCGTTCAACCCGCCGACAAAGGCTCTTCTCAAGCTGACGCAGTCCGCTGTGGATCAGCTCACCACCGGCGCAGCGGATGGGATCGTGAAAGGCATCCTCGTCCCTTCAAGCGACGCATATATTCGCCGAAAGACGCGCTGGCTGCCCACTGAGGCCAACAAAACTGTCCTTTCGGAAAAGCTGAGGTTTGACATGCTTCAATCCTTCCATGAAAAGGATAATCGCCTTTCCGCTGCTCCGAGGGAACCTGGACCGACGGCGGTTAAGGGTCATACTGATTCGCTGGGCTAACGATTTAAACTTTGATCTGCGGAAAGGAGAAGACGATGGCCGTATTTATCCTTGGATTGATCATCTACTTTATCATTAAGTTCATCCAAAGCACGGACGATTGGTTCTAATGGATATCGAAAGAGATATCGGAAGAAGAATAAGATCGGCATTCCAGCTTTTGTAGAGCGGTTCCAGCATCGAAGCGGTCAGGAGGGATATCCGGCATATCATCGAGTCGCTTGCCAAGCTATTCATCTTCATTGAAGAGAAGATCGGCACCTTATTCGCGATACTACAAGTTGGATTGACATCGATACTGGAGCGGCCAACGGCGGAGCTCCCATGCTGCTTCGTTTGGACGATCTGCAAGAGTTCTACATGGATTAAGGAGGAACGAAGGATATGAAAGATCAGTTACTTGCTATCACGGACGCTCTTGCGAGCACCAATGAAGACTGGAGCTATTCGTTTCTGGTCAGAAAGGAGATCGGCGAACACACCTACAACATTGCCATTGCGCGTCAGGGAAGTAAACTGGAACTGACTGCAAAGCTGCCCGCACATTTGGGCTCGCAGGATCATTCCAAATGGGCCGGCAAAATCAAGGATGCCAATGAAAACCTCGACTGCGGAACATTCTCATTTTGTGATCACGGAAAAGCGGTATGCTATCGCATTTATAGCTTATACACACATGCGGACGAGATCAAGGATGCAGAAACGATCGAAATGCTGCTGAACAGCTGTAATACCGCACTTGAGACCTATGGTGAGGCTATGCTGGCTCAAAAAAGGAGGAAGAGCCTGACCGAAGTGATTCTCAATCTTCTTGGTCTCATTGAAGATGACGCGGATGAAGCTGAAAAATAAGAAAGCCGCCGGGATGGACGAGAGCGTGCAAAGACTGGAATATATATTCTTATTCTGCGACTGTGTTGACCCGGCAGACAGAATTTACGCTGGCCCAGAATATGCCGACAAATCTATGATGATTTGCGGTTACGTCCCTCAAGGCGGCATATGCAGTATAAAAAATCCCACGCCGTTTCAACGCGCGCGTGGGATTTCTTGCGGTTGTAATGCTTCTTGCTTTCCACTCGCCTGGTCGCAGGCGAAAACAACCATGTCGCACGACGCTGCTTGTCGAGCCGTCGCCTGGCCTTTTTGCTCATCTTTTCCTTTGGGATAAAGCGATCCATCTGAAAACACATCCTCTCCGTCGTTCAGGGTATCATCTTGTCCAAAATCGAGAATCTTCCAACGGTGGTGCGAAGAGCACCGCCGGCGCTTCACCGCGCGGCGACAGAATTATAACACATCCGAGAGCACGTGAACAATGAACCACTGGTTCACGACGCCGCATACGCTTTGATTCCCTATGCATCGTTCTGTGGCTCATGTCAGGACGCCTTCGATTTGGGCGATCCTGCAGTATCGTCCAGAAGGCGCTTGTATATTCCGGTAAAGCGGCGGCGTTGCACCTCCGCCCACTCGGAATAAGGATCTTCACGGATTCTGTCAGCGATTTTTGACAGTCGATTCCATTCCTTCATGAGATTGCCGATGGCCATGTTAGCGGTGGGGTCGGAACAGTATTTCATTCTACATACCTCCTTTGTATCGCAAATGCCACGATGCCATGTGCCCTTCACGCACGAAAAACATGCCGCTGATGCAGGGTTTCAAGCCCGTTGGCCGCCCTGCTGGCGCGGCGCATTGCCTGTGACAATGCATCCATGAATCATCTCGATCGTTGCTGTAAGCATCGTTCTGCATTTTTTACTGAAGTACAACTGGGTTTCCCTCCCCGCTCGCCGGCGCTGTGCGCCGTTTCAGTCGTGGGCGCGCAAAAGGCACACTATCCACGACATGGCAGGGATTCGTTTTATTTAGTTTTCAAGGTACAAAAAGAGAGAGCCTTTTGATGAGCAGACAGATACAGCTATCCCACTGTCATCTGCTTATCAAAAGGCTCTCTCCCTTTAAGGTGATTTCATTATATCGCAATCATCTGGTCTTGTCAACCCATTTTTTAATTTAATAATTGTTTTTTTCATCTGACTTTCATGTGGGTTCATTGTTTCCGGCGGCAGGTATATTATAATGCATGGCGCTGCCGGAAGCAATGAACTGCCGTTTCAATTTTCAGTCCTTTCACCGAGGTCTTTGATCGGTATCGGCAATGAATCGAGGATCAGTTCGGAAAAATCAACATTGACTTTCTGGAAGGATGTTGGAGCTTGCGGATTGCCATCGCTTCGATCTGACGTGCTCGCTCACGGGTAACCTGGAATTTTTTACCCACCTCTTCCAGTGTCAGCGGACTGCCTCCCATCAGGCCGTATCTCAGCAGAAGGACGTCCTTCTCACGCGGTGTGAGCGTTTCCAGGGCGGCATAAAGGCGCTCAACTACAATGTTATGAATCACAGTTTCTTCCGGATCCTGAGCTTTGCCGTCCGCGATGAAGTCGCCCAGCGTACCATCCTCATCTTCGCCGACACGTGTTTCCAATGAAACCGGCTCCTGTTCAAACACAAGGATTTCGTTCACTTTGGATTCTGGAAGGCCCATTGCGTTGGCGATTTCGGCGGATGTAGGTTCACATTCATTTTCAAGTTCATATTGTCTCCTGTATCGGTTGAATCGAGCGATTGTTTCTGACATGTAAATGGGGATGCGCACAATCCGAGATTGATCCGCAATCGCACGCAACATGGCCTGCCTGATCCACCACGTTGCATATGTGGAAAACTTGTATCCCTTCCTCCAGTCGAACTTATCGACGGCATGATACAGTCCCATATTTCCTTCCTGAAGCAAATCAGAAAAAGGGAGGCCGCGGTGGGCAAAGCTTCTGGCAATGGATACGACCAGACGCAAATTGCATTCGATGAATTTTTCCCTGGCGGTTGCATCCCCCGCTTCAATTCGCTTTGCCAAGTCTGTTTCCTCGTTCATAGTCAGCAAAGGATACCGGCTGATTTCCTTCAGATATTGCTGTACCGAATCGACAGTATCGCTCATTGGGTTGTTGACAGAACTATCCTTCTCAACAAAATCCGCTTCTTCCAACATGCCTTCCTCCTTGTCCGTTGAAGTTATCCCCGAAGGTTGCATTGATGGGGGAAAGGACCCGAGATGCGCTCCCGGGCAGTCGACTATGCGGTGAGTCGTCTTCTTGGGCGCAGTAAGGTTCTTCCTCCAATCTCTCTGCTGCCATCTTTCTCCAACAGTTTGAGCCGTTGTTGAATCTTGCTCAGGTCATCGAAGCGTGAAAAATACGGTGCGGAACGCTCTCGAATGACGATTCCTTCCTCGTATCGAAGCAGAGCAAGCTGGGACGGGGTGATCAGAGAATTGCCAAGCGCATTTTCACCGCACAGCTGGCTCAACTTGGAGCGGAAGGTTTCATCCTTGGAGATATTCAGAGCGATCCACGTCGAACAGTTTGCCGCGATGGTTTCAGCCGCCTGGCCATATACGCCGACGAGTTGATTATAACTTTGGATCGCCAGGATGTACCGTATGCCTCTCGATCGGGAAATTGTCAGCGCTGTCTCCAACGATGGTATGGCGGGATGAATGTTGCATACCTCATCCAGATACATCTCCGTCCGGACGGGAAGGACGCCCCCATTTCGAATCGCGCACTCATTTAAATCCTGCATGAGTTGCGTGAGCAGCATACACTGAAGGGACCCCAGTGCGGTCGAATCGTCTGGCAGGCTGATGTATAAAACCGTAGGCCTCATGCCGATTTCCTGAAAGTCGAGGGAACTCGGGCTGGATATCATATCCATGATGTCGTCTCGCGAAGTAAAGTGCGACAGGTATGTATTGAAGGAGGAAAGTATGTTCCCTCGCGTAATGCTAGAGGCATTTCGAAAACCCTCCAGATTTCTTCGGGCTGTGGAATCGTCTTGGAGGTCGTCGACGGCCTGGAACAACAGACACCGGTGGTCGTAATCTTTATCCCCGGGAATTGAATTGCACAGCTTCAGGATCTCGGAAAGAGAAAGATCTTCCCCCTTTTCCCAAATCGTTGCGCAGACACCCCGGAAGAGATTGGCCGAAGTATTCTTCCAGTAAGGATCCATCTTTGAACACTCGCCATCAGTGAAGATGCTGGCGATCATATCCTCCAGCAGTTTCCGCGCTTTATTTCTGCTTTTTCCACCCTCCTTATAGAGACGGTTGATTTTTTGGAAGGGATTCCATCCGTCTCCGTTCTCCGGATTTCGGAAATCGATTCTGCGGAGTTTGTAGCCCATTTTCCCTGCAATGGGAGCGGTTTCAGCTTCCAGTTCCCCCTTCACATCGAAAACTACGAAAGAGCGCCTGTTCTCTGCGGTCAGCGAGTATAGCAGCGAAGGCATTATAACCAGGCGGGATTTGCCCGTGCCAGTCGCTCCAATCACCAGTACATGACGGCATTCATCGCCACCGTCAACGGTTACTTTTCCGTCATAGCTTGAGAGGACTACACCGCCTTCGGCATGCGGTTGGTCCCACGCCCCAGTCAGGCAGCCGGGAGTCTGGGAAAAATTTTCATCCGAAGACCATCCAGAAGAAGAGTAGAGGTAATTCAGGTATTTTTCATAATACATTCGCATCTCCCCCTCTCATTGATTGCTTTGAAATCCGATACGGTGGACTGTGTTTTTTTCATCCCGCTGCGACAGCGGCATGGCCTTCTTCATTCGGTTGATATAGGAATACGGATCATTCAGAGCAGCCCAAACGCTGTCCTTTGTGATGATTCCCTCCTGTGCTTCACAGGACTGGAAGAAACGGAGGGGATCGAATTGGCGCTGCTCCTGCATTTCATCGATGGTGGACTGGAGCAATCTCATCGTGCGTTTATCTGTGCAGCTCATATGGGTGTGGGCCAACAGAGCCTGCAATGAATCCTCCTGGCTGGTTCCTTCAAAGCGCCTGACCCTGAGTTTGCCGTCAAAGTCCAGGTCCTCAGCGGCAATGAGTATCTCCTTTTCCTTTGTTGGTCCGTAGAGAAGCGTTATACATTTTGATGCCAATCCATTTTTCAAAGAAAGAATTTCTCCCAGGGCTTTCAGACGATCGGCGTCTTCGGGGCGAGTGATGAGATCGGAAATGTTCAACATCAGCAATCCTTCAAAGTGGCTTCGCCTCCCGGCAGAGATGACAAGTCTTGAGCAAAGAACGGCCAGGTCATGAAAGCTATTGGGCTTTTCATCCCCACACATATCCATGGAAACAATCGAACAGGAATTCAAGGAAGTTCGCGCTTTGAAATCATCTGGCATTGAAGATTGAATGCTATGAGTCAATTCCTTTATATTATGCTTTTCGCCATACAACAAGATTATTGTTCCTGGAGCCGCATTAAAAATTTGATTTGCTTGCATTTTTCCTCCTTTGCGACGGTCCCTTTTCTCTGACGAATAACATTCTTTACTGAAGCGCAATTGGTTTCCCACTCCCCGTTCGCCGGCGCTGTGCGCCGTTTCAGTCGTGGGTGCGCAAAAGGCACACTATCCGCGACATGGCGGGGATTCATTATTTCCGGCGACAGATATATTCTAACGCATGGCGCTGCCGGAAACAATGAACTCACAGTTCAAATACGCCCTTTGAACAACCCGCACTCCCTTTGGGCCAGATTGCATCCAAAACGCCGGAAATTCCGTGAAATTGCATCCCCTGGTTTGCTTTCCCTGGCGCTATGCGGCCGCATGAAATATGTGAGAAGAACGGATGAGCATCGAAGCCCATTGTATCCAGGTCAGGCGGTTCGAAAACAAAAATACAAGGGTACTGTCCTCTTGCGGAGAGCTTTCCGCATTTATTTTCCCACGGAGAAGATGAAGATTGATGCGGGCGAGAGACACCGCATTGCGCCGGAGACTGTCATTCGGTAATATAGCAGAGCAAGAGCCGCGAAAGCGCAAGACAACTGGGAACCGGCATCGCGGCATGAATATCTTCTCCGAGAAACTGTTCTGCTGCGCCAAGTTCATTGGATAAAAAATGTCCGACCGCGAAGCGCACGCGCTCCACAGCCGGACTGAATACTGCGTCTTTTCTCTTTTGTCCTTCCCGCTCCGCGTTGGGAGGAATCTTCTCGCTTTTATCTCCGTTAGAGATTTGTTCCGTTGTTTGCGCTCACCTCGGCATACCATCTCGCGGAATCCTTGGGCACGCGCTCACAGGTTCGATAATCCACGTACACCAAACCGAAGCGCTCGGTGTAACCCTGCGACCACTCGAAGTTGTCCAGGAAACTCCAATGCAGATAGCCGCGCACATCCGCACCCTCATCGACGGCCTTGCGCAGCTCCAACAGGTAGCGGTGCAGGAAGTCGATGCGGTTTGGATCGTGCACCTTGCCGTCCAGATGCACGCGATCGTTGCAGGAAACGCCGTTTTCACTGATGTAGACCGGCAAGCCGTAGCGGCGGATGACGTTTAGCGGGCCGTAGTGCATCACTTTGGGCGTCACGGCCCACTTGATCGCCGTGCGCGGGAAGCCCGGATACAGCTCGACCGGCGCGCCGCTCTCGTCCACCATGTAGCCCTGATAGACGTTAATGCCGATGAAGTCCGGCTTTTCCATGAGATCCCAGTCCGCCGGATCGATGGTCGCGGCGAAGCGGCGCACCGCCTCGGGGGCGGATTCGTCATAGCGCCGCAGGCACAGGGGATCCAGGAAGATGCTGAACGTGAAGGCCCAGTTCTTCTCCATCAGCTGGAAGCTCGCGCGATAGGCGGCCTCGCGGTTTTCGGGCGTATCCTTCTGCGGATAGCAGAGCCTGCCGCAGGACACCGCGCCCACCTGCACGTCCTTCCCGCACGCCGCTTTGATCGCCCGATAGGCCGCGCTGTGCGCCAGGCAGAGGTGGTGGAAGACCTGCGCGACCTTCTCCTCTCCCAGTTTCAGGCCCGGGGCGTGCTCACCCGAACCATAGCCGAGCTGGGCGATGCACTGGGGCTCGTTGATCGTCATGAACTTCGTCACTCGACCCTTGAAGCGCTTCGCGAGCAGCTCCGCGTAGTTCGCGAAGGCGTCCACGATCTCCCGGTTCAGCCAGCCGCCGCGATCCTGCAGCGCGCTGGGCAGATCCCAGTGGTACAGCGTCACCATCGGCTCGATGCCGTTGGCGAGCAGCTCGTCGATCAACGCGTCATAGTACGCCAGCCCCGCCTCGTTGACCGGGCCCGTGCCCTGGGGGATCACCCGCGCCCAGCTCACCGAGAAGCGATAGGCGCGGATGTTGTGCGCCTTCATCAGCGCCACATCCTCGCGGAAGCGGTGGTAGCTGTCGCAGGCCGTGTCGCCGGAGGTGCCGTCGAAGATGTGATGTCCCTCGATTTCGTGGCAGAAGTCATCCCAGATGTTTGCCCCTTTGCCGTCGGCATCCCAGCCGCCCTCGCACTGGTAGGAAGCGCAGGCCGCGCCCCATATGAAATCCTTCGGAAATCCACTCATTGTTCCCTCTCCATTCAAAAAGTGATCGCCGCGTCGCAGCGCAATTCCAGGCGCTCCGGCGCGAAGCCCAGCAGCTCGCGGCTGCGCGCGTCGGGCTGGGACTGGCCGACGTACACGCTGTACGCACCCGGCTCCACGCTCCGAGCGCCCTCCGCGTCGCAGAGGGAGAACGCCTCGGCGGGCAGGTGGATCGCCACCTCCGCCGCTTCGCCGGGAGCCAGCGCCACCTTGCGCAGCCCCTTCAACTGGGCGTTGGGCGTGCCCGCGCGCTCCGCCTTGACATACACCTGCACGGCGGCGCGAGCAGCGTACGCGCCGGTATTGGTCACCTTGCAGCGCAGATCGACGCCGTCCGCCGTCACGCAGTCGGTGGAGGCGCGCGCGTCCGTCACCTCGAAGCGCGTGTAGGACAGGCCGTAGCCGAAGGGATACAGCGGCTCGCGGGTGATGTAGCGGTAGGTGCGGTTGGTCATGGCGTAGTCGGTGAACTCCGGCAGATCGTCCGTGCTGCGATAGAACGTCACCGGCAGTTTGCCCTCGGGAGAGAACTCGCCGAAGATCGCCTCGGCGATGGCCCTTCCGCCCTGCGCGCCCGGATACCAGCCCTGCAGAATCGCCGGCACGTGCTCCTGCGCCCAGCCCACAGCCAGCGCGCTGCCGGAGAGCAGCACCAGCACGGCGGGCTTGCCGCTCTCGCAGATCGTCTTGAGCAGCTCCTCCTGCAGCCCCGGGAGGTTCAAATTCTCGCGGTCGCCGCTGGCAAACTCGTTGCCCTCGTCGCCCTCCTCGCCCTCGAGGCTCGCGTCCAGGCCCAGGCAGGCGATCACCACGTCGCTCAGTTCGCAGATCTTCTTGACCTCGGAGATGCGGTCGTTGTCGCGCCCCAGGCCGCCCACGTGCGGCTTGTACAGATGGCAGCCCTCGGAGTAGAGTACGCGCACATCGTCGCCAAGGTAGTCCTGAATGCCCTCCAGCACGGTCACGTAGCAGGACGCCGTGCCCTCGTAATTGCCCACCAGCGCCTTGCGGTTGTTGGCGTTCGGGCCGATCACGCCCACGGTTTTGAGCTTCGACTTGTCCAGCGGCAGCAGGCCGTCGTTCTTCAGCAGCACCAGCGTGCGCTTCGCCACGTCGAGGTTGAGCGCGCGCATTTCGGGGCTGTCCACAACCTCGTAGGGGATGCGGTTGTAGGCGACCTTCTCGGGTTCGTCGAACAGACCCAGCTTCATGCGGGTGGTAAACAGGCGCTCGCAGGCGCGGGTGATCGCTTCCTCGCGGATCAGGCCCTGCTCCACCGCCTGCGTCAGATAGAGGAAGAGCTCGCCGCAGTTGATGTCGCAGCCGTTGGACACCGCCAGCGCCACCGACTCCGTCGGATTGGATGTGACGCGGTGACCCAGGTAGAAGTCCTTGATGGCCCAGCAGTCGGAAACCACATGGCCGTCGAAGCCCCACTCGCCGCGCAGAATTTCCTTGAGCAGCACGCGGCTGCCGCAGCAGGGCTCGCCGTTGACGCGGTTGTACGCGCCCATCACGGCCTCCACCCCGGCCTCCTGGACCAGCGCGCGGAAGGCGGGCAGGTAGGTCTCGCGCATGTCCTGCATGGTGGCGCGCGCGTCAAATTCGTGGCGCAGCGATTCCGGCCCGGAGTGCACGCCGAAGTGCTTGGCGCAGGCCGCGACCTTCATGTAATTCGGATCGCTTCCCTGCAGGCCCTCCACGAAGCGCACGCCCATCCGGCTCGTGAGGAAGGGATCCTCGCCGTAGGTCTCGTGGCCGCGCCCCCAGCGCGGATCGCGGAAAATGTTGATGTTCGGGGCCCACATGGTCAGGCCCTTGTAGATGTCGTAGTCCCCGTACTGCTGCTGGGCGTTGAACTTGGCGCGGGCCTCGGTGGACACGGCGTCGCCCACCGCCTCCATCATGTCCTCGTCGAAGGCGGCGGCCAGGCCTATGGCCTGCGGAAAGATGGTGGCGACGCCCGCGCGGGCCACGCCGTGCAAGGCCTCGTTCCACCAGTTGTAGGCCGGCACGCCCAGCCGCGGGATGGCGGGCGCGTCGTGCACCATCTGCGAAACCTTCTCCTCCAGCGTCATCTGGCGCACGAGCTCGCGCGCGCGCAGCTTGTATGCATCAATTCTTTCTGTATTCTCGCTCAAGCGCATCTGGCAAACTCCCCTTGATCGTTCATTCGTCAGGGCGTCGTTACTTCCCTGTCTCTGAAAAATATCGCATCGTTTCGGATGCGTTGCGTTCATTTTTGGTTCGGGCGGCGAGCCCAATGTAGATATCCGCGCCGTCCGCTTCCCCGCCCCGGGTAATCGCCTGGTAGCGGGAATTCGCCTCCAGCTTCTCCATGCCGCGCAGATACCCGTTCTCGATCAGCTCGCGCATCTGCGCCTCCGGGGCGATGACCACGTCCAGCGCGTCCGAGGTCAACCGCACGGCGAACGCCTGCATCTCGTACATGGCGCTCGGGGCGTAGCTGGTGACTTCGCACTCTCCGCCCAGCATCGCGCCGAGTTCCTCGGAAAAAAGGCGGCAGTTGTCCGCCGTCTGGCGGTCGTCGAGAATCATGACCTTGACCGTGCACTTCTCCCCCGGCCCGAACACGGCGGTGAAAAAGCCGATCCCCATGGCGACGGCGACGACCGCCAATACGATCGCCGCGCCGTAGTACTGCGCGATCCACTGCAATTTCTGGCGCAGGCTCAGTTCCCGGAAGGCAGCTCGGTTCATTCTCCGTCACGCTCCTCCATGCGGGCGAACACCGTCGCCATCAGCCGGGCGATCAGCCAGCCCGGATAGGCGAGGCCGTAGAGAAACCACAGCCAGAAGAAATAGTCCGAGAGCAGCGTCAGCGCCAGCGGAAAGAAGGTGAGCACCCCCATGCAGAAGCTCTTTGGAAAGAACGCGATGGTCAGCAGCGCCGCGTTCTTCACCGTGCGGCCCATGCTGTTTTCATAGCGCGCGGTCAGTCCAAAGCAGTAATGCATCATCACGATCAGCAGAAACAGGATCAGCAGAATCACGCCCAGGCTCACCTTTTTGAGCGCGCCCAGTCCATCCAATGCCCCGGCGTGCACCAGCCACAGGTTATAACCGTACACCGCCAGCACCGCGAGCGCGCACAGCCAGAGCTTCGTCGCGGGCAGAAAGTTCTTCCGGAATGCCCGGAAGAATCTGCCCGTGAGCGCGCCCTGCCTGTCCTCCGCCATGCGCAGGAGCACATCGTACATCGCCGTGAAGGAGGCGCCCGCCGTAAAGACCGGCAGGGCGCACACCAGCGTCAGGATGTTGATCCACACCAGATCGACGAGCCTTCCAATGGCCCGCCAAACTGGATTGTCCATGCTGAACAGGCGGTCCATGTTATTTTTATCCCTTCACGCTGCCCAGCGCCACGCCCGCGATGATGTACTTCGAAAGCAGGAAGTAAACCACGAACAGCGGCAGCACCGTGAGCGTCAGGCCCATGTAGATCGCGCCATACTCGGTCTTGTAGATGTCGCCCTTGAGCAGCGAGACCATGATCGGCATGGTGTACTTCTCCTGCCGGGTCAGCAGGATCAACGGCAGGAACAGATTGTTCCAGGAGTTGACGAAGGAGAAGATCGCCTGCGTCGCGATGGCGGGCTTCAAAATCGGAAGCACGATGTGGTTGAACGTGTGGAACTCCCCGGAGCCGTCCACGCGGGCCGACTGCACCACCTCCAGCGGCAGAGACGAGAGCATGAACTGCCGCATGAAGAACACCGTGGTCGGCGCGGCCACCGCGGGTAGAATCAGCGCCAGGAAGTTGTTGGTCATGTGAATGCGGTACATGAACTGGTAGAAGCCGATGCTCACCACCTGGGACGGGATCATCATCACCGCCATGATGAAGGTGAAGAACGGCTGCCGGAGCTTCCAGTTGTACACCACCAGCGCGTAGGCGGTCAGCGACGAGAAGTAGACCGTGCAGGCCGTCGCGCCCGTGGAGATGATCAGCGAGTTCAGGAAGCCGCGCATCGGGTTGAAGCTCTTGCCGGTCAGGATCTGGAAGTTCTTCAACAGATATGTGGACGGAATCACCGAGATGGCGTGCTGCTGAATCTGCGTGGTGGAGCGCGTGGCGTTGACCACCATGATCAAAAACGGCATGATGCTCAGCACCGTGAGGATGGCGCATACCACGTACACGAAGGCCAAAAAGCCCTTGGATACTTTCTTCTTCATGCGCCGATCCCCCTTCCCTTGCGGGCGGCCTTCGCCGCGCGCTTGAGCTCCTTGCGCGCCTGCACCTCGGACTTATCCTGCAAGAGCACAAACACGATGGCCGAAAGCACGCAGATGATCGCGAACATGATCATGCTCGCCGCGGAAGCGCGGTTATACATGTAGCTGCCGCTGAACGCCTGGTTGTAAATGAATACGCTGGCCGTGAGCGTCGCGTTGTCCGGTCCGCTGTTGAGCACCAGCAGCTTCGGGATGTCGAACATCTGCAGGCCGCCGATCAGGCTGGTCACCAGCGTGTAGATGATGATCGTGCGCAGGTTGGGCAGCGTGATGTAGAAGAACTTCTGCCAGCCCGTCGCGCCGTCCAGCTCCGCGGCCTCGAACCACTCGGGGCTCATGCCCAGGATGCCGGAGATCAGGATGATCATCGTATAGCCATACCACATCCAGAACTGAATGAAGGCAACCACGCCCTTGGCCACCCACTTGTTCTGGAAGAAGAAGATTGGATCCTTCGCCAGCCCCAAACTTGTGACCAGATCGTTCATCGGGCCCATGGGGTAGCCGAACAGCGCGCCGAACAGGATCGCGATGGTGGCCGCCGTGATGATGTTGGGCATGTAGAATACGACCTTGAAGAAGCCCTGACCCTTGACCTTGAACAGCGTGCCCGAGAACCAGGCCGCCAGCACCAGCGCCAGCAGAATCTGCGGCAGGAAGTTCATGCCCCACATGATGAAGGTGTTCTTCAGCGCCGTCTGGAAGGTGGGCGCGGTCAGGATCGCCCGGAAGTTTTTAAACGGATCGTCCGCCAGGAAATGGAATGTCGTTGCGCCCAGTCCCTTGAAATCCGTGAAGCCAAGTGCGACGGTGAAGATTACGGGATAGAGCGTGAATACGCAGAACGCGACGACAAAGGGTATGCTGAATATGTAGCCATATCTGGCATACGACAGCTTTTTCGTCTTCATGGTACCCCTCCTGATTCTGAAGCGAAAGTCAAAGGGGAGGCGGCCTCAACGAGACCGCACTCCCCCTCTCTTCATTCGATCTTAGAATTCGACCTCGACGTCCAGGTTGTCCGCGACATTCTGCTTGAAGCCGGCAATCGCGTCTTCCTTGGTCTTCTCGCCGGAGGTGTACTGACGGACCGCGTCTCTCCAGTACTGGTTGATGGTCTCGTCATACTGGGTCATGTTGGTGCCCTTGGCGTTGGCGTTCGCGGGAACGAACACGTCGAACATGTTCTGGCCGCCCAGGAAGTCAACGGTGCCGTCGGAAGCGCTCATGACCGTGCCGGAAGCGACGACGTCCTTGGTGCCCTGCTCGCCCTCGACCATGGTGCCGTTGGCCCAGTGATACTGCAGGCCGTCCTCGGTGCAATCCAGGGTGACCCAGTCGATCAGCTTGGCAACCGCCTCAGCCTTCTGGGTGTCTTTGTTGGCCAGCAGCCAGGTGCCGCCCCAGAAGAAGCCGATCGGGGACTCGCACACGGCCCAGTCGCCGTAGGTGCCCTCGCCAACGGCGCTGCCGCCGCAGTTCGGGGCCATGGTGTAGTTGATCAGCCAGGCCGGACCGAAGAAGCCGAAGATCGGCTTCGCGCCTTCGCCCTTCATGTCGGCGAACCACGCATCCTGCCAGTCCTGCGTATCGTTGTGATAGTCGTTGTCCTTCAGGGTCTTGGACAGATCCATGAACGCCTCGCGCTTGGCGTCGATGTTCAGCTTGCCGTCCACGATCCAGCCGGAGTCGGAGCTGTTCTCCACGGCGTGCCAGAGGTCGCCGTCGCCGGAGATGATGCCCACGCCCGCAGCCTTCAGGGTCTCGGCCGCCTCGAAGAACTTGTCCCAGCTGCCGGAGCCGCCGCCGATGATCGCGGAGATCTCAGCGGGATCGTCGGTGCCGAACACGTCCTTGGCGATGGAGCGGCGATAGATGAACGCGCCACCGGTCGCCTGATAGCCCAGCGCAACGACCTTGCCCTCGGGGTTGGTGCCGATGTCCACGCTGTACTGCGCGATGTCGGCGGCCTCGATCTCGGCAGCGACGTCGATGCCCAGATCCTCATAAGCGGCGGCATAGCCAGCGGCGTCGCCCTGGGTGTACTTCAGAACGAACGCGGCCTCAGCGCAGTAGATGTCCGGGGCGTCCGAGCCGCCGGCGGCCAGAGCCTGGTCCAGAGCGGGCTGGTAGGCGCCGTCCGTGGTGGCGATGATGGTGGTGTTGAGGGTGTAGCCGAAGTCCGGATGCTCGTCAACATACTTCTGGAGCATGGTCGGAACCTCATCCGTGAAGGCATACACGTTGATGACGTTGTCTTCAGCCAGCGCGGCGGCGCCGGTAACGAGCATCGCCGCCACCAGCACGACGCACAACAGGGTAGAAACCAGTTTCTTCATGTCGGGGAACCTCCTCTTATTTTATTGATAATCTGATTATAGCAATATCTCCGGTATATTGATACCGGAAACTTGCCTTGTGGATATGCCATTCTTGCTGTATTTTTCGTTTTCGCAACTTATTCTGTGCGGCTTCTTGCATTTTTTTCTCCATTTGATATAATGAAACCAGCATGTAAACAACACATGATTTACGAAGAGGAGGCCGCCCACATGGACACGGTGCGTTTCAGCGGGTATCACGAGATCGTGAATTATCCGGACAATCCGCACATCGTCGCCTATCTGAACGACGAGCCCACCAGCTACCCCACCCACTGGCACACGCCGCTGGAGCTGCTGATGCCCATCGAAAACGGCTACACCACCCATGTCGCCAATCGGATCTTCCACCTGGAGCCGTCGGACATCCTGCTGATCGCGCCCAACGTCTACCACGCCCACGAGGCACCCGCCACCGGCCGGCGCTACTTCCTGATGGTGGATCTTTCGGTGATGTCGGATGTACTGGGAATCAATCAGATCCTTTCGCTGATCAATCCCGCGGTGCTGTTTTCGGCGTCCAACACTCCGGCGCACGTCCACTTCGAATTGGAAAAGCTCTTCTTGGAGATGTGCGATGCCTATCTCGAAAGAGACAAATTGACGCTGCCCCCCCCCGCCGAGAAGGGCGCGCAGTTGGGATCCATCGAACTGCTGGAGCCGGTGATCTACGGCAAGATGGCGCAGATGCTCGCGCTGGTGGCGCAGCACTACGAGGAATCCGACAAGGCCGTCACGCTCTCGCGCAACAAGCAGCAGGAGTATGTGAACAAGATGACCATGGTGTGCAGCTACATCGACAACCACTGCACCGAGGAGCTCTCGCTGGAGAAGCTCTCCGGCATGCTCAACTTCAGCAAGTATCACTTCTCCCGAATGTTCAAGGAGTTCACCCACGAGTCCTTCTACCGCTACGTGACCCGCAAGCGCATCCAGTACGCCGAGCGGCTGCTGGTTCAGCAGAAGCTCTCCGTAACGGAAACCGCGCTGGCGGCGGGTTACGCCAACACGTCGTCCTTCATCCGCATGTTCAAATCCATCAACGGCTGCACGCCGCTGCAGTATCGAGAGGCACATGATACAAGAAGATAACGCAAGCGGCCGCCGCGCAATCCCCGCAGGAACACGCGGCGGCCGCCTCTTTGGAAGGGCTTCCCCCCTCCGCATTACATCTTAAAGCCTTCCTTTTCGTATACGCTCAGCCAGCCCTTGAGCTTCTGAAAGAATTCCTCGTTGGTCTTCGTCTTTTCAATCAGAGAAATGAGCTGCTCGGCGGCCTCCTGGGGGCTGCCCTTGGAGAGCATTTTGCGCACCTGATACACGCCGTCCAGTTCCTCCTTCGTCAGCAGCAGTTCCTCGCGCCGCGTGCTGGAGCGATACATGTCGATCGCCGGAAAGATGCGGCGGTCGGACAGGCTGCGGTCGAGGTGCAGCTCCATGTTGCCCGTTCCCTTGAATTCTTCGAAGATGATGTCATCCATCCGGCTGCCCGTGTCCACCAGCGCGGTGGCGATGATGGTGAGGCTGCCGCCGTTTTCGATGTTGCGCGCCGCTCCAAAGAAGCGCTTGGGCTTGTACAGTGCCCCCGGATCGAGGCCGCCCGACAGCGAGCGCCCCGTGGGCGGGATCACCAGGTTGTATGCGCGCGCCAGGCGCGTGATGGAATCCAGCAGCACAACGACGTCCTTGCCCAGTTCCACCAGCCGCTGGGCGCGCTCCAGCACCATCTCCGAAACGCGGGTGTGGTTCTCCGGCGCCTCGTCGAACGTGGAGTAGACCACCTCGCCCTGGATCGAGCGCTGCATGTCCGTGACCTCCTCGGGCCGCTCGTCGATCAGCAGTACGATCAGGTGCACGTCCGGATTGTTGGCGGTGATGGCGTTGGCGATCTTCTTCAAAAGCGTGGTCTTGCCCGCCTTGGGCTGGGAGACGATCATGCCGCGCTGGCCCTTGCCGATGGGCACGATCATGTCGATGATGCGCAGCGAAATGTCGTTCACGCCGGGGCGCTCCATGCGCAGGCGTTCGTCCGGGTACACCGGAATCAGCGAATCGAAGGGCCGGCGGCTGCGCGCCATGTCCGGCGACTGGCCATTAACCTCGTTGATGTAGATCAATCCCACCGAGCGGTCGCCCATCTGCTGGGGGCGGGTTTTGCCCACCACGTAGTCGCCCGTGCGCAGGTTGAAGCGCCGGATCTGCGCCGCGGAGACGTACACGTCGCGGTTGCCGGGCAGGTAGTTGTCCGCGCGCAGAAAGCCATAGCCGTCGGCATGGATCTCCAGGATGCCCGCGCCATCGCCGAAGTCGCCGCTGGCGATCATCTCGGACACGGCGGCGTTGACCGGGCGCTCCTCGGCGGGCGCGGTCTGCTCGGGAGCGCCCGCTGGCCGCTGGGCTTCAACACTCTGCTGAAATTCCGCGCTCTGGACAGGGCGGCGATAGCTTCCCTGCTCGCCTGGGACACGGCGAAAGCCCGCATTGCCGTCAAAGGCGCGAGTCGGGCGGCTTACCGCGCTCTCCGCGCTGAAGCGCGCGGGCCTGCCGAGTTGTGCGGGGCGTGGCTGCGGGCGATAGCCGCCCTGCTGCGGCTGGATACGCGCGCCCATGCGCTGCTGGGTGCTCATCTGCCGCTGATAGGGCCGCGCAACCTGCGGCGCGGCGGGTACCGCCGGAGAAACGGCAGGATTCTCCGCCGCCGGAACCGCCTCCGGTGCAGCGGCCAGTGTGGAAGCGGCGGGGGCCTCCGCCTCCGCGGTTCCACCCTCCTGTCCGGCGGCCGCTTTCACCGGCGCTCTCTCCGGTTCCGCGGCTTCCGCCTGCCGCGCCGCCGGCCGGCGTCCGCGCGGGCGCGCAACCGGCGCGGGCTCATTCGAAGGGGCAACCGCCCTCGCGGGGGCGGGCTCGTCCGAAGCGGCGGCCGCCTTCGCGGGGGCGGATTCTCCCCGCTCTTCCGGCTTCACCGCCTCGGGCGCGGGGGCCGGCTTCGGGCGCGCGGCCGCGGCGTTCGCGGCGTTCTCCACCTGCCGATCCACGATCATCTGCACCAGCAGCGCCTTGTTCGTGCCCGCCGGCACCTTCACGCCCTCCTCCTTCGCGATGCGCCGCAGATCGGCCACCGTCTTCGTATGGAGCGTACGATAATCCATATTTACCTCCTAATTCGTCCTGCGGCCCACCGCGATATCGCGGGTCACCGCCTGTTCCACCCAGTGGCTGAAGCCCTCGTGCGCGCCGCCGCGAATGGCATCGAAGCCCGCGTCCTCCAGGAGGCGCAGCACCTTCTCCCGCCGAAGCGTCTGGGCGTTGAAGGACAGCGCGACAGTGCCGCCCCTCTTCAGCGCCTCGTGCCACGCGGGAAGCGCGCACCGGAGCAGCTCCTCGGGCCTTCCGCCCACGCTCGCGTGCTGCACGCCGTAGGGCAGGTCGCACACGATCATGTGAAACTTCTCCTTCCCGAACAGTTCCCGCGCCCACGCCGCGTCGGCATTGACGAACCGCAGCGAGCGGGTGTCGCCCGCGCGGAAGCTCTCCGGGGTATCCGCGTATTCGAAGCGCGACGTGGCCGCGCTCCTGCCCGCCGCCGTGCGCGATTCGCGCGTGAGACTGTGCTTCATTCGATGATACTCGAAGTAGTGCTTCAAATAGCGCTCCGCCTCGGCGAGATCGCGCCTGTCCACGTCCGTGCCCGTGGCGTTCCAGCCCCGGTTCGCGGCCACGAACAGCGTCGTTCCCCGGCCGCACATCGGATCGAGCAGCTCCAACGCATCGCCCGCGCGATGGGCGAAGCCGCCCGAGTACAGCGCCGCGTTGACGAGCAGCGACAGAAACATCTCGTTGGTCTTTCCCTTGTACTTGAGCACGCCGGGCAGATCCGCGCCCACGCGGGCTTCGGCGCGTCCCGCGACCGGCAGAAGCGCGCCGTCCTTGCGCAATTCGAACAGCGCGTACATCAGCGACTGTGCGCGCAACGCGTCCAGCGCCTCGCCGCGAACGGGCTCGGGCGTCTCGATGCGCAGCGCCGGCGCGGGAAACGCATCGTACGCGAACACTCGCGCGTCCGGCAAAAGCGCGTCCAGTGTAAGCCTCAGCTCGCCCATGGCGAGCTTTAGCGTCTCGGTTTGGTAGCGCACGTTGGCGTGCGGCCAAAGGAGCATTCCATATTCCACTTTCCACCTACAACTATCTTATGTAGCGAACGAAGTAAACAACCTTGAAGAGATTCGGGAACTCGGCAGGGTTCGATTCAACCGACGATAGAAAGCAGCCCCTTTGGAGCTTCAAAGGGGCTTTCATTTGCAATCAATACTTGCGCTTGCGAGCAGCCTCCGCCTTCTTTTTGCGTTTTACGCTGGGCTTTTCGTAATGCTCGCGCTTCCGTGCCTCGGCAAGAATACCGTCACGAGCGGTCTTGCGCTTGAAGCGACGCAGCGCGCTTTCCAATGATTCATTTTCGCGAATCCGCACCTCGGACATGAGTTTTTCCCTCCCCTCGCATTTGGACTGGCATACGCCAATGTAGCATGGGGTGCGCCACAAAAATCATTATAGCGCATAATCTGTATACCGTCAAGCGATTCCGATGCAAATTAAAAAAATTCACAAATTTGTTCGCCCGGCGGCCGTCACCCCGTCAGGACATCTTCTCGCTCAGCTGCGCCCCGCCGAGCAGGTGGACGTGCAGATGCTCCACCGACTGGCAGCCGTTGCGGCCGCAGTTGGATATCACGCGGAAGCCGTCGGCCTCCAGGCCCTCCCGCTTCGCCACCGCGCCGACGGCCCGGACCAGCGCCGCGGCGGTCTCGCCGTCGCACTCCAGAATGTTCCTCATATGCTTCTTGGGCACCAGCAGCACGTGCACCGGCGCCTGGGGATTGATGTCGCGAAAGGCGAACACCTTCTCATCCTCGTACACCTTATCGCAGGGAATTTCCCCCGCGATGATCTTGCAGAACAGACAATCCATATCTCTCACCTCGCTTCATTCAATGATTTCGCCGCGCGCCAGCGCGCCCTCGGCCCCGATGATGCGCACCCGGCGGATGCTTCCCGGTTCGGCCTGCGCGCGCACGCGCACGTATTGTCCCGTGTAGCCCTCGGCGAGGCCGTCCCCCGCCGCCGTCTCAAACAGCACGGACTCCACGTTGCCAATCAATCCTTTGACGAAACTTTCCTCCAATTGGTTGCCAAGCCCGATCAATTTTTCCACGCGCGCATGCTTCACCGCTTCGCTGACTTGATCCGGCATGCGGTCGGCCACGGTGCCCGACCGGCGGGAATACGGAAACGCGTGGATGCGGGCCAGCCGCGCCGTTCGGAGAAAATCCAGCGTCTCCTGGAACTCCGCCTCGGTCTCGCCGGGAAAGCCCGCGATCACATCCGTGGTGACCGCGCAGTCCGGCATGAAGCGCCGGAGCGTTTCGCAGGCGGCGAGGTACGCCTCCGGCGTGTAGTGGCGGCGCATCCGCTCCAGCACCGCCGCGCTGCCCGACTGCAGCGACAGGTGAAACTGCCGCATCAGCCCCGAAAGCTCCGAGAGCGCCCGGGCGAAGTCCTCCGTGACGATCCCCGGCTCCAGCGAGCCCAGCCGCACGCGCTCCACGCCCGCCGCGCCATGCACCGCGCGAATCGCGTCCAACAGCGTATCATCCGTGCCCCGGCCGTAGCTCGCCAGGTGAATGCCCGTGACCACGATCTCCCGATAGCCCGCCGCTCCCAGCCGTTCCGCCTCCCGGCGCACGTCGCCGAGGGGCATCGAGCGCACCGGCCCGCGCACCGCCGGGATGATGCAGTAGCTGCACCAGTTGTCGCAGCCCTCCTGAATCTTCATCGAGGCGCGGGTCTTGCCCTCGTGGCGGGAGACGTAGAGCGGCTCGAACGCCGCGCTCTTGAGGCTGTTGACGGCGTTGACGCGCGCGTCCTCCGCGAGCGCCCCCTCCAAAAGCTCCACCACCTGTCCGCGCCGCTGGGTGCCGATCACCAGCCGCACGTTATCCATCTGCAGCAGCTCCTCCGCCTTGCGCTGGGCGAGGCAGCCGGCCACGACGATGGCGCAGTTCGGGTGCAGCCGCGCGCAGCGGCGGATCAGCTTTTCGGACTTGGTATCGCCCGTGCCGGTGACGGTGCAGGTGTTGATCAGATACACGTCGGCCTCCTCGCGCATCGGCACGGCGCGATAGCCCGCGCGCTCGAAGCGCTCCAGCATGGCTTCGGTGTCGTACTGGTTGACCTTGCAGCCCAGCGTATGTACGGCGATCGTCCTCATCCCAGGTCTCCCCACAGAAGCATCGTCAGCGCGCACGCGGTTATCGCGGCGGTCTCCGTGCGCAGAATGCGCGGCCCGAGCGTCACAGGAATCGCCCCCAGCGCGGTCAGCGCATCGACCTCCGTCGCGCTCATGCCGCCCTCCGGGCCGATCACGATGCCGATGTCCCGCGCGGCGGGAAATTCTTTCCGTGCGGCGCGCAGCCCCCTGCCGGAGGCTTCCTCCCAGGGCACGAGCAGCAGATCGTGCCCCTTCATCTCCGCCTCGAGCTGGCCCCACGCGCGCGGGGGCGCCACCTCGAGCGCGCGGCCGCGCTTGCACTGCTTGGCCGCCTCGCGGGCGATCTTTTGCAGCCGCTCGCGCTTCCGCTCGCCGTCGCGCTCGTCCGCCCGCGCCACGCAGCGCTCCATCTTCACCGGAACCAGCCGCGCCGCGCCCAGCTCCGTGAGCTTCTGGGCGATCATCTCCAGCTTGTCCGCCTTGGGCAGGCCCTGGTACACGGTCACGCGCACCGGCGGCTCGTTGTCCGGCAGCGCCTCGCGCAGCGCGCAGGCGCATCCACCCCTGTCCACTTCGGTCAGCACGGCCAGAAAGCGCGCGCCGGCCTCGTCCACGGCGAAGATCTCCTCGCCCAGGCGCAGGCGCAGCACCTGGGAAGCGTGCTTCGCCTCCTCGGGAAGCAGCCGCGCCGCCGCCCCGGCGGCTCCCCGGCCCTCGATGTAGAAGGAGTTCACGGCCGCTTCGCGGCCATCGCGCACCAGCCGCCGCGCTCGCGAACGTCGAAGATTTCGTAGCCCGCCGCGTTCAGCGCGCCCTCCACGTCGGCCCTGCGCTCGGAGGAGATGCCGGAGCAGATGAACGTGCCGCCGGGAACGATGTGCGCGCGCACCGGTTCGGCCATGCCGATGATGACGTCGGCGATGATGTTGGCGATCACCACGTCGGCGACCTCGTCCACGCTCTCGAGCAGGTCGCCCGCCGCGCAGCGGATTTTGCCCTCGAAGCCGTTGTGCCGAATGTTTTCCGCCGCCACGCGCACGGCCACGCGGTCGATGTCGATGGCCAAAACATCCTTCGCACCCATCTGGGCCGCCGCGATGGCGAGGATGCCCGTGCCCGTGCCCACGTCGATGGCCGTCATGCCGGGCTTGACGCACTTCTCCACCAGCTCCACGCACATGCCGGTGGTCTCGTGGGTGCCGGTGCCGAAGGCCATGCCCGGGTCGATCTCGATCACGTGGTCGCCGGGCAGCAATTCGCAGTCCGTCCAGCCGGGCTTGATCACCATGTGCTCCCCCAGCCGCAGCGGCCGAAATGCCTTCTTCCAATTCTCCGCCCAATCCTCCTCGGCGAAGGTCTGTTGAATAAGCTCCAGCTTGCCCGCGTCGAAGCCCAGATCGAGCGCGCGGACGCGGCGCAGCTCGCCCTCCACGTAGCGCACGCGGTCGTTGAGTGAGGCGTCCACCTCGTAGAAGCCGGTGACCTTCACGTCGTCGCCGATGCGCCTGGCGATCTCCTCGTCGATGATGTCCCACTGGCCCTCGGGGCGCTGATTGGCGGCCACATCGTTCCTGTCCTCGATCATCGTGCCGGAGCTTCCCGCGTCCATCAGAATCTGCGAGACCATATCCGCGCCCGCGGTGGTGGTGAGCACCGTCAATTCCATCCAGTCCATCGAATCCCTCACATTGTGAATTCCGGCGAAGGTATCCCCCGCCGGATTCATTATAACGGTTTGAATGTGAAAAGGCAAGCGGGGCGGTGTAAAAAGCGCGGCGACAACGTCCTCCGTGAGTGGAGCAAAAGCATCGAAGGGCGCTCGCGCGTGGGGAGGATGGACACACCCACTGCCCACTAATCGAACGAAACGTCGAAGCGTCAGCGGGAGGGGCCCCAGGGAGCGCTGCTTCCTGGGGCCCCTCCCGCTGACGTTGGGGATGTCGATGCGTCGTTCGGCGACGATGCGGAAAGGGACGCTGGGCGCTGCCCAGGCCCGCCAAGGAACCTGGGGTTCCTTGGATTCTCCCTTCTGCTGCCGCCTAGGAAAACGCATCCTTCACGCGGTCGAAGAAGCTTTTCTTCTTTTCGTACTGATTGCCCGAAGCCGTGCCGTCAAACTGGCGCAGCAGTTCCTTCTGCTTCTCGGTGAGCTTCTTGGGAATCTCCACCACGGCGGTCACGTACAGATCTCCCTTGCCGCTCCCGCGCAGATGTGGCACGCCCTCGCCACGGATGCAGAACACCTGACCGGGCTGCGTTCCCTCCGGGAAGCGGTACTTCACCGGCTTGCGCAGCGTGGGCACGTCAATCTCCGCGCCCAGCGCCGCCTGCGTAAAGGTGATGGGCAGTTCAATGTGCAGGTTGTCACCCTCGCGCTGGAACAGCTTGTGACGCTTGACGCTCACCACGATCAGCAGATCGCCCGGCTCGCCGCCGCGCTCGCCCAGGCCGCCCTGGCCGCGAATGGTGAGCACCTGGCCGTCGCTGATGCCCGCGGGCACCTTCACGGTCTTGCGCTTGCTGACGCGGATCTTGCCGCGCCCGTGGCACTTGACGCAGGGCTCCGAGATGATCTGGCCGCTGCCGTGACAGCGGGAGCAGGTGCGCACATTCTGAATGCGCCCGAAGGGCGTGTTCTGCGTGACGCGCTCCTGGCCGGTGCCGCCGCAGGTGGGACACTTTTCCACCTTGCTGCCCGGCTTCGCGCCGGTGCCGTGGCAATCCGGGCACTCCTCGTCGCGCACCAGGTTGATCTCCTTCTCGCAACCGAAGGCCGCCTCATCGAGGGTAATCGACAGATCGTAGCGCAGATCGTCACCCGGAACCGGGCCGTTTCTGCGCGCGCCGCCGCCCATGCCGCCGCCGAAGATCGTGGAGAAGATGTCGTCGAAGCCGCCAAAGCCGCCGCCGAAACCGCTGAAGTCGCTGTACGCGCCGCCGCCGAAGCCCTGCGGGCCGTCGTGACCGAACTGATCGTACTGAGCGCGCTTCTGCGGATTGGAGAGCACCTGATAGGCCTCGTTGACCTCCTTGAACTTCTCCTCCGCGTCCTTGTCGCCGGGATTGACGTCCGGGTGGTACTTCTTGGCCAGCGTGCGGTAGGCCTTTTTGATGGCCGCGTCGTCGGCGCTCTTATCGACGCCCAAAACCTCGTAATAGTCTCTCTTCGCCATATGTCATCCTTCTATTGCCATTGGGGCAGGGAAATCCCTGCCCCTGGATTCGATCCGAATGAGGCTTATTCGGTAAACTCCGCGTCCACGGTGCCGTCGTCGTTGACGTTCGCGCCGCCGTTGCCGGGATTCGGATTGTCGCCGCCGGCCTGCTGCTGCGCGGCCTGGGCCTGATAGACCTTGCCGAAGATTTCGTAGGTCTTCTGGCTGAACTGCTCCATCGCGGGCTTGATCTGCGCCGCGTCGTCGGTCGCGCGGGTCTTCTTGAAGGCCTCGAGCTCGCTCTCGAGCGTCGCCTTGTCGGCGGGATCGAGCTTGTCGCCCATGTCCTTGATGGTCTTTTCGGTCTGATAGATCAGGCTGTCGGCCTGGTTCAGCGTCTCGACCTTCTCCTTGTTGGCCTTGTCCTCGGCGGCGTACTTCTCGGCCTCGTCCACGGCCTTCTTGATTTCGTCCTCGCTCAGGTTGGAGGACGCGGTGATGGCGATGGACTGCTCCTTGCCGGTGCCCAGATCCTTCGCGGACACGTGCACGATGCCGTTGGCGTCGATGTCGAAGGTGACCTCGATCTGCGGCACGCCGCGCGGCGCGGGCGCGATGCCGGTCAGCTGGAAGCGGCCCAGGGTCTTATTGTAGGCGGCCATCTCGCGCTCGCCCTGGAGCACGTGCACGTCCACGCTGGTCTGGCCGTCCGCCGCGGTGGAGAACACCTGCGTCTGCTTGACCGGGATGGTGGTGTTGCGCTCGATCAGCTTGGTGAACACGCCGCCCAGCGTCTCGATGCCCAGGGACAGCGGGGTCACGTCCAGCAGCACGATGTCCTTCACGTCGCCGCCGAGCACGCCGCCCTGGATCGCCGCGCCGACCGCCACGCACTCGTCCGGGTTGATGCCCTTGTAGGGCTCCTTGCCGGTGATGCGCTGCACGGCCTCCTGCACGGCTGGGATGCGGGTGGAGCCGCCCACGAGGATCACCTTGTCGATATCGGCGGAGGTGACGCCCGCGTCGCGCATGGCCTGGTTCATCGGGCCGACGGTCTTCTCCACCAGGTCCGCGGTGAGCTCGTTGAACTTGGCGCGGGTGATGGTCACGTCCAGGTGCTTGGGGCCGGTGGCGTCTGCGGTGATGAACGGGAGGTTGACGTTCACGCTCATCAAACCGGACAGCTCAATCTTGGCCTTCTCGGCGGCCTCCTTCAGGCGCTGCAGGGCCATGCGGTCCTGGCGCAGATCGATGCCGTTCTCGCGCTTGAACTCCTCGGCGATGTAGTCGATCAGACGCTGATCGAAGTCGTCGCCGCCCAGGTGCGTATCGCCGCCGGTGGCCAGCACCTCGAAGATGCCGTCGCCGACCTCCATCAGGGACACATCGAAGGTGCCGCCGCCCAGGTCGTAGACCAGAATCTTGTGGGCGTCGCCCTTGTCCAGGCCGTAGGCCAGCGCCGCGGCGGTGGGCTCGTTGATGATGCGCTTGACGTCCAGGCCCGCGATGCGGCCCGCGTCCTTGGTGGCCTGGCGCTGGGAGTCGGAGAAGTACGCCGGAACCGTGATGACGGCCTCGGTCACGCTCTCGCCCAGGTAGCTCTCCGCGTCCGCCTTGAGCTTCTGCAGGATCATCGCGCTGATCTCCGGCGCGGTGTAGTGCTTGTCGTCGATGTCGATTCTGCGGTCGGTGCCCATGCTGCGCTTGATGGAAATGATCGTGCGCTCCGGGTTGGTCACGGCCTGGCGCTTCGCGACCTGGCCGACCAGGCGCTCGCCGTTCTTGGCGAAGGCCACGACGGAAGGAGTGGTGCGGCCGCCCTCGGCGTTCGCGATGACGACGGGCTCGCCGCCCTCCATGACGGCGACGCAGGAATTGGTGGTGCCCAGATCGATGCCGATAATCTTACTCATTGTTATATCCTCCTCAAATCCCTTGAATTCGTTTTTGTCTTTATATGTGAACTTCTCTCGTAGAAGAAGTTTCCGCACTCGCTCAGCCTGCCGTCGCCGAGCCTGTTCAATCATTTCCAGCGTATCCGCCAGTCAGGACTTCGCCCGAGAATCCGTGAGGATTTCAGCAATCCGAAGTCCTCCTCCTTCTCACTGAAAATCCTCAGATTTTCAGTGATGCGCCGCTATTCGGCGCAGACCTTGACCATCGCGTAGCGAATGATCTTGCCCTTGACGCGGTAACCCTTCTGGAATACCTCCAGAATCTTTCCCGGCATCTCGCCGCTCTCGCGCATCACGGCGTTGTGCAGATCGGGATCGAACTGCTCGCCCAGCGCGGGCACCTCCTCGAAGCCGAAGCGCTTCAGTCCGTCGGTCAGCGACGTCAGCGTCATCTTTACGCCGTCCACCATCGCGCCGCCCTCGCCCGCCTTTTCGGCGGCGTCCAGCGCGCGCTCCAAATTGTCGATGGCGGGCAGCACCGCCGCGATCACCTCGCGCATGCCGTCCTCATAGCCGTCGGCGCGGGCCGTCTGGTTGCGGCGCTTGAAATTCTGGAAGTCCGCCTGCGACCGGCGCAGGGAATCCAGATATTCGTCGCGCTGCCTGACCGCCGTCTCCAGCGCCGCCTGCCACTGTTCCACGGTGGCCTCCTGCTGCTGAGGCTCCTCCGCCGCGCCCTCGTCCTGGGGCTGCTGGGCCTGTTCGACCGTCTCGGCCGCCTCGGCCTCCGGGGCCTGCGCCGCCTCCTCCGGGGCGGGATTGGCCGTGTTGTTGACCTTTTTCTTCATCAAATCTGCTTCCTTTCGCCGGCCCTGGGCCGGTGGTGATTTAAAAACTCAGCGGTTGGAGAGCAGTTCGCTCATCGCCCGGCTCATGAACTCCAACACCGAGATCACCCGGTTGTAGTTCATCCGCGTGGGGCCGATGATGCCCAGCGCGCCGGTGACCTGATCGCCCACGCGGTAGCGGGCGGTGACCACGGAGCAGTCGCTCATCTCGGGCCCGTTCTCCGCGCCGATGTGGATCGTTACCTCCATGCCCTCCTCCCGGCCGATCAGCTGCCGGAGCTTGTCCTTGGATTCCAGCACCGCCAGGAAGTTCTTCGCCTTCTCCACGTCCGCGTACTCCGGGTAGTTCAGAAGTTTCGAGCTTCCGCCCACCACGACCTCCGTGGCATCCTCGGCGTCGAGCTTACGCCCGATCACGCGCAGCGCCTCGACCATGAGCCTGCGGTTGCTCTCCGCATCCTGCAAAAGCTCCGCGAACGTCGCGCGCACCGCCTCCAGCGGCTTGTTCGCCAGCCGCTCGGTCAGCATTCGGCTGATGGAATAGAGATCGTCGGCGCTCAGGCCGCTCGGCACGCGAATCACCGCGTCCTTGACGATGCCCAGATTCGTGACGATGATCATCAGCGCCATCTCCTCCGACACGGGCACCAGCTGGATGTGCCGGATGCGCAGCGAGCCGAGCTTCGGGGCCACGATCACCGAGGTGTACTGGGTGGCGTCCGCCAGCACCGTAGCCGCGCTGCGAATCACCGCGTCCACCTGCGCGCCGCGGGACTGCATGTAGTCGTGAATGCGCTCTCGCTCATCGCTGGTGAGCTTGCCCACCTTCATCAGCCGGTCCACGTACAGCCGGTACGCCTTGTCTGAAGGCACGCGCCCCGCCGAAGTGTGGGGCTGATCCAGATAGCCCAGCTCCTCCAGATCGCTCATTTCGTTGCGGATGGTGGCCGGGGAGAAGCCCACGCCGGCCTTGCGGGAGATCGTGCGCGAACCCACGGGCACGGCCGTGGTGATGTAGTCGTCGATGATCGCCTGCAAAATCATAAACTTTCGATCGTCCAGCGGCATCGCACATCCCTCCCTCCGCGCTCGCCTTCCGCTCTGTTAGCACTCAAGTCTGTCGAGTGCTAACTTCTGCAATATAATTTAGCACCCGTTCCGGCTTTTGTCAATAGTCCCAAGAAAAAAATTCATGTTAATTGTTTGTTTTTGCCTTTGCCGGCCCGAAAGTTACCAATTTATATTATTATCTTCGCGCGGCGCGGGCGGTATGTGCGTAAAAAATGGGAATTCCTATGTAAAAAATGCGAAATCCCTTGAAAGCGCCGGGGGTTTGTGCTATAATCTCTTTTGTTGACGAATCGGATGCCGGTTCCGCCGGAGAGCCGACAGTCCGGTCAGAGTGAGGTGAAAACCATGAAGGAAAATATCCATCCGAATTACGGCAAGGCCATCGTCCGCTGCGTCTGCGGCGAGACCTTTGAAACGGGCTCCGTGAAGAAGGAGATGCGCGTCGATATTTGCTCGAAGTGCCACCCCTTCTACACCGGCAAGCAGAAGCTGGTTGATACCGGCGGACGCGTGGACCGCTTCAAGAAGCGCTACGGCATGTAGTCAGCGAAAGCACCGGGCTCGGTCCGGTGCTTTGGCTGTCTTAGGCGCTTCGTCCAGCCAGTGCAGACCGGCGAAACGCCCGGTCTGTTTTTTTATATCGCAATTTATGATGCTCTGGGAGAGGAGGCGGAATCATGGCAAAGCTCAGGCGCTTCAGCGGCACGCCCGTGGCAGAGGGCGTGCGCCTGGAGGTGGGCCGGTACACGGTGTTCGCCGTGCGCGACGAGAAAAAGGACATCTCCGTGCGCGTGCGCCGCGAGCCCCGGCGCTTCCTGCGCGCCTGCATGGACGTTCCGCTCCTGCGCGGCGCGGCGCGCCTGATTCACGGCGTGGCGCGCTTCTTTGACGGCATCGGCGAATCCGCCGAGCTGCGCCCGCAGCGCCCGGTGCGGGGCACGGCGGTCGAGCAGGCCATCGCGCGGTTTCTGCGCATCCGCCCCCAGACCCTCGCTACGCTGTTGAGCGCGATACTGATCGTTCTGCTGGCGGCGCTTTGCCTGTATGCCGCGCCGGCGGGCGCGCAGCTGCTTCTGGAGCGGCACGCCGCGCTCTCCCGCGTCTGGATCGACTATCTCTCGGCGCTCGTGCGCATCGTGGGACTGCTGATCGCGGTCGGACTGCTCTGCCGGCTGCGGGTATTCAAGCGGCTGGCGATGTACAAGGGCGCGATCAACAAGGTCGTCAACTGCTACGAATGCCGCGACGAGGTGAACGCCGCCAACGCCGCGCGCCATTCGATCTGCGCCCGACGCAGCGATCCCGCCTTTTTGCTGTGCGCGCTGATCGCGGCGCTGCTGCTGTTCCCGCTGCTGCCGCGGCGGGGCCCGGCCGTGACCGCGATTCTGCGCGTTCTCGTGCTGCTCGCGGCGGCGGGAGTGCTCAACGAACCCTTCTCCGCGCTGGAGGAGGCGCGAAAGGTGACGCCGCTCGTGCGCGCGCTGCGCACACCCATGGACCTCCTCCAGCATATGACGACGCTGGAACCGCATCCCCAGATGCTGGAGGTCGCGGTCTGCGCCTTCGACGCCGCCATGGGCGGCTCGCGGGACGAGACGAAAACCGAGGTGAACTCCGATGACCATATCGGAATGGATGACGAAGGCGATTGAGGCGCTGCGCGCCTCCGGCTGCCCGGACCCGGAGATCGACGCCCGCTGGATCGCGGAGGACGCGCTGGGCATGACCGCGCCGGAGCTGCGCTTCGAGGCCCAGCGCGAGCCGGAGCCGGACGAGCTGGCGCGGCTAGACGACATGCTGCGCCGCCGCGCGGCGGGCGAACCGGTGCAGTACATTCTGCGCCGTGCGGATTTTATGGGCATGCGGCTCTACGTGGATGAGCGCGTACTGATCCCCCGGCAGGACACCGAAACGCTGGCCGAGGCCGCCATCGTGGCGCTGCAGGGGAAGCGCGGGGCCTCCGTGCTCGACTTGTGCGCGGGCAGCGGCGCCATCGGACTGTCCATCGCCACGCTGGTGCCCGGGGCGCGGGTGACGCTGGCGGACGCGAGCGCCGGCGCGCTGGACGTGGCCCGCAAGAACGCCAGGGAGCTCAACGCGGACGTGGAGATTCGGAAGGGCGATCTGTTTCAGGCGGTGCGCGGCGAGCGCTTCGACCTGATCGTATCCAATCCGCCCTACATATGCAGCGCGGAGCTTCCCGAGCTCCAGCGCGAGGTGCGGTTCGAGCCCATCTTGGCGCTCGACGGCGGCGCGGACGGATTGGACTTCTACCGCCGCATCGCGGCGGACGCGGGCGCACACCTGAATCCCGGCGGCAGCGTCTACCTGGAGGTGGGCGCGGGCGAGGCCGAGGCCGCGCTGGCGATTCTGCGCGAGCACCTGGACGCGGCGGACGCGGGCACACGCAGGGACCTCAACGGGGTCGAACGAATCATTTGGCTGAGGAGCAGATAAATGGCCGATTTCAACGAACAGGAGCGCATCGCCCGGCAGCTGGAGAGCGTCGAGGGGCGCTACGAGGAGCTGTCCATTCGAATCACGCTGCCCGAGGTCATCTCGGACAGCGCGCTGTTCACACGGCTCATGCGCGAGCACGCGGAGCTGGGCGAGCTGAACGAAATCGCGGTGAACTTCCGCCGGCTGCGGGAGGAGATCGACGCGGCGCGGGAGCTTCTGGACGACCCCGAGATGCGCGACATGGCCCGGGAGGAGCTCTCCGAGCTCGAACCCAAGCTCGAACAGGCGGCGCGGGAGGCGCGCATCGCGCTGCTGCCGAAGGACCCGGATGACTACAAAAACGCCGTGCTCGAGGTGCGCGCGGGTGCGGGCGGCGACGAGGCAGGGCTGTTCGCGGCGGAGCTATTGCGCATGTACGCCCACTACGCGGCGTCGCAGGGCTGGAGCTTCCAGCTCATCGAGGACGGCTCCACGGAGCTGGGCGGCGTGAAGGAGAGCGTGGCGCTGATTCAGGGCAAGAACGTCTTCCAGAAGCTCAAGTATGAATCCGGCGTGCATCGGGTGCAGCGCGTGCCGGTGACCGAATCCTCCGGGCGCATCCACACCTCCACCGCGACGGTGGCCGTGCTGCCCGAGGCCGAGGACGTGGAGGTCGAGATCAACCCGAACGACCTGCGCATCGACACCTACCGCGCCTCCGGCGCGGGCGGCCAGCACGTCAACCGCACCGACTCGGCCGTGCGCATCACCCACATTCCCACGGGCCTGGTGGTCACCAGCCAGGACCAGCGCAGCCAGATTCAGAACCGGGAGCAGGCCATGCGCGTATTGAAGTCCCGGCTCTACGACATGGAACGCCAGCGGCAGCAGAGCGAATACGCCGACCGTCGCAAGGGACAGGTGGGCACGGGCGACCGCTCGGAGCGCATCCGCACCTACAACTTCCCCCAGGGCCGCGTGACCGATCACCGCATCGGACTGACGCTGTACAAGATCGACTCCGTCATCAACGGCGATCTGGACGAGATCATCGACGCGCTGACGCTGGCGGAGCAGACGGCGCTGCTGGCGAATCAGGATTGACCGCGACCGCACCATTTACACTGCGAGGAGATTCCATTTGAATACCCGCATATTGAAGCCCGACGCGGCGGCGCTCGACGAGGCCGCCGCGCGCATTCGCGCCGGCGAACTGGTCGGCATCCCCACGGAGACGGTATACGGGCTCGGCGCGGACGCGCTGAACCCGGATGCCGTGCGCGCCGTCTTCGAGGCGAAGGGCCGCCCCGGCGACAACCCGCTGATCGTGCACATCGCGCGGATCGAGCGGCTCGCACCGCTGATCTCGGCGGAGCCCTCCCCCCAAGCATGCAGGCTAATGGAAACCTGCTGGCCGGGGCCGCTGACGCTGATCTTTCCGAAATCGGATTTGGTGCCGCTGCGCACCACCGGCGGGCTGGACACCGTCGCCGTACGCATGCCCGCCCATCCGGTGGCCCGGGAGCTGATCGAGCGCTCGGGGCGGCCCATCGCCGCGCCCAGTGGCAATCGCTCGGGGCGGCCCAGTCCCACATCCGCGCAGCACATGTTTGAGGATATGAGCGGCCGCATTCCGCTGATTTTGGACGGCGGCCCCTGTGGCGTGGGCGTGGAATCCACCGTGCTGGACGTGACGGGCCCGGTGCCGCGCGTGCTGCGCCCCGGCGGGGTATCCCCGGAGCGAGTGGCGGAGATCTGCGGCGCGTGCGAGGTGGACGACGCGGTGCTGCGCCCCCTGGGTGAGAACGAGCGCCCGCGCTCGCCGGGCATGAAGTACCGCCACTACGCCCCCGAGGGCGAGCTCACGATCTTCCGCGGCGATTCGGAGGCCGTGGCGCGCGCGATCCGCGCGGCCTATGACCGCGCCGAGGCGGAAGATAGCGAGCCGCTGATCCTGGCGCTGGAGGAAAATCTCCCCCGCTACGGCGCGCGCCGCGTTCGCTCGCTGGGAACCGGCGCGGCGCAGGCGGCGCAGCGGATCTTCGCCATGCTGCGCGAGGCCGACGCGCTCGGCGCGAAGCGCATCTTCTCCGAGGCCGTGGACGCCGAGGGCATCGGGCTGGCTGTAATGAACCGGCTGGGCCGCGCGGCGGCGTTTCACATCGTGGACGTGGGCGAAGCGGCGCGGCTGTAAGGCGCAAAATTAAAGCACTCTTCACCGTTCCCATCCTCGGATGCCGTCCGCACCCGACCCCATCGCAATAATATACCGATAAAATTCGCCCCGGCGGATCACCGCCGGGGCGCTCTGTCGCCGGTTTCAGCTCAATTCCTTCTTGCCCGTATACAGTTCGTAGTAGCGGCCCTTCTGGCGCAGCAGGTCGTCGTGATCGCCGCGCTCGATGATCTCGCCGTTCTCCAGCACCATGATGGCGTTGGCGTTTCGCACGGTGGAGAGTCGATGCGCGATCACAAAGGTGGTGCGGTCGGCCATCAGGTGATCCATGCCGCGCTCGATCATGCGCTCGGTGCGCGTGTCCACGGAGCTGGTCGCCTCGTCCAGCACCAGGATCGGCGCCTTGCTCAAGGCCGCCCGAGCGATGTTCAACAGCTGCCGCTGGCCCTGAGAGAGATTTGCGCCGTCGCCGTCGATGCGCGTCTGGTAGCCATCGGACAGGCGCATGATGAAGCCGTGCGCGCTGGCGGTCTTGGCGGCCTGTATGACCTCCTCATCCGTGGCGTCGAGACGGCCGTAGCGGATGTTCTCCATGATCGTTCCGGTGAACAGGTGCGTGTCCTGCAAGACCATGGCGATGTTTTGCCGCAGCACGTCGCGCCGGATGTTGTGAATCTCCACGCCGTCGACGGTGATGCGGCCGGATTCGATGTCGTAGAAGCGGTTCAACAGGTTCGTGACCGTGGTCTTGCCCGCGCCGGTGGAGCCCACGAAGGCGATCTTCTGGCCCGGATGCGCGTAGAGGGAGATGTGCTTGAGGATGGTCTTGCCCGGCTCGTAGCCGAAGCTCACATCCTCCAGCGCCACGTCGCCCCGGATGACCGGCGCGACCGCGTCCGGAGCGTCCGGCGCCTCGGGCGGCTCGTCCATGATCTGGAACACGCGCTCCGCGCCCGCCAGCGCCGAGAGCACCGTGTTCACCTGCTGAGAGAGCTCGTTGATGGGGCGGGCGAACTGGCTGGCGTAGTTGACGAAGATCGCCAGACCGCCCACGTCGAAGCCCCCGAACAGGCACAGCAGGCCGCCGATGCCCGCCGTCAGCGAGTAGCTCACCTTCGAGGTGTTGCCCATGATCGGGCCCATAATGCCGCCGAAGAACAGCGCGCCGATCTGCTTCTCGCGCAGGTCGTCGTTGAGCCGGCCGAATTCGTCCTCGCAGATCTCCTCCCGGCCGAACACCTTGACCACCTTCTGGCCCGCCACGGTCTCTTCGATGTAGCCGTTCACCGCGCCCAGCGCCGCCTGCTGCGCCTTGAAGTAGCGGCGGCTTCGGGACATGATGCCCACGCTGAGGCGCATGAACAGCGGTATGAACACCACCGTAATCAGCGTCAGCCAGAAGTTGGTGATGATCATCATCACCAGCGTGCCCACCAGCGTCACCGCGCCGGAGATCATCGCCACCACGGAGTTGTCCAGCATGAGGCCGATGTTGTCCACGTCGTTGGTGAAGCGGCTCATGATCTCGCCGTTGCTGCGGCCGTCAAAGAACTTGAGCGGCAGCCGCTGCAGCCTGGCGAACAGGTCGCGGCGGATGCGCTCCACCGCGCTCTGGGACACCTCCACCATCAGCCGGTACTGCAAGAACGACGCCGCCACCGCCACCATGTAGGCGGTCGCCAGCACGATCAGCATCCGCAGCAGGTACGCGCCCCGCTCCGCCGCGCTCAGGCTGAAATCCGCGATGTGGTTCAATATCGGGCGGAGCAGATAGCCGCCCGCCATCGTCGCGGCCGTGCTCAAGAACAGGCACACGAGCACCACCGCCAGCCGCAGCCAGTACTGTTTTAAATAGGAAAATACGCGCGCGATCGTGGCCCTCGCGTCCTTCGGCCTGCCCGTGGCCTGGGAGCCGCGCCCGGGCCTGCCGCCGGGCCCGCGTCCGCCGGGACCACGGTTTCCGAAGGGATTGTCCCGCGCGGCGGTGTTGTAGCGCGCCCGCAGGTTTTCCAGCGTCCTTCCGGCCATTTACGCTCCCTCCTTTGCCTCGCCCAGCGCCCCGGAGGTCTGGGACTCGTAGATCTCGCGGTACTCCTGATTGCTCGCGAGCAGCTCCGCGTGGGTGCCGATGCCGGTGATCCGGCCCTCGTCGAGCACCAGTATGCGGTCCGCGTTCATCACTGAAGTGATGCGCTGGGCGATGATGATCTTCGTCGCGCCCTTCAGTTCGGTGTTGAGCGCGTGCCGGATGCGCGCCTCGGTGGCGGTATCCACGGCGCTGGTGGAGTCGTCGAGAATCAGAATCTTCGGCTTCTTGAGCAGCGCGCGGGCGATACACAGCCGCTGCTTCTGGCCGCCGGACACGTTCGCGCCGCCCTGTTCGATGTCGCTGCTGTACGCCTTCTCGAAGCCGCGCACAAAGCTGTCTGCCTGGGCAAGCTCCGACATGTGCACAATCTCGTCCATGCTCGCGTCCTCGCCGCCCCAGCGCAAATTCTCCTCGATGGTGCCCGAGAACAGCACGTTCTTCTGCAGCACCATACCCACACCCGCGCGCAGATGGGTCAGGCTGTAATCCTTCACGTTCACGCCGTCCACCAGCACCTCGCCCTCGTCCACGTCGTACAGGCGCGGAATCATGGATACCAGCGTGCTCTTGCCGGAGCCGGTGGAGCCGATGATGCCCAGCGTCTCTCCCGCGCCCACGGTGAAGCTCACGTCGTCCAGCACGCGGTCGGGGCTGTTCTTGTAGTAGCGGAAGGACACGTGGCGGAACTCCACCGCACCGCGCTCCACGCGCCGTTCGGGCTGGGCGGAGGCCTCGTCGGTCAGGTCGATCCTCTCGTCGAGCACCTCCGAGATGCGCCGGGCCGAGGCCATCGAGCGCGACGACACCATGAACAGCATCGACACCATCATCAGCGACATCAGTATTTGTGTGATGTAAGTGATGAACGCACTCAGGTCGCCCACCTGCATGCCGCCCGCGATCACCTCATTGCCGCCCAGCCACACCACGGCCACGCTGGTCAGGTTCATGATCAGCATCATCAGCGGCATCATCGAAACCATGATGCGCATGGCCGACAGGCCAGCGTTCTTCAAATCCCCGTTGGCGGCGTCGAACTTGTCCTGCTCGAAGTCCTCCCGCACGAAGGACTTCACCACGCGCACGGCGGTCAGGTTCTCCTGGATGTCCGTGTTCAGCGCGTCGAGCTTCGACTGCATTCGCGTGAACCGGGGATACGCCGCGCGAATCACCAGCGCCTGCACGATCAGCAGCAGCGGCAGCGTCACCGCCAGCACCCGCGCCAGGCCCGGGTCCATCAGTATCGTCATCACCAGCGCGCCGATCAGCATCCCCGGCGAGCGCAGGAACATGCGCAGCAGCATGTTCACGAAGTTCATCAGCTGCGTCACGTCGTTGGTCATCCGCGTGACCAGCGATCCGGTGGAGAAGCGGTCGATGTTCTCAAAGGAGAACTTCTGAACCTTGGCGAACACGTCCCGGCGCAAATCCGCCGCGAAATTCACCGCGGCCTTCGCGCCGAAGTACGCGCCGCCCACGCCACCCAGCATCATCACCAGCGATGTGGCGATCATCAGCGCACACACCGCGACGATGTGCCCCGCGCTGCGCCCGGCCACACCGGTGTTGATGATGCTGGCATAGAGGCGCGGCAGGACGATCTCGCCCAGCACCTCCACGATCATGCACAGCGGCCCCAATATGAAATACTTCTTGTAGGGCCGCACGTAATGAAGCCATCTCTTCACCTGTTTTCACCTCGCCGCATTTGTGTTCCCATCCGATCCAGATTTTCGAGCACCCTGTCCAAGAAGCCCGCGAACTGCGCAAGCTCTGCAGGCTCAAAGCCCGCGTAGGTCGCCTCGTCAAGCCTCTGAAATCGAACGAAACTCTCCCGCACCATCTCCTCGCCTTTCGGCGTGAGCGAGATTTCGTTCCGGCGCGTATCCGCGCCACTGGCGCGCTCAATGTAGCCCTCCGACTCCAAGTCCTTCATCGCCAGCGTGATCCGCGCCGGGCTCACGTGCAGCATCTGGGCCATCTTCGCCTGGGACGCGACCCGACCTGACCGGCTCAGCTGCATCAGCACGAAGTGCTGGCTCGGCGATATGCCAAGCTCTCCCACCGTACGGCCGATGATGCACATCTGTCGCCGATCGATGCGCCGCATCTTCTCGTTGACCCGCTGAAGCGTATCTTCCAATGTCCGCCCCTCCAATCCGTTCACCAGTTAATGATTAACCAGTGAATGATTATAGCGCGCCATTGTTTCGAAACGAGATGAATTGCATTGACGGCGCGTTAAATCTTTTCCGAACTTCTTCCGTTGAAAAACTTAACATATATATGCTATCATGAGAAAAAGGAGGCGTTTTCGTATGAAGAGGCGTTTTCTCTGCGCGCTGGCCGCGCTGGCGCTGACCGCGCTCCCCGCCCGGGCCGAGGGCGGCTTGGTCTCCGCGCTGGCGACGTCCGCGCCCGCTGCCGTGGAGTTCGAGGCCGGCGGCCTGCGCGTTTCGCTGCCATCGGGCTTCGAAATATTGGAGGGCGACGCGCTCGCGGCCTACGAGGCCGCGCTGCAGGCCGACTACCCGGATTCGGCAAAAACCATCCTCGCCGCGATGGACGCGGAGCGCGGCGCGGCGGCCGTCTTCGCGGAGATCGAATCGGACACGGATTGTCTGGACGCCGCGAAGGAGGCCGCAGAGACGCTGATCGGCGACGCGGAGGCCGCGAAGGAGGTCCGGCTCGGCGAGAACCGCTGCGCCGCGTTCGCCTGCGCCATCGGAGAGCAGATCTTCCGGCTCTACTACCTCTCCGACGGCTCGCGCCTGATTGTCGCGGGCTTCAGCGGTCTGGAGCAGGCGGAGATGGAGGAAATCCTGGCGGGACTTGCGCTGTGAGCGGCGGTCTTGCCGGTGCGCTCTTTTTAGCATTCCCTTCCTCCGCGCGTAACTTTGCGATGCTATAATGAATTTGCAACACGATAGAAAGAGGGATGCTCGGATGAAAAAGGCAGTCATGTACGGCGGCGGCAACATCGGCCGCGGCTTTATCGGCAAGGTATTCGCGGACTCCGGCTACGAGGTCGTATTCCTGGACATCATGCAGAGTCTGATCGACGAGATGAACCGCCGGGGCGAGTACAATGTGCGCATCGTCTCCAACGCGGAGACCGTCGACGCCGTGGTCAAGCCCGTGCGCGCGGTCAACTCCACCACCGCGCAGGCCATCGAGGAGATCGCCTCCTGCGACATCATGGCCACCGCCGTGGGCGTAAACATCCTGCCGAAGATCGCGCCCGTGATCGCCAGGGGCGTGATTGCCCGCATGGAGGGAAGCGGCAAGCCGCTGGACATCATCCTCTGCGAAAACCAGCTCGAGGCCGATGTGCTGATGCGCGGCTGGGTGTACGAATGCCTGAACGAGGCGCAGCGCACCTGGGCGGATCGGAATCTGGGCCTGATCGAGGCCTCCATCGGCCGCATGGTGCCGCCGCTGACGCCGGAGATGCGCGCGCAGGACCCGCTGCTGATCTGCGTGGAGCCCTACTGCGAGCTGCCCGTGGACAAGGACGCCTTCAAGGGCGAGATTCCCGAGCTCGCAGGCCTCGTCCCCTACTCCCCCTTTGAATTTTACATCAAGCGCAAGCTCTTTCTGCACAACGGCGGCCACGCGGTCTGCGCCTATCTGGGCGCGCTCAAGGGCTACGAATACATCTGGCAGGCCATCGCCGATCCGTGGATCTACGAATCCGTCAAGGCCGCGATGAACTGCTCCGCCCGCGCGCTGATCCACAAGTTCGGAAACGAGGTGCGCGAGAACGTGCAGAACAACGTGATCGACCTGCTGTTCCGCTTCCAGAACCGCGCGCTGCAGGACACCGTGTCCCGCGTGGGCGCGGACCCGGTGCGCAAGCTGCGCCGCAACGACCGCATCGTGGGCGCGGCGCTGTTCTGCATGGAGGAGGACGTCGATCCCGCGCCCATCCTGCGCGGCATCGCCGCGGCGCTGAAGTTCGCCCCGGCGGGCGATCCCACCGCGCCCGAGGTGCAGCAGGCGCTGCGGGAGAAGGGCCTCAACTACGTGATCGAGCGCTACATGGGCCTCAAGCCCGAAGAGCCGCTGTTCAACATGATCCGGGAGGCGTGCCAGGAATGATCTCCCATCGCCCCGCCGAGGCGCGCGACCTGGACGCAGTCATGGACGTGGTCGCCCAGGCGCGCCGGGCCATCGCGAGGCTCGGCATCGACCAGTGGCAGGACGGCTATCCTGAGCGCGAGGTCATTGAAGCAGACATCGCCCGGGGCATCGGGTACGTGTTCGAGAACGAGGGCGCCATCGCGGGCTACCTGGCGTTGGCGCCCTCGCCCGAACCGGTCTACGAACGCATCGACGGCGCGTGGCTGGCGAACGGCGAATACCTCACCGTGCACCGCTCCTGCGCGAGCGACGCCTGTCGGGGCAGGGGGCTCGGCGCGGCGATGCTGGCGTTCGCCGAGGAGCTCGCGCGCTCGCGCGGCGTGGCCTCCGTCCGCGCCGACACCCACCGGGGCAACGCGGTCATGCGCCACCTTCTGGAAAAGCGCGGCTTCACATACTGCGGCACGGTCGCCTACGACGTAACCGCGGGCGATCCCCTGCGCGCGGCCTATGAAAAATCTGTCATGGATTCTTAATTTGACTTTCGCGGCAGGCTGTGCTATATTCGGAGCTGTTATGAGGGAGTAGTTGGCACAGAGATGTGCGGCAGGCCAACAATCTCGGCCATTCCGGCCTGGTCTGTCTGGCCCGCGGTTCGCGGGAGAAATGACGAGACTCACAGCGCAGTTCTTCTGTGCTGTGAATTTTTTATCGCGACGGAGGGATCTTCATGAACGCAGTCTGCATCGTGCTACTGTTTATACTGGGCCTGGCGCTGACCGTCAAGGGCGGCGACTTCTTCGTAGACGCGGCGGGCTGGATTGCCGAAGTGTCGGGCATTCCGCGCTTCATCGTGGGCGCGACCATCGTCTCCTTCTGCACGACGCTGCCGGAACTGCTGGTGTCGCTGATGGCCGCGTCGGAGGGCAGCATCGGCATCGCCGTGGGCAACGCGGTGGGCTCGGTCACGGCCAACGTGGGCCTCATCATGGCGCTGTCGCTGATCTTCATGCCCGCGGTGATCCGCAGGAAGGACTACGCCTTCAAGCTGTGCATGCTGGCGGCGAGCATTTTGCTTTTGTTCCTGTTCTCGCTCTCGGGCGAATTGAAGATCTCCGGCGCGATTGTGATGCTGATTCTGTTTCTGGTGTTCATGGGCGAAAACCTGATCTCCGCCAGGCGCCAGCTCGGCAAGGAGGCCGAGGGCGAACGCCCCGCGAAGGATCGCAAGACCGTGCTCACCAACGCCGCCAAGTTCGTGCTGGGCGCGGCGGGCATCGTGCTGGGCGCGCAACTGATGGTAGACAACGGCACCGCGCTGGCGGAGCTGCTGGGCATCCCGGACGCCATCATCGGCGCGACGCTGGTCGCCGTGGGCACGTCGCTCCCGGAGCTCGTGACCACGCTGACCGCCATCGCCAAGAAGCAGTCCTCGCTGTCCATCGGCAACATCGTGGGCGCGAACATCATCGACCTCACCGTCATCCTGCCGCTGTGCGCGGTGGTGTCCGGCAAGCCGCTGCCGGTGTTGGCGCAGAACATCCGTCTGGACATGCCGTTCTGCCTGGCGCTGGTGCTGATCGCCGTGGTGCCCACGCTGATCACCGGCAAGCTCAAGCGCGCGCAGGGCGCGATTCTCCTGGCGGTCTATGTCGTCTACGTGGGGCTGCTGGTGTTCTCCGTGGCGTAATGGCGCTTGACGTGGCCGCGATTTGACGGTATAATAGATTCCAATTCTTACCAACCGGAGGGGTTTTTATGAAAGTACGCTTCACCGCGGACAGCACCTGCGATATGTCTCCCGAATTCATCGAGCGCTATCAGGTGAAGGTCATTCCGCTGAGCGTCCAGCTGGGCGGCGTGTTCTACAAGGACGGCGTGGACATCCATCCCGACGACATCTTTGCGCAGGTGGGGCGCGGCGCGGACCTGCCCAAGACCTCCGCCATCAATGTGGAAGAGTATCAGCAGGTGTTCCACGAGCTGCTGAAGGACTGCGACGCGATTCTGCACTTCGACATCAGCTCGGAGTTCTCCTCCTGCTGGCAAAACGCCTGCATCGCGGCCGAGGGGCTGCCGGTCTACTGCATCGACACGCGCCACCTGTCCACCGGCATCGCCATGAGCCTCGCCGAGGCCGCCGACCGCATCGAGGCGGGCATGGACCCCGCCCAGGCCGCCGAGGAGGTGCGCGCGCTGAGCGACAAGATCGAGATGTCCTTCATCATCGACCGGCTGGACTACCTGTACAAGGGCGGCCGCTGCTCGATGGTGGCGATGCTCGGCGCGAACGTGCTGCACCTGCGCCCCTGCATCGAGGTCGTGGACGGAAAGATGGTGGTGGGCAAGAAGTACCGCGGCACCTACGAGCGCTGCGCCCGGGCGTATCTGGCGGACCGCCTGAAAGACGCGCAGAGCATCGTACCCCGGCGCGTGTTCCTCCCCCACACCGGCCTCACCGACGCGGCGGTGCAGGAGATTCGCAGGATCGTGACCGACGCCGTGCCCTTCACGGAGGTTCACATCGTCCGCGCGGGCTGCTCCATCACCAGCCACTGCGGCGAGAACGTATTCGGCATCGCGTTCATGCGGACGTAAAACGTACATACGTACATACCAAAACCAAGGCCATCGGCTGTGCCGATGGCCTTGGTTGAATAATTTTTCGCTCAGGATTTTCCGGTCAGCAGCGCGCAGACGCGCTCCGCGGCCTCGGCCTCGTCCGCGCCCTCCGCGCACACGACTACCCGCGCTCCGCGGCGCAGGTCCATCGACAATATGCTGATCAGCGAATCCACGCACAGCCGCGCGCCGCCGCGCTCCAAATAGACCTCGGAGGCGACCTCCGTGGCCAGCTGCGCGAGGCGCGCCGCGAAGTCCGGCGTGACGGCCGCGCACGCGCCGAACACGATTTCCCGCTTCATCATGATTCCCTCACCTCACAGTTTTACTTCCCCGCCGCCGCGCAGCGCGTCCGCGATTTCCCGCAGCCTGCGCAGGCGGGCGTTGACCCCCGACTTCCCCAGCGGAGGAACGAGCAATTCCCCCAGACTTGTGAGCGACGCCTCCGCGTTCGCCAGCCGCGCCTCCGCGATCTCCCGGAGCGGCGCGGGCAGCTTGTCCAGCCCCAGCTGATCCTCGATCACGCGGATGTCCTCGATCTGCCGGAGCGCCGTTTCCATCGCGCGGTTGATGTTGGAGCCGTCGCAGTTGAGCTGGCGGTTGACGCGGTTGCTCACATCCTTCTTCACCCGCACGCCCTGCAGCGCCAGCATCGCCTGCGGCGCGCCCATCAGCGTCAGCGCGTCGCACACATCGTCGCTTCTCTTTAAGTATACCACAAATTTCGATTTTCTGCACGTCTTTTTTGCGTGAATTTCAAAATAATTTAGAATTTTTATAACGAAATCCGCGAATTCCTCGCTCGAGGCGGCGATTTCGAGGTGATAGCCGTGCTCCGGATTGGCGATTCCCCCGCCGAGCATGAAGGCGCTCTTGAGGAAGCTCTTCTTGCAGCACGCGTAGTCCATCAGCGCCTCCGGCGGCGTGACGCGCAGGCCAAAGGGTTCGTTCGGATCGTATACACCACTTTCGCGCAGCAGCATGTCCGCCGCCTCGTCGGGAATCAGCAGCTGATAGCGCGTCGCGCTCCGCAGGGAGCCTCCCCGCAGCGTGCGGATCTGCGCGGCCACGCCGAAGTGGCGCTTGAGCAGTTGAAAGTAGTGGCGCACCACGGCCGCCTCCGAGGTGGTGACGCTGAGGCCATAGCGAAACGCGCCGCCGAAGCGGTAACTGACCGCGCCCGGCGCCAGCAGCGCCGCCGCAAGCTCCGCGCGGGCGCAGCAACGCTCCGCACAGAGTTTGCGCGCCATCTCGGCGCGCGCGTTCGATGCAAAGGACATTTCGAACCTCCCGATGCGTCGCCGTCAATCCTCGCCGATGATTCGAACCTCCGGCTCCAGCTCCACACCCGTCTCGCGCAGCACGGTCTCGCGCACGCGCGCCATCAGCGCGAGGATGTCCGCCGCGGTCGCGCCGCCGGCGTTCACGATGAAGCCCGCGTGTTTCTCGCTGACCTGCGCGCCGCCGACGCGCGCGCCCTTCAGACCGCAGCCCTCGATCAGCGCGCCCGCGAAATGGCCCTCAGGGCGCTTGAAGGTGGAACCCGCGCTGGGCAGGTTCAGCGGCTGCTTCTCCCGCCTGCGGGCGTTGAGCTCGCGCATCCGCGCCGCGATCTCCGCCGGATCATCCGGCGCCAGCGCAAAGCGCGCCTCCAGCACGATTCCGCCCTCGCGCAGCACGCGCGTGGAGCGGTAGCCCATCTCCAATTCGTCCCGGCCGAGCATGCGCGCGGTTCCGTCCAACAGCACCAGCGCGCTCTCGATCACGTCCGAGAGCTGGCCGCCGTAGGCGCCCGCGTTCATCGCGCAGCCGCCGCCCAGCGTGCCGGGAATGCCGCTCGCGAACTCCAATCCGGTGAGCCCCGCCTCGTGCGCAACCGCCGCGACGCGCGCCAGCGGCGCGCCCGCCTGGGCGATGACGCGGCTGCCCACGACGCGCACCGACGAAAAGGGCTCGCCCATGACGATCGTCAGCCCGCGCAGCCCGCCGTCGCGCACGATCAGGTTCGAGCCGTTGCCAACCAGGTGCACCGGCGCGCCCGCCGAGCGCGCCGCGTCCAGCGCCGCCGTCAGCTCGCCGGCGCTCGCCGGAAGGAACATCAGCTCCGCCGGGCCGCCCACGCGAAAGGTGGTGTGGCGGGACATGGGCTCGCTCTCAAGCACCCGCTCCGGCGCGAGCGCGCGCAGGGTTTCGGCCAGATTTCGCATATCGCCCCTCCGATCAGAAGTTAAAGTAGATGAACGGATTGTAGCTGTTCATGGCGATGTAGCTGATGGACAGAACCGTGAGGCCCACCAGCAGCACCGCGCCCGTGATCTGCACAAGCTTCTCGTTCACATGCAGCCTGCCGATGATGAAGTCCCGCACCGGCAGCCCGCAGACCAGCGCCGCCAGGAAGAACCACATCGACTCCCTGAACAGCACGCCGGTCACGCTGTTCCACAGCGGCGCGCCGCTCAATCCCAGCAGCGAGCCGTACATCGACCATGCGTGGGGCAGGTCGTCGCAGCGGATCATCACCGTGAAGAACACCACCATCAGCATGGCATAGAAATGCCCCACGGGATGCTTTTCCATCCACTTGCCCATGCCTGTGAAGCGCTCGACCGCCAAGATCGCGAAGAAGCCGATGCCCCAGAGCACGTAGGTCCAGGCCGCGCCGTGCCAGAGTCCCGTCAGCGCCCAGACCACGAACATGTTGAACACCAGCCGGGGCTTGCTCACGCGGCTGCCGCCCAGCGGTATGTACACGTAGTCCTGAAACCACGAGGTCAGCGAGATGTGCCACCTGCGCCAGAAGCCCGCCACCGACTTCGCGGTGAAGGGATAGCGGAAGTTCTCCAGGAAGTGGAAGCCGAACATGCGACCCAGGCCGATGGCCATGTCGGAGTAGCCGGAGAAGTCGTAGTACACCTGCATCAGATACGCGGCGGCCGCGATCCACGCGCCGCCCACGGAGAGCTGCGAGCGCTCCAGGCCAAAGAAGGTGTCCACCAGCAGGCCCAGCGTGTTCGCCAGCAGCGTCTTTTTGCACAGGCCGATCAGAAAGCGGTGCACGCCGGCGGTGAAGTCGTGAATGTTCTCCCGCCGGTTCTCGATCTCGTCCGCCACGGTCTGGTAGCGCACGATGGGGCCCGCGATCAGCTGCGGGAAGAAGGACACGTACAGGCAGACGTTGATGAAGCTCCTCTGCACCTTGCCGTCGCCGCGATAGACGTCGATCACGTAGCTCATCGCCTGGAAGGTGAAGAACGATATGCCAATGGGCAGCGCGATCTCCGGCACCGGGAACGACAGGTTGAACCACGCGTTGACATTCCGGAGCAGCCACACCAGGTACTTGAACACGCCCAGCAGGCCCAGATTCATCGCGATGGCCAGCACCAGCGCGAGCTTCGCGCGGCTGCGGTCCGGCTTCTGCTTTTCGCGGTCGATCCACAGCGCGAAGAGCCAGTTGCAGAAGATGGAGGCCAGCATCACGAACACGAAGCGCGGCTGCCCCCAGGCGTAGAAGCCCAGCGAGGCCAGCGTGAGGAACACATTGTTCACCTTCCGCCAGCGCCAGAACACGGCGTAGCCGATGAGCACCGCCGTTAGAAAGAAGTACAGAAAGACATTGCTGGAAAAGACCATCGGGATTCTCCTCGCGTAATATATGTCGATGCGGAAGGCCGCAGGACTTCACAACTCGGTATTATAGCACCCGCGCGCCCGGCTTGCAAGCCGAAGGGACGCAAATCGTCACTCGTCCAGCGCGGCCACGGCCTCGCTCAATTCCTCCCAGAGCTCGTAGAGTTCGTCCATGCCCGCCTGCGCCTCCCGGTGCTCCCGGGCGACGGACTGGGCGAGGCCGCCGTCCCGGTACGTCTCGGGATCGGCCATCTTCGCCTCGAGCTCGGCGATGCGCGCTTCGGCGCGGGCGATGTCCTCCTCGGCGGCCTTCAGCTTCTGCCGAAGCGCCTTCGCGCCCTCCCGTTTGAGCCGCTCCCGGCGCTTCTCCTTGTCGATCTGCGTGCGGGTCTTGCCGGAGGAGAGCTCCTCGACCTGGCCGGCCTCCTCGAGCCGCTTCTTTTCGAGGTAGTCGTCGTAATTGCCGATGTATTCCTTCGCGCCATCCGCGCTCATCTCGATCACGCGGTCGGCCACGCGGTTGATGAAGTAGCGGTCGTGGGAGACGGTGAGGATCGTGCCCTCGAAGTCCTCCAGCGCGCCCTCGAGCACCTCGCGGCTGTCCATGTCCAGATGGTTGGTCGGCTCGTCCAGCAACAGCAGGTTGTCGTGCCGCAGCATCAGCTTCGCCAGCGAAACGCGGCCCTTCTCGCCGCCCGAGAGCGTGTGGATGGGCTGAAACACGTCGTCGCCGGTGAGCAGAAACAGCGCCAGCACCCCGCGCACGCGATCCAGCTCCAGCCGGGGAAAGTCGTCCCACACCTCGTTTAAGATGTCCTTGTCGGGGTGCAGCTTCGTCTGGTGTTGCTCGTAGTAGCCCAGATCGACGTTCGCGCCGAACGTCACCGTGCCGCGATCCGGCGGAAGCTGTCGCGCGATGATGTTGAGCAGCGTGGACTTGCCCACGCCGTTCGGCCCGATGATCGCCACCCGGTCGCCCGCGCGCAGGTGCAGGTTGAAGTCGTGAAACAGCTCGCGGCCCTCGAAGCTCTTGGAAAGCTCCCGGACCATCAGCACGTCATCACCGGTCCTGCGGCGCGCCTCGAAGGAGAAGCGCACCTTCTGCTCGCTGACGGGCTTCTCCAGCCGCTCCATCTTCTCCAGACGCTTCTCCCGGCTCTCGGCCGCCTTGATGGACTTCTCGCGGTTGTACATGCGGTAGCGCTGGATGATGGCCTCCTGTCGGGCGATCTCCGCCTGCTGCAGCTTGTACTCCTTCATGCGGCGCTCGACCTCCGCGCGGCGCTTGACGGAGAACTGGTCGTAGTTGCCCTCGTACTGGGTGAGCCGCTTCAGCGAAAGCTCCGCCATGCAGTCGCACACCGCGTTGAGGAAGTAGCGGTCGTGGGAGATCACCAGCACGGTGCCCCGGTACTTTCTGAGCGTGTCCTCCAGCCACTGGGTGGCCGCCAGGTCGAGATGGTTGGTCGGCTCGTCCAGCAGCAGCAGCTCCGGCTGTGTCAGCAGCAGCCGCGCCAGGCACAGCCGCGTCTTTTCGCCGCCGGAGAGCACCCGCGCGGGCGAATCCTCGCGGCCCCGGGCGAAGCCCAAACCCGCCAGCACGCCCTGAATGCGGCTGGGCCACTCGTAGCCGCCCGAGCGCTCAAAGCGGTCGAGCAGGTTGGAGTAGGATTTTGAGAGCCGATCGTAGTCCGCCGATCCCGGCTCGACGCCGGCCATCTGCGCCTCCATGGCGCGCAGCTTGCGCTCCATCTCCCGCTGCGGCTCGAATACGCGCTCGAGCTCCTGCTGCACGGTGAGGTCGGACTGAATGTCGGCCTCCTGCGTGAGCAGCCCCACCCGCGTGCCCTTCACCAGCGAAACCGTGCCCTCGTCGGGCTCCATCTGCCCGGCGATCAGCTTGAAGAGCGTGCTCTTGCCGCTGCCGTTGACGCCGGTCAGCCCCATGCGGCTCCCGGCCTGCAGCGTCAGGTTCACGTCCTTGAGCACGGTGTTCATCGCGAAGGATTTGGTCACGTTTTGGATCGAAAGTAAAATCATTTGTTTCCTTCCCACCTGCCGGACGCGCCGCAGGGCAGCACGCCGCCCGCGGTCACGGGCAGCACGATTTCGTCCGCCGTCACGCGCCCGCCGCGGCCGCGCGCCGCGGTCATCGTCAGCATGTTGTGCAGCACGGCGGGCTGAAGCCCGGTGGTGTAGCTGTTGATGAGCATGAACAGCGCGTCATCCGCGAGCACGCGCTCGCAGGCCTCCACCAGCCCGAACAGCTCGTTTTCCAGCTTCCACACCTCGCCGCCAGGGCCGCGCCCGTAGCTGGGCGGGTCCATCAGTATGCCCTCGTACTTCCGGCCCCGGCGCTCCTCGCGGGCGACGAATTTCAGCGCGTCGTCCACGATCCAGCGCACGGCGGTTTCATCAATCTTCGAAAGCTTGCGGTTCTCCCCCGCCCACTGCACCATGCCCTTGGCCGCGTCCACGTGGGTCACATGCGCCCCCGCCGCCGCGCAGGCGCAGGTCGCGCCGCCGGTGTAGCCGAAGAGGTTGAGCACGCGGATCGGGCGGTTCGACTTGCGAATGAGCCCCGCCATCCAGTCCCAGTTCACCGCCTGTTCCGGGAAGAGGCCCGTGTGCTTGAAGCCCGTGGGGCGCACATAGAACTCAAGTTCACCATAGCGCACACTCCAGCGCTCGGGGAGCTTCTTGAAGAACTCCCACTCGCCGCCGCCCCGATTCGAGCGGTGGTAGTGCGCGTCGGCGCGCGTCCACAGCTCCGGCCGCTGCTTCGGCCATATGGTCTGCGGGTCGGGCCTGCGCAGAATCACGTCGCGCCAGCGCTCCAGCTTCTCGCCGTCGCCGGTGTCCAGAACTTCATAATCCTTCCAGTCGGAAGTGATAAACATGGCATAACACCTCAGGATTGATTATAGCGGATTCCCTGGAAATGTGCAATGTAGATTGGATGAAGAAATGGGGCTACATCCTCAGAAATATAGAAGCGCGGCCATGCCTGGGTAGCAAAATGCCACCTTGTCACAAGACAAACGCATGGCCGCGCGTTCAACGCTAACGCTTCCTATTTGTCGTTCTCGATTCCCTGGCGCATCAAATCGCTGATGATCTTCTTCCCCGCGCTCGTATTGATATCGGAGGTCTTGAGTTCCCCCTTGTATACAAGAATCATCAACTGAATGTACGCCTCGCCCAGTACGCTCGTGAGCACCCCAGCTGTCGAAGCGGAGATGGCACCCCCTGCAATGCTTCCTGCGACGGGCACGAGCTTTACCAAGTTGGCGGCGATCGTCTTTCCCGCGAAGGCCATGCCGCCCGCGCCGAGCGCGGACGAAATGAACGCAGTGATGATGCCCTTATTTACTTCAAGCCCGAACACCGCCGTGATTCCAGCAATCATCCCAATCTGCGTTGGAACCAGCACAGCCGCGTCTGAAAATGGAATCGGAGCGGCACCCACACCAACTGCGGCGGTGACCGAAGTGGCGACAACCGCCCGCGCGCGCTTGATCTTTCCCTGAAGCGAGACCTTCTGCACATGCTCCAGCACATTTAGCAGCTCATCCGGCAGCACTTGCTCCATGACTTCGATCAGCCGGTCCAGGCCATAGGCCGAAACGGTGTATTCCTCGTCGATCTCGTAATCCTGCGCCAGCACAGGGATGATTTGTGCCACGTTCAGATTTCTGTCAAGCAGGTAATTCTTCATCTCCAGGCTCTTCTTCTTGGAAAAGGACTGGGTCAGTACGACGATGATCGGCACCCGCTCCACGCGATTCTCCGCGGTCAGATCCTCCAGCCAGCGAAGCTCCTCGTCCTCGACGCGACTCGTGGCGGTATTGATACAATACCAGATGCAGTGAATGTGGTCGTCAATGTTCTCCGATCCCGCGCCTCTGCGAATGACCTCCATGATGCCGTCCTTGACTTCCCGCTGCACATCCTTGCCCAGCTCCAGACCACGCGTATCGTAGATGCTCAGTGGAAAGTCCTTTTTGTGAATTTGGCGCATGTGCTGCGTCACCGGTCTTCCGACGCCTACTTCCGCCAGATTCTCGCGAAAAACCGCGTTGATCAGCGTGCTCTTTCCCACGCCCGTCTTGCCGGCAACAATGATGTTGAGCTTGTTCAAGTTCTGAATTTGCTTGTTGATTCCCTCAATGCACGCCGTCGCCATCTTCTCGATGTCGTAATCCATCTTCTGTCTCCCCTTCTCCGCGATCCTTACCACTCCAGTTCCAAGACCTCCATGTCCCTCAGCCCCGGATCGTCGAACAGCTTGGGGTCGTAGTTTTCATTCAGGAAGAAGTCCTTCCTCGTGCCCACGTGCCTGAAGCCAAACTTTTCGTAAAACTCCATCATGTCCGCGCTCGTGCCCACGCGAAGCCTCTTCCCCAACGGCCTGTACATGCGAATCAGGTGATTCAAAAGCCGCTTCGCGTAGCCCTTCCCGCGCTCGCTCCGCTCGGTGGCGAGGTTGTAGAGTTCGAACACGCCCGGCTCGGGTTCGCCGATCACCGCCTCGGAGACGGGCTTCCCCTTCGCGGCGAGCACGTACATCTCGCTCCTGTCGAGGTAGTTGTCGATCATCGCCTCGCTGGGATCGGCCTCGAGGAGCAGCGAAAGATAGGCGCGCTTGCCGGTGCTGATCTTCTTGACCTCGATGGGCGCCAGTTCGCCGCGCGCCCAGTGCCTGCGGCACAGCGCCACGTAGCTCTCATTGCCGCCCAGCACGATCTGTTCGCCCTCGCGCGCCACCTTGCCGTCGATCACGCGGGCGTTGCAGGTGGCCTTGCGGCCGCACCAGCACACCGTCTTGATCTCCTCGATGGTGTCCGCCCAGGCCATCAGCCAGGTGCTGCCTTCGAACAGATTGCCCTGGAAGTCCGCGCGCAGGCCGTAGCAGATCACGGGAATGTTGCTGTTGTCGGCGATGTCCACCAGCCGCGCCACCTGCGCCTTGGTCAGAAACTGCGCCTCGTCCACGATGATGCAGTTGTAGACCGACAGGTCGATGCCGTCGATCTCCTCCATGTAGACGCAGGGCGCGCTCAACCCGCTGCGCGAGCCCACGATGCGCTCGCCGTCGCGGCTGTCGAGCCTCGGCTTGATCATCAGCGCGTTTTGTCCGCGCTCATGGTAGTTGTACTGCACCATGATGGCGTTCGCCGTCTTGGACGAACCCATCGCGCCGTAGCGGAAGTATAGCTTGGCCATGATCTCAGCTCCCTTGCACAATACCGCAATATTCGACGCTGTCGGGCGAACCTCCTGTCATCCGCGCGAAAAAACTTGCCTCGCCGCGGCTTTTCGGATACAATGGACGCAGAAAGGAGCGCGCAGCATGAGGATCGCCGGAATCATCGCCGAATACAACCCCTTCCACAACGGCCACGCCTATCACATCCGCGAGACGCGCCGCCAGAGCGGCTGCGACTATGTGGTAATCTGCATGGCGGGAAGCTTCACCCAGCGGGGCGAACCCGCGCGGCTGGACAAGTGGTCGCGCGCGCGCGCGGCGCTTGCCTGCGGCGCGGACGCGGTGTTCGAATTGCCGGCGCTCTGGGCGGTGCGGCCGGCGGACGCCTTCGCCCGGGGCGCCGCCGCGATCCTGTCCGGGCTGGGTTGCGACGTTCTGTCCTTCGGGAGCGAGATCGCGGATATGGGGCTGCTGGAGAGGCTGGCGGAGATGGGGGAGCATGAGCCGCCGGAGCTATCCGCCGCAATCCAGCGCGGCCTGGCCGAGGGTAAGTCCCACGCCCGCGCCCGGGGCGAGGCGCTGGCGGCGGAACTGGACCTCGCGCCCGGCGCGCTGAACGCGCCGAATCTGATCCTGGCGGTGGAATACCTGCGCGCGCTCCGCGCGCTGGGCTCCGCGATGGAACCGCTGGCCGTCGTCCGCGCGGGCGGCTACCACGACGCGGCGCTGGGCAAATTCGCCTCCGCCTCGGCCGTTCGCGCCGCGCTCGACCGGGGCGAGCTGGAAGCCGCGCTCGCGTGCGTGCCGGAGGCTGCGCGGGGCGCGCTTGCCGCCGCGCCGAGGATGCACGCGCCGGACGACCTGCTGCTGCACGCGCTGCGAAGCATGACCGGCGCACAGCTCGCCGCCTTGCCCGGCGCGTCGGAGGGACTGGACCGCCGCCTCGCGCGCTGCGCCCGGGGGGCTTCAACCTGCGCGGAGCTGATCGACATGCTCAAATGCAAGCGCTACACACGCGCGCGGCTGACGCGACTGTGCGCGCACGCGCTGCTGGGCGTGACGGAGGAGCTCCTCGCGGCCCATCCCCTGCCCTCCTACGCCCGCCTGCTGGGCGCGCGCGCGGATGCGCGGCTGCTGCTCGCGGCGCTCTCGCGCCGCGCATCGCTGTCGATCGCCTCCGACCCGGTCAGGCTGCGCGGCGATCCGGTCTTTGCGCTCGAATGCCGCGCCACCGACCTGCGCGCGCTCTGCTGCGACGAACCCGAAGAACGAAAAGCCATGCAGGACTTCACGCATAAGTTCGTCACGGTGTAGCGGTTCCAAATTTCCGCCGGGCGCGTTCGAGTTGGAATTCTTCGCCTGATTCCCCCGGCGCTTCGGTTTTGCAAGAAAACAATACGACGGGGCCGTCCCGCATTGGATGACCCCGTCCATTGGGATGACCCCGTCCCGCTAACTGAACCTCCAGACCAGAAACCCGATGCTGATCAGGAGCACCGCCAGCACCGAAGTCCAGACCCAGTAGGGCACGAACAGCAAAAGCGCCAGCGCGCCCAGCGCCATCAGCACGATGCCGATGATCTTGGCGCGCGAGTTCCCGCCGCCGGTACAATATTTGCGCATCCCCGTCGCCTCCCGTCCCTTTCCGCGCCGTTCATACTCAACCTATGCGTTCCGCCGCCGCGCCGTACCTGGAATCGGTCAATTTCTTCCGCGCCGCTTGTTGGGGCTTGCATTCTGTGGTATTATATTATTGGTGAAATATCCGATGAGGGAGATTGTCATGGAAAAGATCAGAACCACGGTTCGCATCGCCGGCCGGGAGTACGCCATTGTCACCCGCGACTCCGAGGAGTACGTGCAGGGCGTGGCCGCGTGGGTCGACCGCCGACTGCGCGAACTCAACCAGGCCACGCACCTGCCCGGCGGCCAGCTTGCCGTGCTCGCGGCAATGAACGCCGCCGACGACATGATGAAGTCCCGGGAGGAAAACCGGAGGCTGCGCAGGGAGCTGGAGGAGGCGCGCGCCGAGATCGAGCGCCTGAAGCGCGATTGAAGCTGCCCGAATTGCTGGCCCCCGCTGGAAGCGCCGCCGCCATGACCGCGGCGGTGCAGTGCGGCGCGGACGCGGTGTACCTGGGCGCGGGCGACTTCAACGCCCGCCGGAGCGCGGACAACTTCGAGGGCGAGCTGGACGCCGCCATGCGCTACTGTCAGCAGCGCGGCGCGAAGGTGTATGTGACGCTCAACACCATGGTGCGGCAGGATGAACTCATCCGGCTTGAGGCGACCGTCGAGGAGATCTGCCGCGCGGGCGCGGATGGCGTGATCGTGCAGGACTTCGGCGTCGCGCGCGCCGTCCGCGAGATGGCGCCATCGCTGCCCCTGCACGCCAGCACCCAGATGGCCGCGCACAACCCGCAGGCCGTGCGGTTTCTGGCGGAGCAGGGATTCAAGCGCGTGGTGCTCGCCCGGGAGATGACCCATGCGGAGATCGCCCGCTGCGCGGGCCTCGGCGCGGAGCTGGAGGTATTCGTGCATGGCGCGCTGTGCGTGAGCTGCTCGGGCCAGTGCCTGCTCTCGTCGATGATTGGCGGGCGCAGCGGCAATCGCGGCCTGTGCGCCCAGCCCTGCCGCCAGCGGTACGCGCTGAACGGGCGCGAGGGCTACCTGCTGTCCACCCGCGACCTGTGCGGCCTGGACGGCCTGGACGCGCTCGCCCGGGCCGGAGTCGCCAGCCTCAAGATCGAAGGGCGACTCAAGCGCCCGGAGTACGTGGCGCAGACGGTCTCCGTCTACCGAGCCGCGCTGGACGCGATGGCGCGGGGTGAACGCTTCGACGCGGAGGCGGCGAAGCGGGAACTCGCGCAGATGTTCAACCGCGGCGGCTTCACCCGCGGCTACGGCCCCGGCGCGCGGGAGGACGAGCTGATGTATTCGGAGCGTCCGAACCACCTGGGCGTGGAGATCGGCCGCTGCCGGAAGGGCGGAGAAGTCGAGTTAACCGCCGCCGTGGATGAGCGCGACGCGCTGGTTCTGCGCCGGGCGGGCGGCGAGGACGTCCCCGTGCGCATGGCCTCGGCCCCCGCCGGCGCGGCGCTCCTGCCCGCCGCGAAGCGGGGAGACGCGCTGATCCGGCTGACCTCGGAGGCGCAGATGCGTTCGCTGCGGGAAGCCTTTGCCGGCGAGCGGCGGAAGTTCCCCGTGGACGCGCGCCTGCGGCTGCGGGTGGGTGAGCCCGCGCTGCTGGAACTGAGCGACGGCGCGCACACCGCCCTCGCCGAGGGCGAGATCGCGCAGGCCGCGCGCTCCCGTCCCGCCGATCCGGAGCGCGCCCGCTCCCAGATCGCGAAGCTGGGCGATACGCCCTTCGAGCTGCGCGGCTGGGCGGCGGAGATCGACGAGAACGCCTACCTTCCGCTCTCCGCGCTGAACGCGCTGCGGCGCGGCGCCGTGGAAACGCTGCTCGCGGCGCGGCGCAATCCGCCCCACGCATGCGCGAAGATGGCGTTGCCCGCGCTTCCCGCACAATCCGGGGACAGGCCCGAGCTCATCGCTCAGAGCGGCGACGCGTCGATCTTGCGCCGGGCACTGAACGCGGGCGCGGACTTTGCCGCCTTCGCCCCGGCGGACCTGCGCGCGCGGGCGCTGGACGCGGCGCTTGCGCTCCTCCCCGAGCGCTTCGATTTGGCGCTGCCCCCGGTGGCGGGCGAAGCGACGCTGAGCGCTCTGCGCGACTGGGTGTGGGCGAACGCCGGGCGCATCCGCCGGGTGCTGCTTTCCAACGTTGGCCAGTTCGGCTTGGACTGGCCGGGAGAGCGGGTGGGCGACTATCCGCTCAATGTGGCCAACGACCTGTCCGTCGCGCAGCTCGCGGACTGGGGCGCGCGCCGCTGCACCCCCTCCGTGGAGCTCAACCGGGCGCAGATCGAGGCGCTGGGCGGCGCGCGCGAACTGATCGTCTACGGGCGGCTGCCGCTGATGCAGCTGCGCCACTGCCCGCTGCGCGCAGCGAAACAGCTGCGCGGCCCGCATCGGGACTGCCGCCGCTGCGACGGCCGCGCGCCGGACGAGCGCGTCGACGCGAAGGCGCTGACCGACCGGCTGGGCGCGCGCTTCCCGCTCAAGCGCGTCGCATCGGACGAGGGCTGCACGATTCAGCTTCTGAACTCCGCCACGCTGATGCTGCTGCGCCGCCGGGCCTCGCTGCCCGCCGCTGGCGCCTGGCGGCTGCTGCTGGAGCCGGGCGATCCGGTCGAGGCGGTCGTGCGCCTGCACCGCGCCGCGCTGGCTGGGAACGATCCCCGCGCGGAGGTGGATTGGCCGAAGCTGGACGCGATGAACACCACCACAGGACACTACTTCCGAGGAGTGGAATGATATGAACGAGAGAAATCTGCGCGTGCTGGAGTTTCCCAAGATTCGCGAGCGGCTGGCGGCGCTGGCCGTGACGGAGCTGGGCCGCGCCTGCGCGCTGAAGCTGGAGCCGTCCGGCGACGCGCCGCTGGTGCGCCGCCGCCAGCAGGAGACCGAGGAGGCCTCCACGGTTCTGGCCTACAACGGCTCGAATCCCATCTGTCCGTTCGCGGACGTGCGGGAATTTTTGAAGCTCGCGGGCATCGGATCGACGCTTTCTGCGAAGTCGCTTCTGCAGATCGCGGACGCGATCAAGGCGTCGCGGCTGGTGCGCGGCGCGCTGGTGACGGAGCGCGAGGACACCCCGCTTTTGACCCAGCTCGGCTCCACGCTCTACACGAACCGCAATCTGGAGGAGGACATCTTCGACGCGATCCTCTCCGAGGACGAGATCAGCGACCACGCCAGCCAGGAGCTCGCCGACATCCGCCGCCACATGCGTCAGCTCAACGACCGCATCCGCGACCGCCTGAACGCCATACTGCGCGGGCCGAGCCAGAAGTACCTGATGGACAACATCATCACCATGCGCAACGGCCGCTACGTGGTGCCGGTGAAGGCGGAGTGCAGAAGCAGCGTGCCCGGCATCGTGCACGACCAGTCGGGCACGGGCTCGACGCTCTTCATCGAGCCCATGGCCGTGGTGGAGGCGGGCAACGAGCTCAAGCAGTGGGCCGTCAAGGAACACAACGAGATCGAGCGCATCCTGGCCGCGTTCTCCGCGCAGATCGCCCCGGACGGCGCGATCATCGCCGAGAGTCTGGAGACGATGGCGCAGCTCGACATGATCTTCGCCCGCGCGGCGCTGGGCCGCGCCATGCGCGCGGTGCCGCCCAAGCTCAACACCGAGGGCCGGATCAACCTGATCCGCGCGCGCCACCCGCTGATCGATCCGGAGAAGGTAGTGCCCTCGAACCTCTGGCTGGGCGTGGACTTCACCACGCTGGTCATCACCGGCCCGAACACCGGCGGCAAGACGGTGACGCTCAAGACCGTCGGCCTGCTCTCGCTGATGGCGCAGGCGGGCCTGCAGATTCCCGCCGCCTTCGGATCGGAATTGGCCATCTTCGACGAGGTGTACGCGGACATCGGCGACGAGCAGAGCATCGAACAGTCGCTGTCCACCTTCTCCTCCCACATGACCAACATCGTGGACATCCTGGCGAACGTGACGGAGAACTCCCTCGTCCTCTTCGATGAGCTGGGCGCGGGCACTGATCCCACCGAAGGCGCGGCGCTGGCCATGTCGATCCTCAGCCGCCTGCTGGAGCGGAAGGTGCGGACGATGGCGACCACCCACTACAGCGAATTGAAGGTGTTCGCGCTGACCACGCCGGGCGTGGAGAATGCCTCGGTGGAGTTCAACGTCGAAACGCTGCGGCCCACCTACCGGCTGTCCATCGGCGTGCCGGGCAAGTCGAACGCCTTCGAGATCTCCCGCAAGCTCGGCCTTCCCGAGGATCTGATCGACAGCGTGCGCGAGCGGCTCACCCGCGACCAGGTAAAGTTCGAAGACGTGATCGCCAACGCCGAATACCATCGCCAGATCGCCGAGAAGGAGCGCAAGCTGGCCGAGGAGGCGCACATCGAGACGCAGCGGCTGCGCGACGAGGCCGAGAAGCTCCGCGCCGATCTGGCCGAGCACCGGGAGCGCGACCTCCGCAAGGCCAAGGACGAGGCGCGGCGCATTCTGCAGAAGGCGCAGCGGGAGTCGGAGCAGCTGATTTCCGAATTGAAGCGGAAGGGCAGCGAGGGCCTGAAGGAGCACGAGCTGCACGAAATGCGCGCGAAGCTGCAGGCATCCATCGACGAAAATGCCGAGCACCTGCCGGGCGCTCCCAAGCCGGGCGAGGCGCTCACCGAGGCGCGCGTGGGCGACACGGTGGAGCTGACCACGCTGGGCGCGAAGGCCGTGATCCTGACGCCGCCCGATTCGAAGGGTGAATGTACGGTGCAGGCCGGCGCGCTCAAGCTCAAGGCGAAGCTCAGCGACATGCGCACGGCGGCGCCGGACAAGGCGAAGAAGCCCAAGGTGGGCAACCGTGTGCAGGTGGCCGCGCGGCCGGTGGAGACGGAGTGCGACGTACGCGGCTGCAACCTGGAGGAGGCGCTGATGGCGGTGGATCTGTTCCTGGACGGCGCGGTCATCAACCGCCTGCGCAGCGTGAGCATCATCCACGGCAAGGGCACGGGCATCCTGCGCGCCGGCATCCACAAGCACTTAAAGACCCATCCCGCCGTCAAGGAGTTCCGCCTGGGCCGCTACGGCGAGGGCGAGGACGGCGTGACCATCGTAACCATGAAATAAGCGCGTCGTCACGTTGGAAAGGAGCGATTCCATGGCAATGTTGAAGATTCTGCTGGTAGACGACGATCCGAACATCCGCCAGCTCGTCAATCTGTATCTGGAAAAGGAAGGCTTCGAGGTCGCCATGGCGACCCGGGGCGACGAGGCGCTCAAAATGTTCAAGGAATCTCCGCCCAATTTGATGCTGCTGGACGTGATGCTGCCCGGAATGGACGGCTGGCAGGTCTGCCGGGAGGTGCGCAAGCTCTCGAACATCCCCATCATCATGCTCACCGCCAAGGACGAGACCTTCGACAAGGTGCTCGGCCTCGAGCTGGGCGCGGACGACTACGTGGTCAAGCCCTTCGAGATGAAGGAGCTGGTGGCGCGCATCAAGGCCGTGTCCCGGCGCTTCCAGGCCGCCGACGCGCCGGACAAGGAGCTGGTCTTCCCCGGCCTCACCATCAACATCAACCAGTACACGGTGAAGTTCATGGGCCGGGAGCTGGAGATGCCGCCGAAGGAGCTGGAGCTGCTGTACTTCCTCGCCAGCCACCCCGGACAGGTGTTCACCCGCGAGCAACTCCTGGAGCAGGTGTGGGGCTACGACTACTTCGGCGATTCCCGCACCGTGGACGTGCACGTCAAGCGCCTGCGCGAGAAGCTGGGCGAGGGCGAGAGCCTGGGATGGCTGATTAAGACGGTCTGGGGCGTGGGCTACAAGTTTGAGGTGAAGTGAGTCCATGAAGAACGGTCTGTTCTGGCGGATGTTCAGCTCGATCCTCGCAGTGATCCTGGTCACGGTGGCGTTGTTTTCCTCGATCCTGCTCACGCTGCAGCGCGCCCGCGCGCAGGAGAACTACGAGACCGAGGTGCGCATGCAGGCGCGGCAGGTGGCGGAGTACATGCGGCAGCTCAACGAGTTGAGCCTGATCCGCTCCAACGCCACGATCCAGTACCTGGTCAATGAGAAGATCGCCGACATCTACAACGAATACAACGCGGAGATCTGGATCGTCAACTTCTCCTCCGGCAAGATGCAGGTGGTCGATCGCTTCTGGAACACCACCGAGGGCCCCGCCACGGAGGCGGTGCAGGAGCAGCTCGACCGCATCGGCGCGGGCGAGGAGATCCGCGCCACGGGGCTGTTCGAGCAACTGGGCGACCACATCGTGACCATCGGCGTGCCCTGGACGTACAGCGACGGACGCGTGGTGGGCGCGGTGCTTCTGCACATCCCGGTGGATCAGCTCACGGTGAGCTTCACGACGGTGCTTCCGCAGCTCGCGCTTCCGGTGGCGGTGTCGCTGCTGCTGGGCGCGGTGCTGGCGTTTCTGGTGGCGCGCAACCAGACGCTGCCCATTCACGAGATCGAGCGCGCGGTGCGCGCCTTCTCCCGGGGTGAGCTGTCCCGGCGCGTGGAGCTCAACTGCGGCGGCGAGCTCGAGCAGCTCGGCCACTCCATCAACCGCATGGCCTCGGAGCTCTCCAGCATGGAAGAGTCGCGCCGCAGCTTCGTGGCGAACGTGTCCCACGAGCTGCGCTCGCCGATGACCAGCATGAAGGGCTACGTGCAGGCCATGCTGGACGGCACGATCTCCGACGCGGACCGCCCGAAGTACCTGCAGGTGGTGCTGGACGAGACCAACCGCCTGACCGACCTAGTGCGCGATCTGCTGGACTTGAGCCGGCTGGAGTCGGGCAAGTTCCCGATGACCATCGAGCCCTTTGACGCCAACGAGATGATGCGGCGCATCCTGATCCGCTTCGAGCAGCGCATCGAGGAGAAGGGCATCGACGTGGACGTGCAGCTCGCCCCCGATCCCTGCTGCGCGCTGGGGGACGTGAACCGGATCACGCAGGTGGTTTCGAACTTCGTGGACAACGCGGTGAAGTTCATGCCGGGCGAAGGCGGCGTGCTGACGCTGATCACCCGGCGCGAGGGAAACAGCGTGCGCTTCTGCGTGCGGGACAACGGCCCCGGTGTGGACGAGGCCGACCAGCCGCACGTGTTTGACCGCTTCTACAAGGCGGACAAGGCGCATACGGTGGGCATGGGCACGGGGCTGGGCCTTTCCATCTGCAAGACCATACTGCAGCAGCACGGCTGCGACATCGCCATGCGCTCCCGCCCGGGCGACACGGAGTTTTCCTTCGCCCTGCGCGCGGCCGAGCCGGTTCAGCGCAGCCTGCCCGCCGGGGAAAATCGCCAAATATAGGGGCTTTCCTTTTTCCCGCGCCCGTTGTATAATGAAGAATGAAACTGTTGAAGCGAGGAAGATGACATGTTGAAGAGAATCTGTGCGCTCCTGCTGCTCTCGGCGCTGCTGACCGGCTGTGCGGCGCTGGCCGAGGCCCCCTCCTATGATGTGGTGTACTCCGCGTCCAACCCGATCCCGGACATCGCCGACCGCGTGCGCCCCGCCGTGGTGGAGGTGAAGTGCTACGCGGAGACCTGGGACCCGGTCTCCCGCGTGGTGACGGAGGACGACATGGGCGGCGGCTCGGGCACCTACATTCGCGCCGGCGCGGACGGCAAGGGCGGCTACATTCTGACCAACTACCACGTGATCGAGGACTGCGACCTCTACCGCATCAAGTGGCTCTCCGGCGAGGAGATGGAGGTCACGGCCGTGGGCCATGACGACGGCACCGACATCGCCGTGCTGCACTTCGAGGAGAGTGCGCCCGCCGGCGTGGAGCCCGTGCCGCTGGGCGATTCGGACGCGCTGCGCGTGGGCGAGCTGGCCATCTGCATCGGCAATCCCGGCGACATGATGGAGGTGCTCTCCGGCACCGTGACCGCCGGCATCATCTCGGGTCTTGAGCGCGAGGACATCAACGCGAACAACTTCAGCCGCAGCGTTTCCACCATCCAGATCGACGCCGCCATCAATTCCGGCAACTCCGGCGGCGCGCTGCTCAACTACAAGGGCGAGCTGGTGGGCATTCCCACGCTGAAGTTCATGTTCGACAGCAGCGTGATCTATGAGGGGCTGGGCTTCTGCATTCCGATCAACGAAGTAAAGGTCTTCATCGACCAGATCATCGACACCGGCAGCGTGACCCGGCCGCGGCTGGGCATCACGGTGGCCGACATCGACGGCCCGGACGAGCCGATCCGCAGCCATCCGCCCATCGGCGCGCAGGTGTACACCGTGGAGGAGCGCGGCCCCTCCGCCAAGGCGGGTTTGCAGGTGGGCGACGTGATCACCGAGATCAACGGCGTGCGCGTCAAGAGCTACATGGATCTGCTCAAGGAGCTGGACAAGTGCGCGGCCGGCGACAAGGTGGATCTGACCATCTACCGCTACTACGACGAGAACGGCGAGCTGACCGGCACCTACGAGGAGCTGCACTTCACGGTGAAGCTCGAAATGAAGCAGTAGGACCGGGATGCGAACGCGGCCGCAAGGGAGTCGGAACCCCTTCGCGGCCGCGCTTTGTTTTTTGGGATCAGCGCGCTTTCAGGAAGGCGCGGATCAGCGCCTCGGCCTCGGCGGCAGGGTCGCCGCGCATGTCGAGCCAGCGAATGGACTTGTCCCGGCGGAACCAGGTCATCTGCCGCTTGGCGAAGCGCTTGATGGCGGCGGCGAGCAGCTCGGTCATCTCCGCATCCGTCTCGATCTCGCCGGTCAGGTACTGGGTGATGAAGCGGTACTCCAGCCCCAGCTTGACCATGAACTCCGGGCGCACGCCGCGATCGAGCAGGCCGCGCACCTCGTCCACCATGCCCTGGGCCATGCGGCGCTCCAGGCGCTCGTCGATGCGCGCCTTCAGCGTGGGACGGTCCCAGGTCACGCCGAGCTTGAGGCAGTCGTAGCGGGGGGATCGGCCGGGCGCGTGATCGTCTCCGTCGTGGAGCTTCTCCAGCATCCGCATCACGCGGTTGCGGTTGCGCGGGTCCACCTCCGCGCCGGGCAGCGCCGCTTGCAGCATTTCATACAGTTCGGGGGTGGAGCGCTTCTCCAGCTCGTCCCGGTAGGCGAGGTCGGGCATGCGGTTGCTCATGACGTAGCCCTCGGTCACGCAGTCAACGTAGAGCCCCGTGCCGCCCACCAGGAAGGGGATGCGGCCCCGGGCGAGAATATCGTCGATGGCGGCGTAGGCCAGGCGCTGAAAGTCGTGCATGGAGAAGAAGTCGCCGGGCGCGCACACGTCCAGCAGATGGTGGGGCACGCCGCGCATCTCCTCGGCCGTGATCTTGCCGCTGCCCAGGTCGAGCCCTCTGAACACCTGCCGGGAGTCCGCCGACACGATCTCCCCGCCGAAGCGGCGCGCCAGCTCCACGCCGAGGCCGCTCTTGCCCGAGGCGTTCGTGCCCACCACGGCGATCATTTTGGGAAGTTCGGACATGCCTCTCACGCTCCTTTGTCTTTCATTATACTAAATTTGGAATTAAACATCAAGGCGCTTGCGGCGGCGGCGGGAGCGTGCTATCTGTTGGCGTCAATCATAGGTAACAGCGAGGGAGGGGGCTGTCAAGGGAAAGGGTGGAGATTTTCCGGCAGGGG
>CANQEW010000003.1 GCA_947596085.1 uncultured Clostridia bacterium | reverse complement strand
TTTGCAGCTACATTCTATCACTTGGCTCTCTGTTTTTCTTCCTCCTTCTGTTACCTATCTATTGTATCAAAACAATTATTCCCTGCCAAGCGCAAAAAATAATTGCTCGCCGGCCGTTTCGGTGTTATAATAGAAGTAGTATGCACCGGGAGGCCGCCATGACGCTTTTGCAAGCCCGCGCCGGCGAGAAGGACGCGGGGCGCAAAATCAAATACTTCGTGCGGGGGAACATGCGCGTGTCCTCCGGACAGTTTCGCGCGCTCAAGGCGACGGACGGCCTGCGCGTGAACGGTGAGATCGTGCGCGCCGACTACCGACTTCGGTCGGGAGATTGGATTTGCGTCTCATTAAACGAAGCTGCGCAGGTGAAGGAGGTCGCTCCGGAATTCGAGGCGATCGCCATTCCCTATGAGGACGCGGACGTCTACGTGGTGGACAAGCCCGCCCCGCTGGCCTGCCAGTGTTCGCCGAAGCAGCCGGACGGCACGCTGGAAAACCGCCTGCGCGCGCGCTTCATCGGCGAGGAGAACTTCGTGTTCCGGCCGCTCAACCGCCTCGATCGCGGCACCAGCGGTTTGCTGGCCGCGGCGAAACACGCCCACGCCTGCCAGCTTCTGCAGGCGCAGCTGCACACGCCGGCCTTCGTCCGGGAGTATCTCGCGGTGGTCGAGGGCGAACTGGAGGGCGAAGGTACGGTCGATCTGCCCATCGCCAAGGCGGACGGTCCCACCGTGCGCCGCGCCGTCGATCTGGAAAACGGACGGCGGTCGGTTACGCACTACCGTGCGGAGGCGCACGGCAACGGCCGGACGCTGGTGCGCCTCCGGCTGGAGACAGGGCGCACGCACCAAATCCGCGTGCATATGGCCGCCATCGGCCATCCCGTGGCGGGCGACTTTCTCTATGGCGAGGAGCTTGCCGCTCTGCCGGGCCGCTTCGCACTGCACTCGGCGCGCATTGAATTCGATCATCCGCTGACGGGAGCGCGCGTCGCGCTCTCCTCTCCGCTTCCGGAGAATCTGAGGAGGCTGATGGAACCGTGAGCGAGATGGAGTGTGTCCTCTCCGCGCTGGCGGCCGTTCGCGTGCCCGCCCAGCCGGAGGAATACGAGATTCACGCGGAGATCGCCCGGGCGCTGGACACGGCGGGCATCGGATACATTCACGAATGTCGACTGCGCCCCGGCCGCCGCATCGACTTTCTCTGCGGCGCGGTGGGCGTGGAGGTCAAGAAGGGCCGCCCGGATGCCGCGCGGCTGCGCGAACAGCTCGCCCGCTATCTGGAGGACGAGCGCCTGGCGGCCGCGGTGGTGGTCTCCCAGCGTCCCTGCGCGCTGCCGGAGCGCATCTGCGGCAAGCCCGTGCGCGCAATCGCGCTGAACCGCCTCTGGGGGGTGGCGCTGCCGTGAGCGTGGACTTTTTCGACTACCGCTTTCCGGAGGAAACCCCCGTTCCCGAGCACTACCCCGGCTACCTGCGGGAGGTGGACGCTTCCGGCCGCACCTACGGCACGCTGTCCTACAACCGGCGCTCAAAGTGCTGGACGATTCACGCCGAGCCCTGCGTCACGGAGCTCGCCAAGCGCCTGTTCCCCGGCTGCGACGGACGGGGCCGCGGCGTGGCGCGCTTCACCGCGCACCGGCGCGTGGTGGGCGACCTGAACTGGCTGATGCTGCGCTATCCGCTGGAGATCAAAGAAACCGACCGAAGTCGCTGGCAGCAGGCGCTGGAGGAGGCGCGGGAGTACGCCATCCATCGGGAGCGCGTGCTGCGCGAACCCGAAACCGCCGTCCCGCCCGACGACAGCTTCACTGGCCGCCTGCTGGACTTCCAGCAGCAGGGGCTGGCGTTTCTGCTCTCCACGCGGCGGTGTCTCTTGGCGGACGACATGGGACTCGGCAAGACGGTTCAGGCACTGGCCTTCCTCGCCACCGCCGCCGCTTACCCAGCCATCGTAATCGCGCCGCCCCATCTGCTGCGCAACTGGCAGAGCGAAATCGCGCGCTTTCTCAACGAGAAGGGGCGGCTGCGCGTGCACGTGATTCGCGGCCTGAAGCCCTATCCGCTGCCCGAGGCGGACATCTACCTCACCCACTATCTGCTGCTGCGCGGCTGGAAAGACGTGCTGCCGGAGACCGGCTTTCGCACGGCGATCTTCGACGAGATTCAGGAGCTGCGCCGCAACGGCACCGGCAAGTACAGCGCCGCGAGCTTGCTGTCCCAGTCGGTGGAAAACTGCATCGGCCTATCCGGCACGCCCATTTACAACAACGGCGGCGAGATCTGGAACGTGGTGAACATTCTCGACTTCCACTTTCTCGGCGATTGGGAGAGCTTCTCCCGGGAGTGGTGCTACGGCTACAACAGCGCGGTCGTCGCAAAGCCGGAGCTGCTGGGCGATTACCTGCGGCGCGAAGGACTGATGCTGCGGCGGCTGAAGGGCGACGTACTCAAGGAGCTCGCGCCCAAGCGGCGGCTGGTGCAGGAGATCGACTGGGACGACGGCGTGTATCGCGAGCTGATGCTGCCCGTGGCCCAGCAGCTGAAGCTGCTGCGCGCCACCAGCGATCCCGCCCAGCGCGCCATCATCGAGGACGCCATCTGTCAGCGGCAGCGCCAGGCCACCGGCATCGCGAAGGCGCCCTTCGTCGCCGCCTTTGTGCGCGCGCTGGTGGAGGGCGGCGAAAAGGTGCTGCTGATGGCCCACCATCACGCGGTAATGGACATCTATAAGCGCGAATTGAAGGCGCTGCGCCCCCGGTTCATCACGGGCCGCGAAACGGACGCGCAGAAGGAAAAGGCCGCGGACGACTTCATGCAGGGCAAGACCGACCTGCTGTGCATCTCACTGCGCAGCGCCAGCGGACTGAACCTCCAGCGCGCGAGCTGCGTGGTGTTCGGCGAGCTGGACTGGTCGCCCGCGGTGCACTCCCAGGCCGAGGACCGGGCGCACCGCATCGGCCAGCAGGATTCGCTGCTGTGCTACTATCTGGTCTCCCCGAGGGGCTCCGACCGCGACATGCAGGACGCGCTGGGGCTGAAGGTGAGCCAGTTTGTATCGCTGATGGGCGACGAAGTTCCCGACCGCGAGGATCAGCTGATGCAACAGTCCCTCGCCCGGGAGCGCATTCGCAACTTGGTGGAACGGCTGGAGGCGGAGAGCGCCTCCGAAGATGAATAATCCCTTCCCCCGTGAAGCATCAAAGGAGCTGATCGCATGACTGACAACCGCGACAAGATCATTCGCACGCAGATGGACGTGATCCAAACGCTGATCCAGAACAACCTGAGCCGCATCTCCGACGACTTCTGGGGGCCGTCCACGCCGCCGAAACCCGCCTCCGCCGCACCGGAAGAATCCAAGACTGCCGCGCCCGCACAGAACGCGCAGGGCGCGCTGGCCGAGGCCCAACAGGAGGAGCTTCCCCCCGTGGAGAATATTGACGATCTCAAGGCCGAACTGAACGAACTGGTCGGCCTGACCGCCATCAAGCGGGAGGTCAACAACCTGATCAACATGGTGACGGTGCACAAGCTGCGCGAGGCGAACGGGCTCAAGACGGTGGACATGTCACTGCACATGGTGTTCTCCGGCAACCCCGGCACGGGCAAGACCACCATCGCCCGCATCATGGCGCGCATCTACCGCAGCCTGGGCGTGCTGTCCAAGGGGCAGCTGGTGGAGGTGGACCGCTCCGGGCTGGTGGCCGGCTACGTGGGTCAGACCGCCGGAAAGACGAGCAAGGTGCTCGAGAGCGCGCTGGGCGGTGTATTGTTCATCGACGAAGCCTACAGCCTGGCCAGCAAATCTGAAAACGACTTCGGTCTGGAAGCCATCGATACGCTGCTCAAGGGCATGGAGGATCACCGGGACGACCTGATCGTGATCGTCGCGGGTTACGACGGCCTGATGGACGATTTCATCCACTCCAATCCCGGACTGGAATCGCGCTTCAACCGCTTTCTCCACTTCGACGACTATAGCGTGGACGAGATGATGGGCATCCTCGACCTGCGCCTGAAGAAGGGCCAGTATGTGCTCACGGACGAGGCGCGCGCGGCGGCGCGGGAATACATTGAGGCTGCGAACACCAGCTCCATCTCCTTCGGAAACGCCCGCGGCGTGCGCAACATCTTTGAAAAGCTGCTGGTGGAGCAGGCGAATCGCCTGTCCGCGCAGGAGAACGTGGACAAGGACGCGCTGATGACAATCACCGAGGCCGACGTGCACGCCGCCCGCGCGGCCGATACCCAGCTTGCCAAGGCCGAGGCCGAGCGCGAGCAGATGAAGCGGCACACGCAGGAGGCCATCGAAACGCTGCAAAAGCTCGCGGACGAGGCAAAGGGCGCGGAGAACCTCTGAATTCCGCCCTCTACTAAAACAGACCGAAGCCTTTTAGACTTCGGTCTGTTTTTATGTTTGAATCTCGATAGCCCTCCCAGCCGCCAGGGAGGCGGGAACATCGATCAACCGCTGATTTGTCGATCCCCGGAAGCGGCAGTCCAGGCTGCGCTTGTCCAGTTCAAACCGCCCGTCCACCAGCACGTCCAATTCGTCGAGCAGCGCCTTCTGCGCGGGCGTTCCGCCCTCGATCAGTTCCTCGAAGGTATAGCCGCTGTAGCTCCAGACGTTCAATCCCAGCGAGCGCGCCGCCCGGGCGAGCTCCGCGCAGGGCCCCGGCTGGCAGAAAGGTTCGCCGCCCGAGAGCGTCAATCCGTCGAGCAGCGGGTTCTTTCGCATCCGAGCGATGATCTCGGCGGTCTCCCCCTCGCTGCCACCCGCGAAATCATGGGTCTGCGGATTGTGACAGCCGGGGCAGCGATGCGGACAGCCCTGCACGAACACGGTCATCCGCAGGCCCGGCCCATCCACGATGGAGTCGTTCACGATTCCCGCGAGCCGCAGATTCATGCCTCCACCTCCGCCGCGGACTTCCCCGCCAGCGTGCCCGTGGAAAACGCGATTTGCAGGTTGTACCCTCCGGTCTGCGCGTCCACGTCCAGCAGTTCTCCGGCGAGATAGAGCCCCTTCGCCTTCTTGGATTCCATGGTCGAGGGATCAACCTCCTTCACGCTCACCCCGCCACGGGTCACGATGGCCTCCTCAAAGCCGCGCGTGCCCCGCGGCGTCAGCGGCAGGCACTTCAACAGGCGCAGAATTTCGCCGCGCTGGGCCTGCGTCGCGGAGTTCACTGGCGTCTCGGGGGAGATTCTCGCCAACCGCAGGATCTGCTGTCCCAGGCTGTGGGGCGCGAGGCCGTCCATTACAGACCCAAGTCGCTTTCGGGACATCTCCTTGAAATCCCGGAGCAGGCGGGCGTCCAGCGTCTGCTCGTCCAGCGCCGGCTTGAGATCGACGGCCATGCGCACGTCCGTAAGGTCCTCCGGCAGCCGACTCGACAGCGAGAGCACCAGCGGGCCGCTCACGCCAAAGTGCGTAAACAGCATCTCGCCCTGCTCGTCGAAGAAATACCTCCTCTTTTTGCCGCCCTCGCGCCAGGCGCGCAGCGCCACGTTCTTGAGCGAGAGACCGGTCAACTCTCCCGGCCAGCTCTCTCGCGTCTCGATGGGCACCAAAGCGGGCATCGGCCGCTGCACGCTGTGTCCGGCCTGCTCCGCCAGACGGTAACCGTCGCCGGTCGAACCGGTGCTGGGATAGCTCATGCCGCCGGTGCACAGGATCACCGCGTCCGCTTCGATCCTCTCGCCGCCCGCAAGCGTTACGCCTTGGCAGCGGCCGTCCTCCAGCGCAAGCGCCTCCGCGCGGGCATTGCAGCGAATCTCCACCCCGAGGCGCTCCAACTCCCGGCGAAGCGCGCCGGTGACATCGCTGGCATGGTCGGAAACCGGGAATACCCGGCCGCCGCGCTCCACCTTGAGCGGCACTCCCAGCGACTCCATCAGCTCCATCATGCCGCGGCTGTCCAGCCCGGCGAGCGAAGCGTAAAGGAAGCGCGGATTGCGCACGACCGCGCGCAAAAAATCCTCCCCTTCAGCCACGTTCGTCAGGTTGCAGCGCCCCTTGCCGGTGATATACACCTTCTTGCCGAGCTTTTCGTTTCGTTCGAGGATCGTCACCCGCGCGCCGCCGCGCGCGGAAAAGAGCGCGGCCAGCATCCCGGCCGCGCCCCCTCCGATCACCAGTATCGTCTTTGCGCGCATTCCATTCCTCCGCTATTCGCTCGTGCGGTTCAGATACACGTCGTACTCGGACCAGATGCGATCCATCTTCTTGAAGTAGTCGGAAACCTCGCCGCGGCGGCGCTGGCCCAGCGCGATCAGCAGCGCGTTGATCAGCGAAAGCGGCGCGACGAAGGAATCCACGAAGGAGGACATGTCGCTCTTGGCCATCAGGCAGATGTCCGACGTGGTGTGCAGCGGCGAGAGCGGACCGTCCGTGATGGCGATCAGCGAAGCCCCCTGGCTGCGGGCGAACTCCATCGCCTCGATGGAGCGCTTCGTGTAGCGCGGGAAGGCGATGCCGATCAGCAGATCCCCCTCCCCGATGCGGGAGAGCTGCTCGAACACGTCGCTGATGCCCGAGGTGACCACCTGCACGTTCGGGAAGATGAACTTCAAATAGTGCACGAAAAATTCCGCCACGGGTGCCGAGGCGCGCAGGCCCATCACGTAGATGTGTCGCGCCTGAATCATGCGGTCGATCGCTGCCTCGAAGGCGGTCACGTCGATCTCGTCCAGCGTGGAGCGGATATTCTGTATGTCCGCCTTGAGCACCTTGTTGAGCACCTGCGCGTGATCCATGTCGCTGGCCATCTCGAAGCGCTGCGACGCGGTCAGGCGGTGGCGGAGCAGCTCCTGCAGCGCCTTCTGCAACTGAGGATAGCCGCTGTAACCCAGCGCCGACGCGAAGCGTACGACCGTCGATTCCGAAACGCCGACGTACTCGCCCAGCTTCGAGGCAGTCATAAATACCACCTTGTCGTAGTGGGAGACGATGCACTCCGCGATTCTGCGATGGCTCTTGGAGAGCTTCTTGCCGCTGTGGTTCAGCCGATGAATCAGTTCCTGCGCGTTATCCATGATTCAGTCCTCCGAAATCAAACCACTGACTTGAAATATTATACACAATCGCCCCTTTTTTTGCAAGCGGGATGAATATAAATTGCAAAATTTTACCTGCCCTATCCGATTCGTGCGCGTTTTTTGAACACGCGTGGCGGTTTTTGCCCATAAGCATACGGGCGCTCCGCCGCGCATAAATTGAAGCGTGCACGAGGAGGGTTGCTCCATGATTCGCTTTAAGGTCGTCAAGGGTTCCCATCTGTTGCTCGCCTTCGCGGTGATCGTTCTGCTCGCCGTGGTCGCGTTCATACTGTTGCAGGGCGGCGCTTCGGGTCGCTTCAGCGCCGAAACAAACATCCCGGGCGCGGAGATCGTACAAACCAATGAAAGCGAAGCGGAGGCAAAGGCGGCGATCGCCCTTGCCTCAAACGCTTTCTCCTCGGCGCTTCAAATTGAGGTCGTCGCGGACGCGCCCAGCGCCGCACCCCTTGCGGACGCCCCGACGATCCTCATCTATCACACGCACACCCATGAGGCCTACGCGCAGGACAGTGAAGATCCCTACGAGGCCGTCGAAACCTGGCGCACAATCGACGAAACGCACAGCGTCGTGCGCGTTGGAACTGCCCTGGCGGACGCGCTGACGGATCTGGGTTACCGGGTGACCCACGACACCACGGATCACGAACAGGAGGCGCTCTCCACCGCCTACGAGCGCTCGCTGGCGACGCTGGAGCGCTACGACCAGCACTTCGATCTGCGCATCGACCTGCACCGCGACGCCTATGTGGACGGCCTCGCCGAGCGCTGCGAGGCGCCGGACGGAACGAAGTGTGCGCAGTTGATGCTGCTCGTAGGGCGCGGCGATGACTATTCAGGATCGGACAGGCCCCCCTACGAGGAGAACCTGGCCTTCGCGCAGCGCCTGACCAACGCGCTCAACGCGGACACGCCCGGCATCTGCCGGAACGTCACCGTCAAGAAGGGCCGCTACAACCAGCACGTGGACGAGCGCTGCATCCTCGTCGAGGTCGGTCACAACCTGAACACTCTGCGCGAGGCGCTCGCCTCCGTACCAGTGCTCGCCCGGGGAATTGATGCGGTTTTGGATAACAATGTAACGTAATTTTCAACAATTGTTTACAGCTATTGACAGTTACGCGAAAGTGATATAAAATACTGATTAGAATGGAATAATACTTATGGGCGTTATTGGTTGGAGCATACACACATGGAAAAGCTGAAGGTTTTCATCGCCGATTCCGACGACCATTTTTCGGAACTTGCCGGGCATACCCTCTTGCGATTCCCCGACATGGAAATATTGGGCAGAGAGCGCAGCGGCCGCGATGCCCTGCGGCGAATTCGTGCCGAACGGCCCGACGCCGTGCTGTTCGACCTCATCCTGCCGGAACTGGACGGGCTTTCTCTGCTGCGCGGCGCGATGGAGCAGCCTTCGCCGCCCGCGATGATCTGCTGCACGCGCTTTTACTCAGACGTGGCGCTCGAGGCCGCGCGCACCTACGGTGCCTGCTACCTACTGTTCAAGCCCGTCGACATGCAGGCGCTGCATCCGGCCGTCGTCGACTGCACGCGAATGCACCGCAAGCTGCGCCGCTTCGACCACCTCGCGCAGGAGGACGACGCCTTCGGCGACCAGCAACTCGCGCACATCCACAATCAACTTGTGTCATTGGGCGTCCCGTCAAAGCTGATCGGCTGTGGCTACCTGACGGAAGGCGTTCGCCTGGCCGCTTCGGACTTCTCCCTGATGCGCAACCTCTCCAAGGGCCTGTATCTGGAGATCTCCCGCAGCATGAACACCACGCCCGCCCGCGTGGAGCGCTGCATCCGCAACGCGATCTCCGCCGCCTATCAGTCCGGCCGGCTGGAGGGAAGGATGCTCGCCTGCCCCTCCAACAAGGAATTCATCAACTACGTGCTGCGCACGCTCGATATTCCCATCCATTGAGCTCCAATTTCGAAGACTTTGTGATTGAACTTTGAGTAATTTTATGTTATCATAAATTGGTACAGATACATAGGGAGGCGATCCCATGCTGATCATCGGCATCTGCGGCGCGAGCGGCAGCGGCAAATCGACGCTGGCTCGAGAGTTGGAAGCGCGGTTGGAAAAGCGCTGCGTCTACCTCAAGCAGGATTCCTACTACAAGGATCACCCCGACATGAGCTTTGAGCAGCGCGAGCGCATCAACTATGACGAGCCCGCCGCCTTTGAACACGACGCGCTGCGGGAGGATTTGTTCGCGCTGCGGGAGGGCCGGGCGATTTCCGCGAAGGTGTACGACTACACGCTGCACCGCCGCTGCGACCCGCCCGAGCGCATCGAGCCCGCCGATGTGGTGCTGATCGAGGGCATCCATGTGTTCTACGACGCCGCGGTGCGCGACCTGTTGGACTTCAAAATCTACATGCAGGTTGATCCGGACGTCTGCCTGCTGCGCCGCGTGAAGCGCGACATCCGCGACCGGGGCAGGAGCGTGGAGAGCGTCTACCGCCAGTATCTGGAAACCGTGAAGCCGATGTACGAAAAATACATCCGCAACTACATCGAGTACGCCGATCTCATCGTGGCCCGGGGCGGCAAGAACGCCCGCATCGTGGACATCCTCGCCCACTACATCAATTCCGGTCTGATTAAGGAGCATTCGAGAGGAGGAACAAAATGAAATTGAAGAAGCTTGCCGCGCTGGTGCTGGCGCTGATCCTGACGCTGGGCTGTGCGCTCCCGGCCGGCGCCGCCGCCCGCCGCTACTACATGTCCTACGGGGATTCCGGCGAGCCCATCGGCTGGTTTCAGGACCTGCTGGGAGTTTACGAGGTCGCGGTCTACAACTACTACGGTGATACCGAGCCCTACTTCGGCACGGAGACCCGCGCGGCGGTGCGCACTTTCCAGCGGGACTACGGCCTGACGGTCAATGGCAAGCTGGATGCGAACACGCTCTACGCGCTGCTGGATCTCCCCTATTACCGCACCTCGGAGGACCCGCTGGTGTGGATTCCCATGCACGGCGGCACGCGCTACCACAGCGATCCCTACTGCTCGAACATCGTAGACGCTCGGGAAATGCCCTGCACCTGCGCCGAGGATTGCGGCTTCCTGCCCTGCGCGCGCTGCTTCTACTGACCGGCGGATTGGCTTGCAATGTGAAATTTTCGCTGTGTGAGCGCTTTTCATGGCGCTCACGCTTCTTTTATGCTATAATGTGAACAAATGAAATGGGAGGATACTTGCATGAAGAAATTCATCCAGGAGTTCAAGGAATTCGCGTTCCGCGGAAACGTCATCGACATGGCGGTCGGCGTGGTCATCGGCTCCGCCTTCACCGCGATCGTCACCAGCATCGTCAACGATCTGTTCACGCCCCTGATCGCGCTGATCACTGGCAGCGTGGATTTCAGCGCGCTGAGCTTTGCGCTCGGCGACGGCCCGAACGCGCCGCAGCTCGCCGTGGGCAACTTCATTCAGGCGATCATCAATTTCCTGCTCGTCGCCCTGTGCATCTTCTTCTTCGTGAAGTTCGTCAACCGCCTGCACAGCCGCAAGGAGGAGGAGCCCGCCCCCGAACCCCGTCTGTGCCCCTACTGCAAGAGCGAGATTCCCGAGGACGCGACGCGCTGCCCGCACTGCACCTCCATGCTCACGGACAAGTGATGTCCCTGCTTCGCGCGAAAAACCCCGGCGCACATGCGCCGGGGTTTTTCGTCGGTTGTAATTTGCTTTTGTCCTCGTCAGTTCGCGCCCTTGGCCGCCTCGCGCAGGATGGCGTTCAGAATCGTGATCGTCACCGGCACGCCGCCCTTCTTTCCGCGCACCACGATGGAGGTCAGATCGCTGTCGATCAGCCGCTCCTTGAGCTGCACCACGCTGGCGAAGCCCGTAGACGCGGCGAGCACGCACACGTCGCTCATCGGCTCCCGCTGGCGGCGGTGAATCACCCGGTTGATCGCGGCCGGCGCGCTGCCCACCACCATCAGCTTCGGTCCATTCAGCGCCAGGCCGTAATCCACGGCGATCTCCGCGCGCGTAATGCGCCGCTGACTCGCCAGTGAAATCACCTGCGGATCGTCGATAAAGCAGGCGATCTGCGCACCGTGGTTTCCCAGGAGTTCGGCCTCGATGCCGCTCTCCACCAGTGTCGTGTCCGTGACAATTGTGCCGCCCATCTGGATCAGACGCTTGATGTGCGTGATCGCGGTCGGGCTGAAATAGATGCTCTGCGCGAGCGTTGGGTCGCCAGTTTCCCGTTCAATTTCTGCCAGGATTGCGGACATCTCCTGCGTCATATAGGGCATCCCGCTCCCGTGCCGGTTTCCCTCCCCTTGCATTCTTCTGATCAAAACATACACTCCTTAGTTTTTTACTCGACCACACGCGGTCTTCTATACCGCCTCATGACCATCTTACGGGATAGATAAAGCCACTGTCAAGGCGGATTCTGTTTACTACTTAAATTTAACTCCCCTGAACCTGTATAATTTCACTAAAATTGTTCGGACGGGAGAACGTTGGCGCGGCCCGTCGCGCGATCAAAGCCGTCGAGCACCAGCAGTGAGCGGGCGCCCTTCACGCGCTTTTCCCGGGGTTCCACGGTGGCGATCATCACACACACGCCCACGACCTCGGCCTGAAATTCGCGCATCATATCCACCATGCCCTGGAGCGTGCCGCCGCCCTTCATAAAGTCGTCCACGATCAGCGCCCGCTGCCCGGCCCGCACCGAACGCCGCGCCAGCGCCATCGTCTCGATGCGCTCGTTTCCGCCGCCGGCAATATAGTTGATCTTCACGGCGGAGCCCTCGTAGGCGCGGCTGTCCCTGCGGGCGATCACCAGCGGCACGTCCAGTGCGCGCGCCGTCATCAGCGCGATCGGAATGCCCTTCGTCTCCATCGTCAGCACCAGATCCGGCGCCGCCTCATAGTACGCCATGGCGAGAATCTCTCCCAGTGTCTGCGCCGTGCGGGATTCGGATGTCACGTCCGAGGTATAGAGGAAGCCGCCGGGCAGCATGCGCCCGGGCTCCCGCAGGCGCTCGGCCAGCGCGTCGAGCTCGCGCCGCGCGCGCTCCGGGCTCGGAATCGGGCGGTAGCGCACTCCGCCCGCGGCCCCCGCGAGCGTCTCGACGCGCCCCAGGTCGAATTCCGCGAAGGAGCGGCCGATCAGATCCAGATCCTCGCTCACGGTGGACTTTGCGGCGCCGAAGAGCTCGCAGAACTCTCCCAGTGTGTGTATGCGGTTCGGCGTTTCCGTGAGGATGCGCGCCATCGCGCCCAAACGCTCGCTGCGCTTGACTTTGTCCATCTCGACCGACTCTCCCTTTTCCGAATATTCCGAATGTTTTTTCAATTATAATTCGGAATTGTTAGCTTTGATCGGAATTCTCGGGGTTTTAATCTTCTTTGCAAAGTTTTAACGGATATTGCCGCATGGAGCTTGCAGTCAAACCGGGTTTGATCTATAATATAAATTGAGTTGTTATGCAGATTCACGGCGATGCGCCTTTGATCGGAGATGAAGAGATTATGACAGCGGAAATTTGTGACTATAAAGGAAAGCGCGTTCACTTTATCGGCATCGGCGGAAGCTCCATGTCAGGTCTGGCAGGGCTGCTGCAGGAGGAGGGCTATCTCGTAACCGGTTCGGACAAGACGCGCTCCCACAAGACGGACCACCTCGCCGAGAAGGGCATCGGCATCCGCATCGGCCACGAACCGGGGAACGTGCGCGGCGCGGACGTGATCATCTATTCGGCGGCGATCGCCGAAAGCAATCCGGAGCGCGCGGAGGCGCGGAGGCTGGGCATCCCCCAGATCGAGCGCTGCGATCTGATCGGTCAGCTGATGCTCGGCGCGCCCTTCGCGGTGGGCGTGAGCGGCACCCACGGAAAGACCACCACCACCTCGATGCTGGCGCAGGCGTTCTTGAGCGCGGGGGCGGATCCGTCCATCCACATCGGCGGCGAACTGGACTTCATCGGCGGCAGCACCCGCCGGGGCGCGGGCGGCGACTTCATCGTGGAGGCCTGCGAATTTCACGAAAGCTTTCTGCACTTCCACCCCAGCGTGGCCGTCATCACCAACATCGACGAGGATCATCTGGACTTCTTCGGCGACATTGAACACATCGAGGCGGCGTTTTCGAAGTTCGCCGCGCTGCTGCCGGAGAACGGCTGGTGCGTGGCCTGGGGCGACGATCCCCGGGCGCGGCGCGTATGCCTGAACGCGAAGTGCAATCACCTGACCTACGGCAGGGGCGCGGACAACGACCTGCGCCCTGAAAACCTGCGCTACGACGAGCACGGCCGCGCCGATTTCGACGCGGTGCTCCGGGGGGAGATGATCGGTCACTTCCACATTGGCGTGGCCACCGAGGTCAACATGCTGGACGCGCTGGCGGTGATCGGCGTCTGCCGCGTGCGCGGACTGGACATGGAGAAGGTCGCCCATGCGCTCGCGGACTTCCGCGGCGCGCACCGGCGCTTCGAGCGCACCAGCGTCACCGACGGCGTGGAGTGCTACACGGACTACGGCCACAATCCGGCCGAAATCAAAAACGCGCTGCGGCTGGCGGATCTGAAGCTCTCCGAGCGTGCGCCCCGCGGCGAGCTCTGGTCGGTATTTCAGCCCCACACCTACTCCCGCACAAAGACGCTGTTCGATCAGTTTCTGGAGACCTTCGACGTGGCGGACCATGTGCTGGTCACGGATATCTGCGCGGCGCGGGAGGTGGATCCCGGCGACATTCGCTCTGAAATGTTGATTGCTCCGCTGCGCGCGCGCGGGCTCGACGCGGTGCTCACCCCCAGCTTCGACGACGCGGAGGCCTACCTGCGCGCCCACTGGCGCGCGGGCGACGTGATGGTCAGCCACGGCTGCGGCGACATCGACCTGCTCAACGAGCAGATTGCAAAGCACGGCGACACTCGCCCCTGAGATACGGAGGAATGTGAATTTGAAGAGATTCATCAGCTTGCTGCTGGTCTTTGTACTGATCGTTCTCGCCCTGAGCGGCTGCGATCGCAGGAGCACGGAACCCGACGCGGATGCCGGGGATTCCGGCGCGGAGACCGGCGGTCTCACGCAGGCAGTGGAGGAACAGGCCGCCACGGAGCCGCCCGCCGAAACTTCCGAACCGCTGACGGTGCCCGAGCCGGTGGAGAACTCGGACGGCACGCCCGGATCGGAACAGGCCGTCGCGCAGGATCAGCCCATCGCTCCGGAGGCGGGCGATGGCACTGTTCAGGTCGGACAGGATGCCGGGCCCATGGAGATATCCCCCTTCTCTTCGCCCACGCCCCAGCCCAATGCCTCCGTCTCACAGTATTCGGAGATCGTCGCGCAGGGCCTCGGCTTCCGCTTCAGCTATCCCACGGGATGGGTGAACATTCCCGGCCGCTCCACGGTTTGCTACGTGCAACCGCTTGAGAACGGCACGGTCTACCCCGCGCGCGTGGCGGTCACGATGAAGCGCGTGCTGTTCCCCGTCGACGCGGAGGTACTGCAGGACGAGCTGGTCAGCTATCTGCGCACACTGATGAACCAGTACGGCAGCGACGCCTTCAAGGTGGACAAGACCTTGGACACGGAGACCAAGTTCATGGGCAAGAATGGCCTGGCGGCCACCTACTTGGCCTACGACGGCGATCAGGGCATTAAGGGATATGTGATCGCCACGCACTTCGAGCGCTACATCTTCGTGTTCCACTTCCTCTGCGCCTACGACGACTATACGTCGTTTGAGCCGACGCTGCGCTACATGCGCGATTCCGTGCAGCCGGACGACGAAGCCGCGCCAAAATAAGTTATCAAAAAAGTCAGCAAAATATTGCGCGCCGCGCGCGTGCGGCGGCATCAAAAGAGAATCCACTCTTGCATAAAGTTTGGCCGCGCCCCATTCGGGGCGCGGCCATTCTATGAAAATGCGAGCGCTGTCTGTAAGCCGAGTTCTGTATTCGACGATCATCTGTCTAGGCCCCAGGTTGCCATGGGGCTCAAGCGATTACCCGAAGGCGTGACGGGCCGCCACATGCGCCTTCCTTTCAATCTTGCACCGGATGGGGTTTACAGAGCGGACGAGTCGCCAGGCCGCTGGTGAGCTCTTACCTCACCTTTCCACCCTTGCTCGCGGCCGAAGCCGCGGGCGGTATATCTCTGTTGCACTTTCCTTGGAGTCGCCTCCACCGGCAGTTAACCGGCATCCTGCCCTGCGGTGCTCGGACTTTCCTCAGGCGTCGCCGCCTGCGACCGTCTGGCAGCCTCGCATATTTCTCATGTAAGCGCTATTCCTCGCTGTAGATGATTCTGCCGCAGTTGTCGCAGAGGATCATTTGATCTCCGTCCTTCAGCTTCAAAAGCGTCGCGCTGGGCAGCGCCATGTTGCATCCGCCGCACTGCCCGTTGGTCAATTTCGCCATCGGCGGCGTACAGTGCTGCTTGATCGCGCGGTAGCGCTCGATCAGCGCGGCGTCGAGCTTCTTTGCCTCCGCTTCGGTGCGCTCGCGCATCTTCCTGAGCTCGGCGGTATCGCGCTTAAACTCCACGTCGTATTCGCCCTTGAGCTGGTCGTACTCTGCCTTCGTCTGTGCGGCGCGCACGCGAATGTTGCGCTGCTGGCGATCACGGTTCTCGGCATCCTTGCGCATCTTGCTGAGCTCCTGCTCATAGCGGCTCAGCGTATCCATCAGCTTCTGCACCGGAACCATCTGCGCGTCGGCCTCCTCGGCGGACTGGGGCGGATTCTGCTCCATCTCCTCCGCCAACGCGCTCAACTGCTTCTGCAGCCGCTCGGACTCGTCGCGCACGGCCTCCAGGCGATCGCTCATCGCGGCGACCTCGCTCTCGAGCTTCTTCATGTTGTTCTGCTGGTCCAGTATGAAGTTGCGCTGTTTGAGCAGCGTCTGACGCTTCTCCGACTGGCGAATCTTCGTCTCGAAGCGGTCCGCCTCCATATCCACCTGCATGAACTGCCACAACTGATCCAACTGCATGTCTCTTCCTCCAATTCTATCTGAACAGCTCCACGGCGCTCACGTACACTCGTACCTTCCATTGTACACCATCCGCGGCCTTTTGTAAACCTTCCGCCAGCAATTCCACCGCAGGAAGCTCCGTGGCGGCGTGCCCGGCCTCCAGCGCGCACATTCCCGACAGCCAGGCATCCCAGGCTCGATGGTGGGAGATCTCCCCCGTCAGAAAGACGTCCGCGCCCGCCGCGCGCGCAATCGGCGCGTAATTCCCGCCTGCGCCGCCGAGCACGGCGACGCGGCGGATCTCCCGCTCCGGCTTTCCATAGCAGCGCACCGGCCCGCCCAAGGCCCACGCAGCCATTTCACAGAACGCGCCCAATGCGCGCTCCACAGGCGCGCCCACGCGCATGCCGCAGTCCAGCGCCTCGACGTTGCGCAGGCCCAGCCGCGCCGCCAGCGCATCGTTCACGCCCGGCCGCGCCGCGTCAAAGTTGGTGTGCGCCGCGATCAGCGCGATGCCGTCGCGCACCAGTTCGCAGAGCATCCGACCCTCGGGATCGTCCTCGCGCAGGTCCTTGCGCCCATGAAACAGGATTGGATGATGCGTCACGATCAGATTCGCGCCGAGGCGCTTCGCCTCCTCAATCACCATGGGATTCAGCTCCAGCGCGCAGAGGATCGCCTCGACCTTGGCATCCGCGCTGCCCGCGAGGATGCCCACGTTGTCCCACTCCTCCGCGCGCTCGAAGGGTGCGAATTCGTCGATCATCCGATAGACGTCCATCACTGTTCCAGCCATGCTTCCACTTCCTCCCAAATCGCGATCCGGCGCTCCAATTCCGCAACAACCGCCGCGTCGCCGCCCATGCGCGCGCCATCCAGCGCCTTGCGCTCCACCCGCAGCCGAAACCGGGCGTAATCGCCCAGCAGCGGATGCCGCTTCGCCAGCAGCGCGGGTCCGACCTCGGTCTCCCGTTCGCTCAGCCGCTGCGCGCCGCGCTCCGCCGCGAGAATGACGTAGATGCGCCGCCCGTCGCGGACGAGCTCCTCGTCCGAAACCATCCAACCCGCCGCGTTGAGCCGCGCGCGCAGCTCCGGCGCGGCCACGTTGGGCTGCAGGATCAGCCGTGCGCCGTCCAGCCTGTCACGCGCACCCTCGACGATCTCCGCGATGGTCTCGCCGCCCATGCCCGCGATCACCGCCGCGTCCACACGCCCATCCAGCGCCAGCGCGCCGTCTCCCACGCGAAAGTCCGCGCGATCCTCGCAGCCCAGCAGCGCGATCAGCGCGCGCGCCTTGCACAGCGAGTCCGCGGAGATGTCCGTCAGCACCACGCGCTCGCAGCGGTGATTCTGAATCAGAAACGCGCCGAGCCTGCCGTGGTCGCTTCCGATGTCGGCGCAGCAGGCGCAGCTGCCCAACATTTCGGCGATCGCCGACAGGCGCGGATCCAGCGATATTCGCTTCGTATAGCCCATCAGTCGATGGAATCCTTCAAGCGCCGCGACCGGCTCGGATGGCGCAGCTTGCGCAGCGCCTTCGCCTCGATCTGGCGGATGCGCTCGCGGGTGACCTTGAACTCCTTGCCGACCTCCTCGAGCGTGCGCGCGCGGCCATCCTCCAGGCCAAAGCGGAGCTTCAGTACCATCTCCTCGCGGGGCGTGAGCGTAGAAAGCACGCTCATCAGCTGCTCCTTGAGCAGCGTGAACGCCGCGGCCTCAGCGGGCGCGGGGGCGTCGTCGTCGGGAATGAAGTCGCCCAGATGGCTGTCCTCCTCCTCACCGATGGGCGTCTCCAGCGAGACCGGCTCCTGCGCGATCTTGATGATTTCGCGCACCTTGTCCTCGGGAATGCCCATCTCCTCGGCGATCTCCTCGGGCAGCGGCTCGCGGCCGTACTCCTGCAAGAGCTGGCGCGACACGCGAATCAGCTTGTTGATGGTCTCCACCATGTGCACCGGAATGCGGATCGTGCGCGCCTGATCGGCGATGGCGCGGGTGATGGCCTGGCGAATCCACCAGGTCGCGTAGGTGGAAAACTTATAGCCCTTGCGGTAGTCGAACTTTTCGACGGCCTTGATCAGGCCCAAGTTGCCCTCCTGAATGAGATCCAGAAACAACATGCCGCGGCCCACGTACCGCTTGGCGATGGACACGACCAGGCGCAGATTCGCCTCGCAGAGGCGCTTCTTCGCCTCCTCGTCGCCTTCCTCCATGCGCTGGGCAAGCTCGATCTCCTCCTCGGCGCTCAGAAGCGGAACCTTGCCGATCTCCTTCAGGTACATGCGCACCGGGTCGTCGATGGAGATGCCCTCAGGCACGGACAGATCGAGGTCCTCCGGCTCGGGCTCCAAATTCAAATCCGCCTCTGGAATGGCATCGTCCTTGACGACCTCGATATTCAGACTGCTCAGCGTGTCGAGCACCTTGTCGAACTGCTCGCTGTCCAGCTCCACGTCGCCGAGCATCTTGACGATTTCGTTGTAGGTGAGCGTGCCCTTGGATTTCCCGGCCTCGATCAACTCATTGATGCGCGCCTTCGTCGCTTCCACACTCGTGGAGGCCATATCGTTCATAAATGGGACACTCCTTTCGACCGGTCAGTCCTCTTCCAATCTCTGCTCGATGAGCTCCATCTGTCGGTACAGCTCGGCCTTGCGGACGGAGTCCGCGGTTCGAATTTCGTCTTCAATTTCCTTCATGCGTGCGCGCAGCCGCGCCTTGCGCAGTGCCGTCAGGCTCGTCTGCGCGAGCATCAGGCGCTCCTCGCGACCCTCGGGAAGGGGTGAATAGTTGACGTCCTGCGCTGCCTCCGCGCGCTCCGCGTCGTCCTCGATGCGCTCCAGCAGCGCCGCGGCGGGGCGGCCCTCCAGCAGCCACTTCGCAACCCTGCGGCTGACCTCCCGGGAAAAATCCTCGGCGACGACCATCCCTTCCGGGAGCGCCCCCTGGGCGAGCAGCGTCAGCAGCGCCCGCTCCTCGGGCGGCGCGCCGCCAGCCTCCTCCCGCCGCGCCGCGCGCGGTCGGAGTTCCCTTCTCTCCCGCTCCGGGGCGGGGGCGCCGATCTGGCGGAGCAGGATCTCCCGGTCGTAGCCCGTCTGCTGCGAGAGCGTTCGCAGATAGTTCTCCCGCAGGATCGGGTTCTTCACCCGGCGCAGTATCTCGCAGCAGCGCATCGCGTACTGCGTCATGCCGTCCTGCGTATTCAGATCAAGATCGTCCCGGGCACGCAGCATGCGGTATTCCGCCGCATCGTAGCGCGGGAGCCTCTCGAAGCCTTCCAGTCCGTTCGCGCGTATGAAATCGTCCGGGTCCTGCCCGGCGGGGTAGTCGATCACCCGGGTCGTCAGACCGTCGATCTCCTCAAAGATGTCCAGCGCCCGCAGCGCGGCCTTCTGCCCGGCGGCGTCGCCGTCGTAGCTGATCCACACCTCCGGCGCCTGGCGCTTGATGAGCATCGCCTGCTCCTGGGTCAGCGCCGTACCCAGCGTGGCCACCACGCCGCGCACGCCGTGCTTGCGCAGCGACACCGTGTCCATATAGCCCTCTACCAGCACGAGCCGGCCCGCGTCGCGCTCCTTGCGCGCAAAGTTCAGCGCGTAGAGACCCTTGCGCTTGTTGAACACGGGCGTATCCGGCGTGTTGAGGTACTTCGGCTTGACGTCGCTCATGGCGCGCCCCCCGAAGCCGATCACCTTCCCCTGAGGATTGATGATCGGAAAGAGCACGCGGTTGCGAAACATGTCCAGGAGCTTGCCGTCTCGCTCGACCGCGAGGCCCGCCCTGCGCAGCAGCGCGTCCTCGAATCCCTTCTCCCGCAGCAGGCGGATCAACGCGTCCCCGCCGCGCGGCGCGGCGCCTAGGCCGAAGCGGCGAATGTCCGAATCGTTCAGTCCGCGGCCGTAGAGGTAGTTGAGCGCCTCCGCGCCCTCCCCCGTCCACAGCACGGAGTGGTAGTAGCGGGCGGCAGTCACGTTCGCCTCGAGGATGCGCTCGCGCTCCTGAGCGGAGGTAGACGGCGCTTCCTCCTGCCTGTCGGCGCTCTCCGGCACGGACATGTGCGCGCGCTCCGCGAGCAGGCGCACGGCTTCCGGAAACTCGACGTGCTCCATCTCCTGCACGAAGCGGAACACGCTGCCGCTGGCATGACAACCGAAGCAGTAGTAGAACTGCTCCTCCACGTTGACGGAGAAGGAGGCCGTCTTTTCATTATGGAAGGGGCAGCAACCCCAATAGCGCTTCCCCTTGCGCTGCAGGGGAACGTACTCGGCTACGACCTCCTCCAGACTGGTACGCGAGAGCAGTTCGTCGATAAACGCATCCGGAATCCACGCCACTGCTCCTCCCCCCGTCTTACCGTCGGTTACATATTATTTCGCCAACTGCCCGCCTTTTCCTGCCTGCATGTCGACAATTTACATCAAATTTCGGCGAGGCGCTCGGTTCGGCACACATTTTCCCCGCGGGCATAGGATACAGCGAAAACTCCTTTGCTCGGAATACGGAGGGATCATCATGTCCTTAACAGTGTGCAAATTCGGCGGCAGCTCCCTGGCGGACGCGGGCATGTTCGTGCGCGTGAACCGCATTCTCCGCAGCGATCCCGCCAGAAGATATATCGTCGTATCCGCTCCCGGCGTGCGCTTCGCCGGAGACGAAAAGATTACTGATTTGTTCTACCGCGCCCACGGCGACGACTGCTCCATGGATCATTCCATTTTGGCCCGAATCTTCGAACGCTATGCGGCGATTCGCGACGCGCTCGCGCCAGACTTCGATCTGGAGGGCGAATTCGACCGCCTGGAGCGCGAGCGGGATCTCTCTCTGGACTATGCGGCCAGCCGAGGCGAATATCTCTGCGCGAAGCTCTTTGCCGCGTACGCCCACCTGGACTTTGTGGACGCGGCGGAGCTTCTGTTCTTCGGCGCGGACGGCGCGGTGGACGCCGCCGCCACGAACCGCGCGGTCCGGCGGAGGCTGCTGCCGCTGGAGCGCGCGGTGATCCCGGGATTCTACGGCGTCTCACCCCGGGGCGGCGTGCGCACCTTCACCCGCGGCGGCTCGGACGTGAGCGGCGCGCTGCTGGCCGCGGCGCTGGGGGCGGATCTATACGAGAACTGGACGGACGTGGACGGCCTCTTCTCCGCCGATCCCGCGCTGGTGCCGAATCCCAAACGCAGTCTCGAGGTGAGCATGGACCAAATGGAGCGCATCGCCGAGGCGGGCGCGAAGCTTCTGCATCCGGACGCGCTCCGGCCCCTGCGCGGCACGGGCATCGACACGCTCCTGAAAAACACCTTCGCTCCGGGCGCGCCGGGCACGCGCATCACCGAGCGGCCCGTCGCCCCGGTTCGCTGCGTGACGGGCCAGCCCGCGCTCTACATGCGCGGCGATCCAGGGAATTCCGGGAGCGTACACGTTTGCGATCTGCCGCTGGCGGGATCGATCCGCGTAGCGGCGATCAACGTCTTCGGCATGAGCAGCGCGAAGATTCGTCGCGTCGTGCGCGAAATCAAGCCAATTCATATCATTCATATGCGGGATCACATACAAATTATCCTACCTGCGAAGGAATATGCGAATACAATTCGTGCGGTGCACGCAATCTTAATGGAGGAAGCGTGAGGATAAAATAGCGCCCCGGCTCCGAAACGGAACCGGGGCGCGGTGCGTGCGCGGCTCAGCGCAGCGCCTCCATCTCGGCGATGCGGGCCTTCAGCTTCTCCAGCAGGCCCTCGTTGGTGGCGAGCTTCTCGCGCTCGCGCTCGACCAGTTCCGCTGGGGCCTTTGACACGAAGCCCGCGTTGTTCAGCTTCCCATTCGCCCGGGCGATTTCGCCCTCGAGATTCTTGAGATCCTTCGTCAGGCGCACGATCTCCTTGTCCACGTCCACCAGCTCGCCCAGCGGTATGAACAACTCGCAGGCCTCCACCACGGCGCTCGCGCTCTTGTCGGGGTTGGGCGCGGCGGAATCGATGAACTCCACCGCGCTCGCGCCCGCCAGGCGCTTGAAGTAACCCTCGGCCGCGGCCAGCGGGTCATACCAGCCCTCGTGGGGCTTGAGAATCAGCGTGGCGCGCTTGGACATGGGCACGTTCATCTCGGCGCGCAGGTTGCGGATGGCGCGGATGGCGTCCATCACGCCCTCAAAGCGCGCGGCCACGTCGGCGAAGTCATACGCGGGATCGCACTCGGGCCAGCTCGCGGAAATCAGCATGCCGCCGGCGTTGGGCAGATAGCCGTAGAGCTCCTCGGTGATGAACGGAATGTAGGGATGCAGGAGCTTCAGTATGCCGGTGAGCACGTGCAGCAGCACCTCCTGCGTCACGCGCTTGACGCCGCCGTCCTCGGCATAGAGCCCCTGCTTGGCGATCTCGATGTACCAGTCGCAGAAGTCCGACCACACGAAGTCGTAGAGCTTGGTCGCCGCCATGCCCAGATCGAAGTTCTCCAGCTTGTCCGTGACCTCGCGCACGGTGTCCTGATAGACGGAGAGGATCCACTTGTCCGCGATGGACAGCTCCTCCGGCGCGGGCAGGCCCTTCGGCTCGAAACCCTGCAGGTTCATCAGCACGAAGCGGCTGGCGTTCCAGATCTTGTTGCAGAAGTTGCGGTAGGTCTCGATCTTCTCGTTGGACAGGCGCACGTCCGCGCCGGGCGCGACGCCCATCACCAGCGAGAAGCGCAGCGCGTCCGCGCCGTACTGATCGATCACCTCGATGGGATCGATGCCATTGCCCAGCGATTTGCTCATCTTGCGGCCCTGCGCGTCGCGCACCAGGCCGTGCATCAGTGCCACGTGGAATGGGCACTTGCCCGTCTGCTCGAGCCCGGAGAACACCATGCGCGCCAGCCAGAAGAAGATGATGTCGTAGCCGCAGGAGAGCACGGAGTTCGGATAGAAGTTCTTCATATCCTCCGTCTCCTCCGGCCAGCCCAGCGTGGAGAAGGGCCACAGCGCCGAGGAGAACCAGGTGTCGAGCACGTCCTCCTCCTGATCAACCTTGCCACCGCACTTTGGGCAGACGGTGATGTCCTCGCGGGAGACGGTCAGCTCGCCGCACTCCTCGCAGTAGAAGGCCGGAATGCGGTGTCCCCACCAGAGCTGGCGGGAGATGCACCAGTCGCGGATGTTCTCCATCCACTGCAGATACGTCTTTTCGAAGCGCTCGGGCACGAACACGAGCTCCTTGTTCTTCGCCACCTCGATGGCCGGCGCTGCCAGCGGCTTCATCGTCACGAACCACTGGTCGGAGAGGTACGGCTCCACCACGGTGTCGTGGTGGCGGTAGCAGGTGCCCACATTGTGGGTGTAGTCCTCGATGCGCACGAGGTAGCCTTCCTCTTTGAGCTGCTCGACGATGGCCTTGCGGCACTCCATCGTGGTCATGCCCGCGTACTTGCCCGCGTTCTCGTTCATGCGGCCGTCCTCGGCAATCACGCAGACGATTTCAAGATTGTGGCGCTGGGCCACCTCGTAGTCGTTGGGATCGTGTGCGGGAGTCATCTTCACCGCGCCGGTGCCGAACTCCATCTCGGCGTAGTCGTCGGCCACCACGGGAATCCGCTTGTTGACGATGGGCAGCAGCACGGTCTTGCCCACGAGATCCCTGTAGCGCTCGTCGTTGGGGTTGACGCACACGCCGGTGTCGCCCAGCATCGTCTCCGGGCGGCTGGTCGCGACGACCACGTCGTGCCCGTCCGGCCCGGGATAGCGGATGTGCCACAGGTGGGACTTCTGCTCCACGTACTCGACCTCGGCGTCGGAGAGCGCGCTCTGGCAGGCCGGGCACCAGTTGATCATGCGCTTGCCGCGGTAGATCAGGCCCTTCTCGTAGAGGCGCACGAAGGTCTCGCGCACAGCCTTGCTAAGGCCCTCGTCCATCGTGAAGCGCTCGCGCGACCAGTCGCAGGACACGCCCAGCTTGCGAAGCTGCCGGACGATCCGCCCGCCATACTCCTTCTTCCACTCCCAGGTGCGCTCCAGGAACTTCTCGCGGCCGAGGTCCTGCTTGGTGAGACCCTCCGCCCGCAATGCCTCCACCACCTTCACCTCGGTGGCGATGGCGGCGTGGTCGGTGCCGGGCACCCACAGCGTCGGGTCGCCCTTCATGCGGTGATAGCGGATCAGCACGTCCTGGGGCATCTCGTCCAGCGCGTGCCCCACGTGGAGCTGGCCCGTGATGTTTGGCGGCGGCATGACGATGGTGAACGACTTCCGGCCGGGCTTCATCACCGGCTTGAACGCGCCGGACTTCTCCCACGCGTCATAGATGCGGGCCTCGATCTGCTGGGGCTGGTAGACCTTCTCCATATTGAATTCCCTGTTCTCCATAACTTCCTCCCAAATCTTTATCCGCAAATCGCGAGCAGCGCGCCGCCCATGGCGGCGAACAGCCCGAGCAGCTTGAACACATTTCGCGCGCCCTGGCGGGAAATCCTCCCGGCCAGCGCGACGATGAGCACGCCCAGCGCCAACAGCGCGATACCGAACGGATTGACCCTCGTCATGCTCTCGATCACCTCCCAAAACAAAAGCGGAACAGAACCCGAAGGGCGGGTCTGTTCCGCGGTACCACCTTGCTTCGCCCGGTCATCCCGAGCCTCTCGCGCGCTGTAAGGGGCGCGCCCCGCGCGGCTACTCCGTTCACCGCGCCGCCTCCGAAGCGACCTTCGCGCTCCGCCCTTCCGAGCGGCCTCACAGCCACGAGCCGCTCTCTCTTGGGACGCGCAAGCGCTACTCCTCCTCGTCATCGACAGCAAGCATTATAGCACAATTTTCCTCCTTCGTCAACGCGGGGCGCGCGCTCTCCAAGTTTTAACGGAGTGTAGCACATAGTGTGCCGCGTCTAAAAAAGTTGCCGCGCGCGTTCGACGAGTTGATTCAATCCTTTACTACGAATGACACTGTCACTTTCTTAAAAACCGTCGAATTGGTTGCGCGGGTCGGCGCTGCGGCGCTTGCGGTTCTCGTCGTCCAAATACTCGATTTCGAGCCGCTGAAAGGGCACTTCCTCCATGAAGTGTTCGGGCAGAAAGGCCGTGTGACGGAAGGCCTCGAACTCGTGCGCGTGCTTATCCAGCCACAGCGGGCAGGGGATGTCAAACTCCCTGCAGATCTCCGTCAGCGCCTCGTCCACGCCGTCCGGCGCGCAGGGGACCGTCGCCTGCCGCGCGATGCGATGCCGCGCGATGATCCGCACCCACAGTCTCGCCATTCCCCTCTTCCAACCTTTCCATGAATTCACAGTATTAACAGCATCATTATATCATGAATTTCAAATTCGTCAATCCCCGCCCAACAGCGCTGCGCAGTTCACCGGTGCTCCGTCCCGAATCCCTTCCAGGTGCAGATGCGGTCCGAGGCCAGCCTCCCCCGGCATGCTCGCGTCCACCGCTCCGATGCGATCCCCGGCTTCGATCTCGTCTCCGGGCCGCAGGTTCGCATCCGGCTCGATGGACGCATAGCGCAGCAGCAGTTCCCCGCACTCCACCTCCACGCAGCCGCCGTACGCGCCGCCCTCGCTCACCGCGCGCACGACCCCCGCGCCCAAGCTTTTCACCGCGCCATCCTCCATGCGGTAGTCCACCGCAGCGTGACTCTCCCAAAGTCCGAGCGAAGCGTTCCAGACCGGCGCCTCCGAATAGGCGCGCAGCAGGGCGCCCTCCGGCGCGCGAAGTTCTCCCGGCGCCTCCGTCTCCATCGGAGCGGAAAGATCCAGCGCCGGGAGCGCCGGCGCTTCCGGCGTTACAACATGGTCTCGGCGATAGCTCTCCGCCGCGAACGCGATGGCGGTCAGCGCGAGCGCCACGCCGCCGCAGTAAGCGATTTGTCCGCCGCGAACGCGAAGCGCCGCCCAGAGCTTATGAATTGTTGCGGATAGGTTTGTTCCCGTCATAAAAATCCCTCCGTTTCTCTTTCCAGCTTCGGGAAAAACGGAGGGATTTATTCAGCAGTTACGAAAATGGATTGCGAAATATCACTGCCGGGGACGGCGCGAACCGCCGTCGCGGCGGGCCGCTTGCGCCTGGCGGCGCAGATACTCCTCGCGCTTGCGCTCGTAGATCTTCCTGCGCCTGCGCTGCTTCTCCGCGCGCTTGCTGGCGATCAGCAGCACGATCAGCAATACCAGCACCAGCAGCACGGCCAGCAGCACCAGGAACAGCGGATTCTCAAAGATGCGCAGGAAGGGCAGATAGTCCGTCAGCCGCATCAGCGCCGTGCGCTCCGCTACATCGCGCTCCGCGATCAGTTTGGCGGTGACGGTGCTCCCCGTGGAGGGATCGTAATAGCTCAGATCGCCGATGATCTCGCCCTGCGAGATGGGCGCGGTCAGATCGTGCGGCAGCTGCACCTGCGTGCGCGACACGAAGTCCGCCACAGCATCGTTGATCGCCTGCTCGCTGCCCCGCTCCACCATGCGCAGGTAGTCCGAATTGCTGATCTGCGCGACCTCCAGGCGAAGCCGCCCGCCGTTGGGATCGTCCGAGGCGGCGTTGGAGATCACGATGTTGACGATCTGCGGCGCCGCGATCGCGTACATCTCGTCGAGGGTGTAGGCATCGTAACAGGTCCAGCCGTAATCGAAGAGGCGCTGCGTATCAATCCACCGCTGGTCGTCCTGGGGAGCCTTGAAGGCGACGGAGATGATCTCCGCGCCGTCGCGCTCCGCGGCGCCCACGAAGCAATTGCCCGCCGCGCTGGTGGTGCCGCTCTTGACGCCGATGGCGCCCGCATAGTAGTAGGGCGAGCCTTCCTGCAAAATCAGGCGCGACCGGCCCGCCCCGGCTGCGATGTCCCCGCGCTCGTTGACCCGGATCGTGGCCTTGCCCAGCCTGGCAATGGCGCGGAAGGTCTCGTTGCGCATGGCCTCCTGCGTGATGAGGGCCATGTCGTAGGCGGTGGTGTAGTGATCCTCCTGGGTGTAGCCGTGAGCGTTGGCGAAGTGGGTGTCCCGGCAGCCGATCTCGGCCGCGCGCTGGTTCATCTTTGCCACGAAATTCTCGATGCTTCCGGCCACCAGCACCGCCACGGCGTTCGCGCCGTCGTTGCCGGAGTTCAGAAAGAAGCCGATCAGCAGATCGCCGTAGCGCATCGTCTCACCGGGGAACACCGGCACGAGCGTGGAATCCCGGGCGATATCCGCCGCCGCCTGCGGAATGGAAATCTGGGCGTTCAGGTCGAAGCCGCTCTCAATGCCCAGCAGCAGCGTCATGATCTTCGTGGTGCTGGCCGGATGCATGCGGGTATACTCGTTCTTGCCGAAGAGCACGTCTCCGGAGTTCGCGTCCATGAGAATCGCGGCCTCGGAATAGAGCATATCCGGGCTGAGCTGCTGCGGATTCTGCGAATCGTAATTCTCCGGTGTGAGCGCCGACGCGCCCGCGCAGGCAAGGATCATCCAAATGAGCGCGAGCGAGATCAGCGCGGACAGTTTGCGGCGCATGGGACAGGTTCCTCCGATATTCAGCAAGTTTCGACGCATGTCGGCGACGAAATCTTTTCAATTATCTATTATAACATTTTCCTGTTCTTTTGTACATAGATGCCGAAAAAACTAACATTAACAAGCCAAGACTTGAAATCCGATTGACAATCGTGTATAATTATATTGACAAAATTATGAACCGAAGCGATTATTAATGGCCATTCCCCAAAAAACGAGAGCAGTGGAGGGTTTTCTTATGCCGAAAAAGATCTTGATCGTCGATGACGAGCCCCTGATTGTGAAGGGTTTGAAATATTCCTTGGAACAGGACGGCTACGCGACCGACTCGGCACAGGACGGTGAAGAGGCGGTGACCAAGTTCTTTGCCGGGCAGTACGATCTGGTGCTGCTGGACGTGATGCTCCCCAAGATTGAGGGCATGGAGGTCTGCCAGCGCATTCGCGAGCGCAGCAACGTGCCCATCATCATGCTGACCGCCAAGGGCGACGACATGGACAAGATTCTCGGCCTGGAGTATGGCGCGGACGATTACATGACCAAGCCCTTCAACATTCTGGAGGTCAAGGCGCGCATCAAAACCATCTTCCGCCGCACGGCCATGTCCCAGCGCGAATCCAGCCAGCGCATCATCACCGTGCGTGATATGCAGATGAATATGAACAATCGAAGCGTCACCATCGCGGGCAAGGAGGTCAACCTGACGGCGAAGGAATTCGACCTCTTGCAGCTGTTCATCACCAACCGCGGCAAGGTGTTCTCCCGGGAGAGCCTGCTCGAGACCATCTGGAAGTACGACTACCTCGGCGATCTGCGAACCGTAGACGTCCACATCCGCCGCCTGCGCGAAAAGATCGAAAAGATGCCCAGTCAGCCGGAATACATCTTCACGAAGTGGGGAGTGGGCTACTATTTTACTGACAAAGATTAAAAACGGCCTGCATTCCATACGCTGGAAAATCGTATTCGCCTACCTGCTGATCATCGCCGTCGCATTCTCCGCCGTGGCGTTTTCGCTGATCCAGCTCGTGGGCGAAAACCTGTTTACCCAGCGCGTAAGGGACGACCAGAGGATCGCCGAGACGCTCTCCGAGCAGATCGGCGACCCCCTGGTCGCCCTTGATATTGACGCGCTGCTGGCCCTCGCGCGCGGCGTAGCGGACGAAAACGGCGCCCGCGTGCTGGTGTTGGATCCCTACGGCGTGGTGCAGGCGGACACCCGCTCCGAGCTCTCCGGAACGCGCCTGTCCAACCGCGAAGTCGAGCGCGTGCTGTCCGGAAGCGCGGAGAGCGACTACGGCTTCTACGACGCGGGTGGATCCGGCGGCTTCTGGGTGCGCTCCGCCCTGTCCCTCTACGAGAATGTGCGCTCCATGAACGGTTTGTACGCCCAGGCCATCTCCCGGGGCGGCGAGCGCGTGGGCGCGTTGGTCTACATCACCCCCGTACAGGAGATCTACGAGAACCTGCGCAGCATCCAGCTGCAAATCCTCAGCTGGATGTTTGTCGTCCTCGCGATGGTCCTGATCGTCAGCATGTACATCATGCGCGCCGTCACCCGGCCCATCGGCGACCTGAGCGAGGGCATCCGCAAGATGAGCGGCGGTGAGCTCTCCGCGCGCGTCGAGGTGCGCGGCCACAACGAATTTTCCGACCTGGCCCAGGCGTTCAACTCCATGTCCGAGCGCATCGAGGCGCTGGATCAGGCGCGAAGTCAATTCGTCTCCAGTGCGTCGCATGAGCTGAAAACCCCGCTGAGCACGATGAAGATTCTCATCCAGACGCTGTTGTATCAGGACCCCATCGACCCCGGCATGGCGAAGGAATTCCTCAACGACGCCAATCAGGAGATCGACCGCCTCAGCCGCATCGTCTCCGATCTGCTGACGCTGGTCAACATCGACAGCGGCGGCATGAAGCTCAACATCGAAAACATTCGCCTGCGCGCGCTGCTGGACGAGCAGATCAAGCGCCTGCTGCCGCTGGCTCGGGAGAACGGCATCGAAATCGAACTGGAGGCGCGCGACGAGGTGAGCGTTCCGGGCGACAGTCTGAAACTGCAGCAGGTGATCTACAACGTGATCGACAACGCCATCAAATACACCGACCGCGGCGGTGTGGTGCGCGTGCAACTCTCGCGCAGCGGGAAGCGGGCGATCGTGCGCATCGCAGACACCGGCCAGGGCATCCCCGAGAAGGACCTCCCCTACATCTTCGACCGCTTCTACCGCGTGGACAAGGCGCGCTCCCGCGCCACGGGCGGCACGGGCCTGGGCCTGTCCATCGTCCAGCAGATCGTACAGCTGCATGGCGGCAAGATCCAGGCCGACAGCACGCTGGGCGAAGGGACGACCTTCACCATCGATTTGCCCATCCAGCCGTGAATCACAGGAAACGAAGGGAGGCGAAGCGCTTGAACAGACGAATTCGATTGATGGCCCTGCTCGCGGCGGCAGCGATGCTGCTGACCGCCTGCTCGGGTCGCGGCGGCGCGCCCCAGGGGGGATCGAGCGCCTCGCTTCCCGAGCCGCCAGTTGCGCCCGAGAATCAGATTTTGGGCGACGACAGCGCCTCGCTCGCCCGCGAGATCACGCTCTATCGCGCCTCGGAGGCCGCGATGGAGCTCACCGCCGTCATACGCCTGATCTCGCCGGGGGCGGATGGCAATCTAACGCGCGCCGCGCTGGAGGAGCTGTTCGGCGCGCGCGCCGCCATTGAAGACGTGGAATTTTCCAGCGGCGCGGCCACGGTCCGGCTCCCGCTCGATGCCGCGGCCGGCCGCAGCGATTCTGACTGCCTGCTGCTGTGCTGTTCCATCGCAAACACGCTGCTTGGCATCGACGGCGTGGAAGCGGTGAATGTACTCTCCGGCGATCGGGCCATCGACATATGCGGACTTCCCCTGGGAACCTTCACCGGACTGAACGGCAACATTCCCGCGCTGTATGCCCAGCTGCAGTCCGAGCGGGAGCGCTTCGCCGCGGGCGGCGCCGTCCTGGAGCGCTCGGCCTGCCTGTACTTCCCGGCGTATGGCGGTCAATATCTCCTTCCGGAGGTGCGAACCGTCAGCTTCCCGGACGAGGACTACGCTTCCGCGCTCATCGAGGCGCTGTGCGCTGGTCCCCAGACGCGGCGCTGCTGCTTTTCCTTCGCTCCCGAGGGCATCGATCTTCTGGAGGACGCGCCGCACACAAGCGTCACCAGCGGCGGCGAGCGCGTGCTGGAGCTAGCGCTCTCCCCGGTGCTCGCCAACTATCTGGCGCTGTCCGGCATCGAGAGCTGGCAGTTCTATGGCTCGCTGGTGCTCACGCTCACCTCTTTCCTGCCGGAATTGGACGCGGTGCGCGTCTCCATTGGCGGCCAAGCCGTAACCGAGTGCGACATGGGCGTGCGGCTGGCGCGCTTCCCCAACGGAGAGATGCGCCGCACGGACTTCGACTCCTGCGCGGGCAGCAGCGCCTGGCTCTACTTTGCCAGAGACGACGGCAACCTCGTGCGGCTGGAGTGCGCCGTGTCCCGGGCCGCGGCGACGTCCGCCGGCAGCATATTACCCGCCATGATCACGCTGGGCGGCTCCTATCTGCCCGATCTGCGCTCCGCGTTTCCCGAGGGTATCGGCCCGGAGGACCTGCTCGGCGTTTCCGTGGCGGAAGGCGTGGCGACGGTCAACCTCTCCGGCAACTTCTACTGCCAGTGCCAGTCCCTCGACGCGCACGGGGAGCGCTCGCTGATCTACGCCATGGTGAACGCCCTGACGGAGTTGGACGGCATCGGCGCGGTGGGCTTCCTGGTAGAGGGGCGGCAGGTGGAGAGCCTCGCCGGAAGCATCTATCTGCGCACGCCGCTGCTGCCCGACCCCGGACTGGTGCGCGGCTACGCGCCGGACGCATAATGGAAGGAGACGATCTTTATGAAGCTCACGATTCTGGGCTGCAACGGCCCGTACCCGAGCGCCGGGGGCGCGTGCTCCGGCTACCTGCTCTCCGAGGGCGACACGCAGGTGCTGATCGACTGCGGCGCGGGCGTGATCGCGAATCTGGCCCGCCACATTCCCTGGGAGGCGCTCGACGCGGTGGTATTGAGCCACCTTCACTACGACCACATGAGCGACCTTCTGCCTATGCAGTATGCGCTGCAGTTCCACCCGCGCGCGGTTCCGCTGCCCGTGTATGCGCCCGATTCGCCGGCGGCCGTGCGCGCGCTGCTGGACGCGCCCTGTTACGATCTCCGCCCGATGGAGGATGCGCAAATCGGCGAAATCCAGTTTCGCTTCCATCCCGGCCGCCACCCCGTGCAGAGCTTCGCGCTGCGCGCCGAGCGCGGCGGGAAGTGCTTCGCTTACACCGGCGACACCAACGAACTCGAGGGGCTGGACGGCTTCCTCGCGGGCGCAAACGTGCTGCTCGCCGACGCGGGACTGAGCGCGGCGGACTGGGCCATGGAAAAGCCGCACCTGAGCGCGGAGCGCTGCGCGCACCTCGCGAATCGCGCGGGCTGCGGAAGGCTGTTGCTCACCCATCTGAATCCCAAGTACGCGCCCGAGGCGCTCGAGGCGGAGGCGCGCGCCGTCCGACCCGACGCAGAGTTTGTGCAAATTGGAAGGCAATACGAGATCTGAGCCGCCCCTGCGGGAGCGGGATCCGCTCACGCGCACGCTGCGCGCGCGTCCGCTGCTGCTGGCAGCGGCACTGTTTCTGCTGGGCTGCGCGCTGCAGTACATGCTGGATCTGCCTTACATCGCCTCGGGAATCGCGCTGCTGGCGCTCCTGCTGCTTCCCCTCTGCCTGCTCCACCGGCGCAGGCTCGCCGTCGCGCTGCTGGCGCTCGCCATGCTCCCGGCGGGGATGCTGCGCTTCGACGCCGCCTGGCGCGCGGTGGAACCGTTGGATGAGCGCACGGGCGTCCAACTCACCGGCCGGATCTGCGAAATGCCCGAATTCAACGCGGATACGCAGCGCACCGTCTGCGTGCTGGATGAATTCCGTCTGGACGGCGTCCCCCGGAACGGCCGGATTCAGCTCTACCTGCGCGGCGACGAGGCGCTGCTTCAGGGCGTCCGCCTCGGCCAGCGCGTCGATGTCCTCGCCCACATCTGGCGCTCGGATGAGGCGACCAATCCCGGTCAGTTCAACTATTCCAACTACCGCCGCTCGCGTGGGCTGCGCAACTACGCCACGGCCGAGATCGAGACGGCGGAATTTGCGGACACGCCCGAGCGGCTGACCGACCTGCCCGAGAAGCTCCGCTGCGCACTGAACGAGCGCATCGACCGGCTGTTTCCAAACCATTCCGCGCTGGCACGTGCGCTGGTACTGGGTGACCGGGGCGGCTTGAGTGCGGAGGAACGCGTGAGCTATGCCCGCGCGGGCGCGGCGCACCTGCTGGCCATCTCCGGCATGCACCTGAGCGTGCTCGCCGGGCTGATCGCGCTGCTTCTGGGCCGATTTCTGAAGCGAAACGCGGCCTTTGGCGTCACGCTCACCCTGCTCACCGCTTACGGACTGCTGATCGGCTATACGCCCTCCCTCGCCCGCGCGGCGATCATGTACGCGATCTTTGGTCTTGCGCCGCTCGCTGGCCGGCGCTCCGACGGGCCGACCCGTTTGGGCGCGGCGCTGCTGCTGCACCTGCTGATTCGGCCGACGGCGATCCTGGACGCGGGCTTCGCGCTCTCCTACGGCGCGACGGCGGGCATCATACTGCTCGCCCCGCCGCTGGGCCGCCTGCCGCTGCTGCGCAGAATTCTGGACGAGCGGGTGGACTTTCGCCGTCCCCTGTCGCGCGCGCTGCGCTGGATCGCCGGCGCCGCCGTGGCGACGCTGGCGGCGCAGCTCGCGATCCTGCCCGCGGTCGTGCACTTCTTCGGCGCGCAGCCGGTGTGGTCGCTGCTGACGAACCTGCTGGCCGCGCCGCTGACGATGATCGCCTACGTGCCCGCCCTGCTGGGCGCGCTGTTCAACCTCGCGCCCGTCGCAGCGGTGGCGGACTTTCTGTTCGGCCTGCTCACCGCGCTGGTGACCGGCATCGCCGCTCTACCCTTCGCGCAGGTGCGCGTCGCGCGCTTTCCGCTGTGGCTGGTCGCGATCTGTGTGCTGCTCTGCCTGGCATCCTCGGATCTCTCCCGGCTGCCAAAGCGGCTGCGGCGCTGGCTTCCCTTCACGGTGCTGCTGGCGATTCCGATCGCCAACCTCTGCGCGTGGCTGCCGACGCTCGGATTGAGTGTGGTCTTTCTAGACGCCGGACAGGCGGACTGCGCCGTGATTCGCAGCGAGGGGTGCGTCTATCTGGTGGACGCGGGCGACGACTACGGCCCCGCCGCCGACTATCTGAGCGCCATGAACTACGCGCCCGAGGCGATCTTCCTGACCCATTCCCACCTGGATCACGCCGGCGGCCTCGCGGATGTGCTCGCGGTTTGCGTACCGAAGCGCATCTACCTCTCCGCGAACTGGGACAACTTCTACATCGACCCGGAGCTCACCGCGGCGCTGGACGCCGCCCGCGCGGCGGGCGCGGAGGTGACTGCCGTTTCCGCCGGAGACGAAATCGCCCTGTCGGAGCGCGCGATTCTGCGCGTGCTCTCCCCAAAAGCAGGAATTTCGACGGATTCGGCGAATGATGATTCATTGATCCTCCGCTTGGAGTATGGCTCCGCGCGGGCGCTGTTCCTCGCGGATGCTCCCGCGGAGGTCTCGACCGGACTGGCGGGCGACGTCGATCTCATGAAGGTCGCCCACCACGGCGCGCGGGATGGCACCACGGCGGCGCTGCTCGCGGAGACCACCCCCTCGGCGGCGGTCATCTCCGTGGGGCGCGGCAACAGCTACGGCCACCCGGTCCCCCGGGTGTTGGAGATGCTCAACGCGGCCGGCGCGCGGGTATATCGCACGGATCGCTCCGGCGCGGTGACCTGCCGCGTTCGGGAGGACGGCACGCTGACGCTGCGGGGATATCTGCCCTTCGGAGGTCGCAATGAACTGGAATGATTTCTACCGTTCGGTCAAGGAAGGCCGCTTGGAGCGCGTCTATCTCTTCACCGGCCCCGAGGAGCTGAACAAGCGCGAGGCGCTGGCGACGCTGCGCAGGAAGCTATTGCCCGCCGGGCTCGAGGCGCTCAACGACGCGACGCTGGAGGGCTGCTCCGCCCGGGACATCATCGACGCCTGCGAGACGCTGCCGGTGATGTGCGAGCGGCGCGTGGTGGTCGTGCGGGACTGGGGCCCGCTGGCCGCCGGAAGGGCCAAAAACGAGGAGGACGACGTAAACCGCATCCTCGCCTGGCTCGAGGACGCGCCGGAGAGCTGTGCGCTGGTGTTCTACATGAGCGTGGAACTGGACGGCCGCAAGCGCCTGCCCGCGCGGCTGAAAAAGCTGCCCGGCTGGGTAGATTTCTCCTATCTGAGCGGGGTGCAGCTGGCGAAGTGGTGCAATCAGCGCCTGCGCCCGCTGGGCAAGCGCATCTCCTCCGACGCGATTGAGGAACTGAGCATGATGGCCGGTCAGGATCTGACCCGGCTGTCCGGGGAGCTCGACAAACTCGCGGCCTATGTGGGTACGGCGGAGGAGATTCAGGTTTCGGACGTGCGCGCGGCAGTCACGCCCTCACCGGAATTTTCGGCTTTCGTGATCCTCGATCACCTGCTCGCGGGGCGGCTCGCGCAGGCCGTCGAGGCGGCCAACTCCGTGCTGCGCACCGACGGAAGCGCGGTGCGGCTGATCGCCCTGTTCTCCAGCCAATTGCGCGTGGACGCACACATCCAGTACGCGCGGGAGACCCGTAGCAATCTGCCCGAACTTTTGAAGGCGCTGAATGTGAGCGACTACCGCGCCCGCATGATTCAGCGACAGATTCGCTCGATTCCGGCGGACGCGCTGCGGGAGCGCTATCTGCGCTGCGTGGAGGCCGATTACGCGATCAAGTCCGGCAGGCTGCGCGACCGCGCGGCGCTGGACATGCTCATGCTAAAAATTGTCATGCCCCAGGCGGCAACAAAAATGGGGGCCGCCTCGTCCAAACGATGAACGGGAAACGGAGGGTTTGCCATGAAGAAGCTCCTTAGCTGCGCGCTGATCGCCGCGCTGCTGATCGCCATGGCGGTTCCGGCGCTCGCCGAAGTGCCGCCGCTCGGCTCCAAGATGTTCAAGTACGCGAAGGCCGCGCTCACCTGCCTCGCCTCCGGCGACTACGACCGCGTGGTGACCGGGCTCCCCTTCTCGGGGCTGTCGCCCAGCGCGGACGAGTGGCGAAGCTTCGCCGAGGGATCCTTTTCGGACCTGCCGGGCTCGTCGCCCCAAACCAAGTACGCCGTCGCCTACTGGACGGGCCGGCTCTGGCGCATCGCCGTTCCGGTGAGCAAGCCCAGCTCCGGCAGCGTGGAGGCGCTGGTGCTCACCTCCGAGGACGGCAGCTCCTTCACCGGCTACGCCTGCCTCAGCTGGAGCAGCGTCGAGGACGAGTACCGGAGCGCCGACTACGTGAGCTGGAACGAGGAGTACAGCGGCGCGGATTCGGCCACAGTGGAGAATGACGATCGCTGACGCCGATCCAACATGCGAAAGATGCCCGGGCGGTGGAAATCTCCTCCCGGGTATCTTTCGCATCCAATTGTCAGCCGAATAGGCGTTAAAAGCGCAACGGGCGCTCTTTCGAGCGCCCGCCTCACTCACCGATCGAACAGCACAACCTCTCCGCTCTCCAGCGTCCTTCGCACGTCGATGATGCGCTGATTGGACGATCCGCGGAATTTCAGCGATATATCCTTGAGCGCCTCCACGAAGCGCCCGTCCACCAGCACGTCGATCAGCCCCAGCATCTCGTCCGTGACCTCGCAGCGCGGATGTCCCTCGCTTCGCATCTGCTCGAAGGTGTAGCCGCTGTAGCACCACACCGTCTTTTCCGGCCGCTCGGCCCGCACCCTGCGCAGCAGCTTGACCAGCTCGCGCTGGTTCTCTGGCTCGAAGGGCTCGCCGCCCAGGAGCGTCAGCCCGTCCACGTAGTAGGGCTCCAGCAGCGAGAGGATTTTATCCTCGGTCTCCCGCGTGTACGCCTGGCCGTAAGAAAAATCCCAAGTCTCCGGTTGAAAGCAGTTTTCGCAGTGGTTCCGGCATCCGGATACGAACAGGCTCACGCGCACGCCCTCGCCGTCGGCCACGTCGAGGCGCTTGATGTTGCCGTAATTCATATCACAGGTGCAGCACGCGCTCTTTGATCTCCTGCGTGCGGCCCTGGTTCCAGAACTGGGTGCCGATGTAACCGCAGGTGCGCCGCGCAACGTTCATCTTGTTCTGGTCGCGGTTGCCGCACTTCGGGCAGGTCCAAACCAGCTTGCCGTCGTCGTCCTGAATCTCGATCTCCCCATCGTAGCCGCACACCTGGCAGTAGTCGCTCTTGGTGTTGAGCTCGGCATACATGATGTTGTCATAGATGAACTTGATGACCTCGATCACCGCGCGCACATTGTTCTGCAGATTTGGCACCTCCACGTAGCTGATCGCGCCGCCGGTGGACAGCGCCTGGAACTGCGCCTCAAAGCGCAGCTTCTCGAAGGCATCGATCTCCTCGGTCACGTGCACGTGGTAGCTGTTGGTGATGTAGGCCTTGTCGGTCACGCCCGGGATGATGCCGAAGCGCTTCTGCAGGCACTTGGCAAACTTGTAGGTGGTGGACTCCAGGGGAGTTCCGTAGATGCTGAACGCGATGTTCGTCTCGGCCTTCCAGCGGTTGCAGGCCTCGTTCATGTGCTTCATGATGCTCAGCGCAAACGGCGTGGCGGAGGGATCGGTGTGCGACTTGCCTGTCATGTAGCGCACGCACTCGCACAGGCCTGCATATCCCAGCGAGATCGAGGAATAGCCGCCGTAAAGCAGCTTATCGATCTTCTCGCCCTTTTCAAGCCGCGCGATCGCGCCGTCCTGCCAAAGGATGGGCGCGGCGTCGGACAGCGTGCCCTTCAGGCGGTTGTGGCGGCACATCAGCGCCTTGTAGCACAGCGCCAGCCGCTCGTCGAACACCTGCCAGAACTTCTCCATGTTGCCGCCCGAGGACAGCGCCACGTCCACCAGGTTGATGGTCACCACGCCCTGATTGAAGCGGCCGTAGAACTTGTAGTTGCCGTCCTCGTCCTTCCAGGGATTCAGCGCGCTCCGGCAACCCATCACCGGGAAGCAATTGCCCTCCTTGAGCTCCTTCATCTTCTTCTCGGAGATGTAGTCCGGCACCAGCCTCTTGGCGGTGCACTTGGCGGCGAGCTCGGTGAGATACCAATACTCGGAGCCCTCGGTGATGTTGTCCTCCTCCAGCACGTAGATGAGCTTCGGGAACGCGGGTGTGACCCACACGCCCACCTCGTTCTGCACGCCCTGGTAGCGCTGCTCCAGCGTCTCCTCGATGATGAGGGCCAGGTCCTTCTTCTCCTGGGCGGACTTCGCCTCGTTGAGGTACATAAACACCGTCACAAACGGCGCCTGTCCGTTGGTGGTCATCAGCGTGAGCACTTGGTACTGGATGGTCTGCACACCCTTGCGCACCTCCTCGCGCAGCCGCTTCTCGACAATGGCAGACACGGTCGCCTCGTCGGTCTGCGCGCCGGTCATGCGCAGCTCCTCCTCCACGTCCCGGCGGATCTTCTTGCGGGAGACCTCTACGAAGGGCGCGAGGTGCGCAAGCGAGATGCTCTGGCCGCCGTACTGGTTGGAGGCGACCTGCGCGATGATCTGCGTGGCGATGTTGCAGGCGGTGGAGAAGCTGTGCGGCTTGATGATCATCGTGCCGGAGATCACGGTGCCGTTTTGCAGCATGTCCTCCAGGTTCACCAGGTCGCAGTTGTGCATGTGCTGGGCGTAGTAATCCATGTCGTGGAAGTGGATGATGCCCTCCTCGTGGGCGCGCACCACGTCCTCCGGCAGCAGCATGCGGCGCGAGATGTCCTTCGAAACCTCGCCCGCCATGTAGTCGCGCTGCACGGAGTTCACCGTGGGATTCTTGTTGGAATTCTCCTGCTTGACCTCCTCGTTGTTGCACTCGATGAGGGTCAGGATCTGGGTGTCCGTGGTGTTGGCCTGGCGCACCAGGTTGCGCGTGTAGCGGTAGCGGATGTAGTGCTTGGCAACCTCGAACGCGCCGCACTCCATGATGAGGGTCTCCACCATTTCCTGGATCTCCTCCACCGAGGGCGCGCGGTGCATAGCCTCGCACTTTTCCTCCACGGCGCTGGCGATGCTCAGAATCTGCGGCTGATTCAGCCGCTCCTCCTCCGGAACGGTGACGTTCGCCTTTTCGATGGCGGCAATAATTTTGCTGATGTCAAATACCATTTCGGAGCCGTTTCTCTTGATGATTTTCATAGCGCGTATATCTCCTGATTTTTATTCGCTACCTTATATTTTATCACACCCTGCCCGCAAATTCAAGCGGAAATCCCATATATTGTGTGATTTAATAATGACAAACCACCATATGTTGATTATATGACATTTGCTTTATAATAATTTAGAAGATGGGTGCGGAATTGAAAAAGGATATTCTCAATTTTGCAACAGCGGGGTGCGCGGGCTGATGTTGCCGCCAGGGGGGGCGATTTGCGGGGCGCATCCGTCTATAGAAAAGGCCATGGAGCAATCGTTACAAAGGATTTGTGTCCTTAGGAGATCGTTCTGGAAGTCGCCGCGGAAGTACGACGCGTTTGAGCGGAGGTCTGGTTTGCTGTTTTGCTTTGGAATGCATTGCTTTCCAAAGCAAAAAGCGCTTCGGCGGCCCGCACTTATGGGAAATGGCGACTTTGCTTGCTGTTATAAAGCCTTGTTTTGCGCGCGGGCCGCTGGGTTACGGGGATAGGGTTACGCTGGGCGCCGCCCAGACCGAGCAGCGCGCCGCCTCAAATCTTTGATTTGAACCGGTGCGGTTCGGCCCATAGGCCGAACTTGAAAACCTAAAGGATTTCCAACCTCCAAGAACCTGAGGTTTTTGAGAATCTCCCTTCTTGATTTACGATTTACAGCAGGTCGAACAGGTTCAGCTGCTCGCTCTCCCCGCCGCGCCAGTGGCGGCTGAGCTCATCCAGATCGAGCCGGGGAATGTCGCTCACGGGAATCGCGCCGCGAGCGATGAGATACTGATTGGCCGGGAAGCCCGTCCACGCGTAGATCCAGTCGCAGTAGCGGCTGCGGATGGCGTCCAGCTCGCCGCGCTTTCCATCGGTATTGAATACAAACGCCGCCTCGGCCAGCGAGAATAGCAGTTTGTTGCGAGCGATGGCGTGGCTCACGGTGAACAGCGCCTCGGGGTGCTCCAACGAGACTACGGCCGCCTGACCCTCAGCCAACAGGTCGGACACGCCCTCCTCCTGGAGGCGCTCCAGCATGCCGCCGCCCAGCACCTCCACCAGCGCGCCGCCGCAGTTCTGCACCGCGTTCATGGCCACCCGGGACACGCCGCGCTCGCCGCCCGTCAACACCGCGTAGCCCAGCCGCGCCGCGCCGTGCGCCAGAAATTCAATGGCCTCGCGCACCTCGGGCGTGGTCCTAACGCCGCTGATTCCGGCGATAGCAATCATCGGCTTATGCAGCAACGCCTCATTTCCGCTGACATAGAACATCGGCGGAGCAGCGTCCGTCATGCGGCGCAGCGGACGGCGGGGATAGCCATCGTCGCAGCGGGTAACCACCCGGATGCCCTGCCGCTGGCACTTCTCCAGCGCGTAGCTGAGCTGCACCCCGCGATTGAGCAGCGTGAACACGCGATAGGCCTCCTCCTCACTGATATCCAGTTGGAGCATCAGCCCGCTGATGTCCACGCCGATCAGCTTGCCCAGCCGGCGCAGGGCGCTCGCACGCACGCGCTCCTCCAGGCGCTTGAGCTCCGCCGTGCTCAGCGGCCGGGCGTACTCCTCCTGATTCGGTGAAAGCGCCACGCAGAGCAGGAGCGTCACAAAGGCGTCGTCGGAAAAATTCATTGAGCTCCCCCTCGCTTCGCTTTTTTCTAAATTATAGCACAGAATCCGCGGCTTGACTAGTGGGTTTCTTCCATCCGCTCGCGCAGTTTGCCCAGCGCACGCTTCTCGATGCGCGAAACGTAGCTGCGGGAGATGCCCAGCTGCGCCGCCACCTCGTGCTGGGGATGCGGCGCGCCGTCCTCCAGCCCGTAACGCAGCCGAATGACGCGGGCCTCGCGTTCGTCAAGCACCTCGCCGATCAGCCGGCGCGCGCGGCTCCCGTCGATGCGCAGCGCCACCTCGTCGGGCACCATGTCCCGGTCGGTGCCCATCAGATCGGTGATCTGCACCTCGTTGCCCTCCTTGTCCCGGGTCACGGTGTCCGATATCGTGGAGGTATTTTTGAGCTTCTTGCAGGCGCGCAGGTGCATTCGGATCTCGTTTTCGATGCAGCGCGAGGCGTAGGTGGTCAGCCGTCCTGCCTCGGGGCGAAAGGTATGTACAGCCTTGATGAGCCCGATGGAGCCGATGGACACCAGATCGTCCGCGTCGCCGGAGCGCGCGTACTTCTTGGCGATGTGCGCCACCAGCCGCAGATTGTGCTCGATGAGCTGATTCGCGGCCTCGTTATCCCCCTCCGCCATTCTTCGCACGAGCTCCGTCTCCTCCGCCTCCTCCAGCGGCTTCGGAAACGATCCCCGGGCGGACAGATGCAGCGCCAGCGCCAGTGTGCGCTCGGCCAACAGCAGAAGCATTTCATCCAAAAACATAGGGCATTCCTCCTCGTGGATGAATCGCCCTACATTCTATTCCGCACACTTCGAGTGGGTGCACGTCCCACCGGAGACGAAAGCGCGGGAGCGAATTTGCTTCGCTCCCGCTGGGAATAAACCACTTATGAATCCACGTCGGCGGTTTCAAGCTTGCTCAACAGCCATATCCCGTCCCGCAGTTCGAAGCTGTAGCGCTCCAGTTGATAGCCCGCTTCCATCTTCATGTGCAGCTCCAGCGTGATTCGCGTCCGGTTGGTTCCCTTCTCCCTCACCACCGGGAAATACGTCCGCATTCGCGCCATACATACCGCGCGCTCGTCCTCGCTCATTCCCGCGATCCGCGCGCGTATACTTTCGATCAGCGCCGTCGCCTCGTTCGACAGCGTCATCACCATCGCGTTCAGCCCGCTCTGCACTTCTTCCTCGTACCCCAGCACCGTGAGTACCACCATGACCTGCTCGTCCGTCGGCAGCGCTTCCAGCGCGGCAAACTCATGCTCGCTCAAGATCCGGTTCGCGCCTTGTACAAACACCCGCACGTCCGCGCCGTACTCCTGCGCGATGTTCCGCGCCGCCGTTCCCAGCGCCTCCGCCATGCGCAGGCCGTTTCCCGTGCGCACTCCGTGCAGATCGCCGTCCGGCGCGACCTCCGTAAACACCGGTTCGTCCACCGCCGGCTCCTGCGTCGGGCTCGGCGCGGCCGTCTGCGCGGGCTCCTCGGTCGCGGCCGGCTCTTCGGTGGGAACCGGCTGAGTCGGCTCGACCGTCGCCGTCACCTCAGCGTTCGGCGTCGCGCTCGGCACAGGCGTCTCGCTCGGTGCCTCCGTGGGAGCTTCAGTCGGAACCTCGGTCGGTGCTACCGTCGGAGCCTGCGTGGGCACTGCCGTCGGAGCCTCGGTGGGAGCCTCTGTCGGGACCTGTGTGGGTGCTGCTGTCGGAGCCTCGGTGGGAGCCTGCGTGGGTGCCTCGGTCGTGGCCTGCGTGGGTGCTTCCGTCGGGGCCTGCGTAGGCGCTTCGGTCGGGGCCTGCGTGGGTGCTTCCGTCGGAGCTTCCGTCGGGGCTTCGGTGGGGGCCTCCGTCGGCTTCGGCGCTGCGGTCTTTGAACCGCCACAGTAGATGCAAACGCCAGTGGGATCCCACACGTGCGGTTCAAGCACCGTAAGGGCACTTTCCGCAGGCGCCGAAAAAATCATCCCACACGAATCACATATCCATGTTTGTCCTCCTTCTGCCAACCTTAAATGGTATTGACTGTCCTTCCACATAAAATCGACATTATAAACATAAGAAGCAGTATAGTCAAAAGGACTTAAATCTTCATGGACACACTCCTCCGTAGCAGGCAGTTCAAAGCCACAGCCACAACGCCACACCGCGTTCCCTTGCGCATCGCTGATTTTCTCGAAGTTGTAGATATGCTTTTCCGTGAAAGGAACGCTCTCTTCGTGTTCTTCCTGAATATATCCCATGCAATCCGGGCAATAGTATGTCTGTTCAACCCATGTAGAATCATAAATATGCTGACTCGCATCCTGAGGATCGGGATGAATGCCATCATATCCGCTTCTGCGTTCCGAACCCTCGACAAGAACTCTATTCGGGTGTTCGCATTCTATCTCATCCATGGTCCGCACAAAACCGCAGATTGAGCACTTATGAGGATCTTTGGAGAAATCACATCGCTCCGTCACATCTACAACTTTTTCGCGGAAAAAATCGCGGCCACAGTCGTAACAATACAGCCAACATCTGCGCCGAAGCTTTCCCGTATGCGTGCCATTGCCGTTGGATTGAATGGGAACATCGCTCAATATGACATCCTCACTCTCCCACCTTTCTGAAGTATTCACGTGCTGGCAGGCAGTCACCTGACCACACCGCGTGCATATGCCCGTACGCTGGAGATCATAAGCCCCCGATACATGCTCCATTTCGACCACGGCATCCGGGTCATAGGAAGATATATAGTAATGCTCCCCGCATTTTACGCACTCATAAAGTATAGATTCACTCTTTCCGTGGCCAACACAATGGCTGCCGTCAGCGCTGGGAGTATAGTAGTCGAAGCTTACGCTATATCTCATCACGCTCTGCCGCACAAAATTGTGTTCGCCGTCTTCACACTTTGCTTTGTAACCACAGTCCGCACAGCGGCCGTCCACAAAATGATGCGGCTCTGGTTCGCCAGGGATGGTCTGTACATACTCTTCTTCATCTTCCTGCGTCGTATAGCAGGTCGCGCAGGAAAAAATTCTCCATACGTAGCCTTCTTTAACGTGGTTCTCTGGAGAAATGGCATAATAATCCCAGTCTGTCCATGTCTTCACATCGGTCGCACCCTCATGTGTGCACTCATAACCGCACTCCTCACAACAACCTGGCCACTCAGGCGAATATACGTGCGGCTCCGGTTCACCACGCACCGGTTCGGATACCTCGTATTCCGAGAAGTACCCGCACTTGCTGCACTTCTTTCCCGTGATGCGCTGCACCCGCGGTGTATGCGTTTTCGAATCCACCACCACGACGTCGTAAACATTTTCCTCGCTGTAATCCACAAACTCATGCGCGCAGTCCGGCACCACCATCATGGGCATGATCCCGGCATCGCCTTCCTCGGTAGCCACTTCGGCCTCGGGCGTTGCCTCCGCTTCGACAGTCTCTTCCGCTTCAGGAGTTTCCTCTGTCTCCGGCGTTTCCTCTTCTTCGACAGTTCCTTCCGCTTCCGGCGTTCCCTCTGTCTCGATGGTCGGTTCCTCTTCAGCGATTTCCTCTGCTTCGGCGATCTCCTCCGCTTCGGCGGTCTCCGCCGCTTCGGCAGCGGTTCCCTCTTCTTCGGGCGTCGCACCCTCGCAGGCTTCTCCCTCGACGGCCGCCACCTGTGCCGGTTGCGCTTCCACTTCGCCGCCGATTGACGGCTCGGATTCAGCCACAACTACGTTCGCCAGCAGCATCGCGAAGCAGACCAGCATTGCCATCACTCGGCGTATTACGCTACTCCTCATCTCTCTTCTTCCCTTCTTCTCCTTTTGGCATTTTTTGCCCTTACTTAATATTATAATGGTTTACCCCCCCCCGTCGTTAATTGTCTGTTGTTTTATTGTTTTAAATTTTAAAGATTTTTAACTATTAAAACAAACCAAGGTCGATTTAAATGTGCAGAGCGCATTGAAATGCGGCCTTGGTCTGTTTGATTCGGAATCACTCTTCGCTACCGTTCCGGATGCAGCGCGTCATAGGCGGCCCACATCTGCTGGTAGCGGCTCACGTTCTGCTGATGCTCCTCCACGGTGGTCGCGTATGCGAGTTCGCCCGTGGCGGGATCGGTGGCGCAGAAGTAGAGGTAGTTCTGCTGGATGAAGTCCAGATCCGGATGCATCGCCGCCTCCAGCGCGGCGGTGGAGGGGTTGCAGATCGGCCCCACCGGCAGCGCCGGCACCTGGTAGGTGTTGTAGAGGTTCTGGTCGCTGACCTCCTCCGGGGTCAGAATATAGTGATTCAGGCCGAAGAGGTAGGTGGCGGTCGGGTCGCTCTCCAGGCGCATGCCGGCGTTCAGCCGGTTGTGGAACACCGCGGAGACCTTGACGTAATCCTCCTCGTGCGCGGCCTCCTTCTCGATCATCGAGGCCAGTATGATGGACTGATCCATGTTGAGCTCGGATTCGTAGCTCTCCACCGGCACGTACGCGCCGCTCTCGTCCACCTGGTAGCGCACCTGCTCGTCCGCGTAGTAGGTGCGGTCGAGCACGGAATTGTGCTGGCCCAGCAGCGTGGAGATGATGTCCTCCGCGCTGGCGGAGAGGAACACGCGGTAGGTGTCCGGCGCCAGATAGCCCTCCAGCGCATACTTGCGGCCGGCCAGGCCGCCGTGCTCCTGCGCGAAGCGCAGCGCGTAAGAATCGCCCACGAAGCGGTCCACGTCGTTGCAGAGCCGCAGGAATTCGTCCACGGAGTCAATCGCGCCCTCCCGCAGCAGGTAGTCCGCGATGTCCTCGCAGGTCCAGCCGGGCACGATGGTGATGGTGCGCTCGTTGGTCTGGCTGCCGCTGGTCAGCTCGGCGATGATCTCGTTGACCGTCATCGCGGGCGAGAGCCGGAACGAGCCATAGCTGATCTGGTCGCCCACGCCCTCCAGCTGCACCAGATAGCGGAACACGCTGCCGTTGCGAACGAACGCCTGCTCCTCCAGCGCGTTGCCGATGGATGTGAGCGACTGTCCGGACTCGATCACGAATTCGGCGGACTGCTCTGCCTGCGGATCGGCCGGGCCGAGGAAGTTGTCATAGATCCAGTTGTAGCCGGTGCTCACCAGGCCGATTACGATCAGCGCGCTGCACAGAAAGATCAGCACCGGCCGCACCAGCTTCCACAGCCAGGCATACCAGTACAGGCCGTATTCGCGGTCCTCGTGCAGCGTCTTGATGCTGTAGTTTTCCGTGCGCACCGCCTGGCGCGGGGCGCGCCTGCGGCGCTTCTTATCCGCCATGGTCTTCCTCCGTCAGCCCTGCGCCAGCATGTCCAGATCCACGCCGGCCACGTCGGCCAGTATTTTAAAGATGTCAGTGAGCATCCGCTGGAAGCGGAACTCGGCCATCAGGTAGGCGCTCACCTCCGGGCTGAACTGCAGAAGCGTGCCGATCTGCTGGAGCCGCTGCGCGTCCTCGGCGGGCATGCTCTCCCCCGCCGCCAGTTTCGCCTGCAGGCGAAATTGCAGCTTTTTGTACTCGTCCAGCAGCGCCCGGTTGGTGTCGCTCTCGTAGGCCGCCTCCTTCAGGCGGGCGTATTCGCGGTATTCCTCGCTCTCCCTGAGAGCGCGCGCGAGGGCGTGGGCCTGATCGTATGGGTTCATTTCCGCCTCCGAATCAAATCTCCACGATGATCGGCAGGATCATCGGATTTCGCTTGATGGTATCGTAGATGTAGCGCTGCACGGAGTCGCGCACGTCGTTCTTCAGGTGGTTCCACTCGGACGAGTCGATGGGCCCGAAGGACTCGATGGCCCGCTGCGCCGCGCCGCGCGCGCCGTCCACCAGCTCGTCCGCCTCGCGCATGTACACGAAGCCGCGGCTGATGATGTCCGGCCCGGACACCACGCTGCCCAGGTCGTGGTCCACGCCCATGACGACGATCAGCAGCCCGTCCTCTGCCAGATGCTTGCGGTCGCGCAGCACCACCGCGCCCACGTCGCCCACGCCGAGGCCGTCGATCAGCACGCTTCCGTTGTTGACCACGCCGGTCACGTCCAGCGAATTGGCGTCCAGCTCGATCACGTCGCCGATCTCGGCGATCACCACGTTGTCCTCGCTCATGCCCAGCGCCTTGGCCAGCTCCGCGTGATGGTGCAGGTGGCGGTACTCGCCGTGCACCGGAATGAAGAACTTGGGCTTGAGCAGCGTGTGCATCAGCTTCAGTTCCTCCTGCCGCGCGTGACCGGAGACGTGCACCTCGGCCAGCGCCTCGTAGATCACGTCGCAGCCGATGCGGAAGAGCTGGTTGATCACCCGGGAGATGGACTTCTCGTTGCCCGGGATCGGCGAGGCGGAGAGGATGACCATGTCGCTCTCGCGCAGCTCCAGCTTGCGGTGCTCGGCGAACGCCATGCGCGAAAGCCCGCTCATGGGCTCACCCTGGCTGCCGGTGGTGACCACGGCGATCTGCTCGTCCGGGTAGCGGTCGAGCTCGTCCACGGTGATGAGATAGCCGTCGGGAATGTTCAAATAGCCCAGCTGCATGGCGAGCTTGGTGACGTTGACCATGCTCCGTCCGACCATGCACAGCTTGCGCTTGTAATGCACCGCCGCGTCCACCACGCACTGTATGCGGTGCACGTTGCTGGCGAACATGGCGATGATGATGCGGCCCTCGCACTTGTCGAAGAGGTTGAACAGCGTCTCGCCGACCTTCTTTTCCGACATGGTGTAGCCGGGGCGCTCCACGTTGGTGGAGTCGGCCAGCAGCGCCAGCACGCCCTTGTTGCCAATCTCGGCGATGCGGCCCAGGTCGATGGGCTCGCCGTCCAGCGGCGTGTAGTCCACCTTGAAGTCGCCGGTGTGAAACACCACGCCCACCGGCGTCGTGATCGCCAGCGCGCAGGCTCCGGCGATGGAGTGGTTCACCTTGATGAACTCCACCTTGAACGCGCCGGCCTTGACGATGGTGCCGGGCTCCACCACATTGAGCTCCGCCACGCCCGTGAGCCGGTGCTCCTTGAGCTTGTGCTCGCACAGCGCCAGCGTCAGCCGCGTGCCGTACATGGGCGCGGGCAGCTTGCGCAGGATGTAGGGCACCGCGCCGATGTGATCCTCGTGGCCGTGGGTGAAGAAGTAGCCGCGGATCTTGTCGGCGTTCTTTTCCAGATAGCTGACGTCCGGGATCACCAGATCCACGCCGGGCATGTCCTCGCGCGGAAAGATCGATCCCAAATCGACCACGATGATGTCGTCCTGATATTCAAAGACGGTCAGGTTCTTTCCGATTTCCCCCAAGCCGCCCAACGGTATGATCTTGAGCTTCGGTGTCTTGTTCTTTTTGGACACAATTTCCCTCCTTTTCCATTGCGCCGCGCGACAAGCGACAGCGCCGGGCGGCGGCGTCCGCCTCCCAATTTTATATCAACCGCTCCGTCCGTTCCGGCCCGTGCGCGGTCAAAGACGCACAATGCGGCGGTGAATCTCACACCGCTCCTGAATAAGTATACCACAATCCGTCCGGATTTACCGTTCGATTGAAATTTTAACAGGTTTTTCCTGCCTTAGACGCGCGATCCGGCTTTAAGGTTCCAACAGCCGGTCGAGCATGCGAATCAGCGTAAATTTCGCGCCGGGGCCCGCCGCCGGGCCCACGCAGCCCGGGCAGCCGTCCGCGCACTTGCAGCGCAGCAGCAGCTCCTGCGCGCGCTCCAACAGCTCCCGGTCCATTTCGTACACGCGGTCCGACAGCCCGATGCCGCCGGGCACGGAGTCGTAGAGATAGATCGTGGGCTTGCCGGTGAAGGTGTCCTTCACGTGATAGACCACGGAGATGTCCTGGGGCGCGCACATCAAGTGCATCGGCGCAATGTGCCGGAGCACGTGCGCCAGCCCAACCATGGCGTTCTTCATCGGTTCGCGCTCGAATTCGTCCTCCAGGCCCTCTGGCAGCGTCCACCAGCATGCGGTGGTCTGCATCTCCAGCTCCGGCAGCGTGACCGGCCCCCAGCCGAGGTTCTCGTGCGTGTCGAAGCGGATCTTCTTGAACAGCGTCACGATGCTCGAGACCAGCACCTCGCCCCGCGCCCGGGTGATCGCGCCGGACGCATCCAATTCGAACTCGTCGAGCACCTTGAGGCTCGTGGTGAGATCCGCGTCGGTGTAGTAGCCCACGTTCACCTCGCGCACGTAGCCCTTCTTCTCGTCGAAGTCGAGCTTCTCCACCTGAAACTGCCGGCCCTCGTGCATGTAAATGGCGTGCTCATGCAAAAGCATCGGCACCGTGAAGCGATCCATCTCGCCGATGACCTTGTGCTTCTTGGGATCAGTGATGTCAATGATGACGAAGTTCTGATCCGAGGCCGATCGCAGATTGATGCCCGCCTGGGGGAATTCCTCCGCCATCCAATAGTACCGCCCGCCCACGCGGCGCAGGATCGACTGCTCCTCGAGGTAGGAAAGCAGCTCGTCCGTGTCCTCCAACCCGGCGAAGCGCTCGCCCTCGTTGAAGGGCAGCTCGTAGGCCGCGCACTTCAGGTGGTTGAGCAGGATGTAGAGGTTGTCCGGGTTGATCAGCGCCTGCTCCGGGCTCTGCTCGAAGAAGAACTCCGGGTTGTTCATCATGTACTGATCCAGCGGGCCGGAGCTCGCCACGACGATCAGCAGGCTCACGCTGCCCCGCCGCCCCGCGCGCCCGGCCTGCTGCCAGGTGCTGGCGATGGTGCCGGGGTAGCCGCAGAGCACGCAGGCATCCAGCTGACCGATGTCGATGCCCAGCTCCAGCGCGTTGGTGGACACCACGCACATCACGTTTCCCGCCCGCAGCTCGCGCTCGATCTCCCGGCGCTGGGTGGGCAGGTAGCCGCCGCGATAGCCGCGCACCTTGCCCGCGTTGCCCAACGGGTCGCGCACCATGTCCTTCAAATAGCGCACCAGCACCTCGACGGTCAGGCGCGACCTGCCGAACACGATGCTCTGCACGCCCGCCCTGAGCAGCCCCGCCGCGATGTTCCTCGTCTCCGGAATCGCGCCCGCTCGGATGCCGAGCTGCTCGTTCACCACGGGCGGATTGTAGAAGATCACGTTTCGCTCGCCCGCCGGCGCGCCGTTTTCGTCCACCAGCGCCATGGGCTTGCCGGTCATGGCCTCCGCCAACTCCTTCGGATTGCGTATGGTCGCCGAGCAGCAGATGAACGTTGGATCGGAGCCGTAGAACGCGCAGATGCGCCGTAGCCTGCGGACCACGTTGGCCAGGTTCGAGCCGAACACGCCGCGATAGGCGTGAATCTCGTCGATGACCACGTACTTCAGATTTTCGAACAGCTTGATCCACTTGGCGTGGTGCGGGAGGATCCCCTGGTGCAGCATGTCCGGGTTCGTGACCACCACGTGCCCCGCCTGCCGGATCGCCGTGCGGGCGGAAGCGGGCGTATCGCCGTCGTAGGTGTAGGCCTTGATGGGCACGCCCATCGTCTCGATCATGGCGTACAGTTCCGCCGTCTGGTCGGCGGAGAGCGCCTTGGTCGGGAACAGGTACAGCGCGCGCGAGGATTCGTCCTTCAGTATCGCGTCCAGCACGGGCAGGTTGTAGCACAGCGTCTTGCCCGAGGCCGTGGGCGTGACCACCACGAAGTCCACGCCCGACACCGCCAGCTCGATGGCCCGCGCCTGATGGACGTAGGGCCGCTCGATGCCGCGCGCGCGAAGCGCTTCGATCGCCCTGGGATCGAGCTTCTCCGAAAACTCCCCATAGCGCGCGGGGCGCTCCGGAAGCACGCGCCAGCAGGCGACGTTCCTCATAAACGCCGGGCTGTTCTTCAATTGCTCGATGTACTCCGCAACGGTCATGGCCACTCTCCCCGGCCGCAGCCTTCGTCAGTAGACGATCTCCATCTCGGTATTCTCCACCGCCTCGCGCACCAGCGCCTCGACGTCCAGCTTCGACTCCGCCTTGGGCATGGTATCGAGCTTGGGCTTGGTCACGGGGTGGCGCGGGGTGAATACGGTGCAGCAGTCCTCGTAGGGCAGGATCGAGGTTTCATAGGTTCCGATGCGCTTGGCGATGTCCATGATCTCGGTCTTGTCCATGCCGATCAGCGGCCGGAACACGGGCATGTCCACCACCGCGTCGGTGCAGACCAGCGCGTCCATCGTCTGGGACGCCACCTGGCCCAGGCTCTCGCCGGTGATCAGCGCCTGCGCGCCGTATCGCTTCGCCAATTCGTTCGCGATGCGCATCATGAAGCGGCGGGTGATCAGCGTGCCCAGCCCCTCGGGGCACTTCTCGTGAATCTCCAGCTGGCACTTGGTGAACGGCACCAGATACACGCGCATGCCGCCCGCGTACTCGGCCAGCTCCCGGGCCAGCCGCATCACCTTGTCCCTGGCGAGCTCGCCGGTGTAGGGCGGGCTCTGGAAGTGGATGCAGCAGATGCGCACGCCGCGCTTCATCATGCTGTACCCAGCGACCGGCGAGTCGATGCCGCCCGAGAGCAGCAGCGCGGCGCGCCCGCCCGTGCCCATGGGCAGGCCGCCCGAGGCCATGATCTCCTCGCAGCAGATGTAGCACATGTCGCGAATCTCCACGCGCAGCTTGTGCTCCGGGTTGTGGATGTCCACGCGCAGGTTCGGATTGGAATCCAGAATCCGCCCGCCCAGCTCGGCGGCCAGCTCCAGCGAGTTCATCGGGAATTTCTTGTCGCTGCGCTTGCCGAGCACCTTGAACGTGCCGGATTTGCCGCGCATCATCTCGACGCACTGCTCGGCGATCTCGTCCAGGTTCTTTTCGCACTCGATCGCGGGGCTCACGGAGTACAGGCCGAATACCTTGCGCACGCGGCGCACGCACTCGTCCATGTCATCCACGCCGGACACGTACACGCGGGAGTCCGACAGCCAGACGTGGCCGCCGATGGGCTTAACCGCCTTCTTCACGTTGTCAGTCAGTATCTTCAAAAAATGTGGGCGGTTCGCGCCCTTCAAAAACACTTCGCCGTAGCGAACCAGCAATACCTTGCGCATCTTGCTATCTCCTGGCATATTTTTTGAGCTGTGGATAGAGCTTCCCCAGCGCCGCCGCGGCCGTCGCGATCTCCGCGTCCGTGGTGTGGGGGCTCAGGCTGAAGCGCAGCGCGCTCTCGGCGCGGTCCGCCCCGATGCCCATCGCCGTGAGCACGGCGCTGACCTTGCGCTTCTTGGAGGAGCAGGCCGAACCCGTGGACGCATACACGCCCTCCGCCTCCAGCGCGTGCAGCATCACCTCGCCGCGCACGCCCGGAAAACTGAGGTTCGCGATGTGCGGCGCGGCGGCTTCCGGCGCGGGGCCGTTCACCAATAGCTCCGGCACGGCCTCGCGGAAGCGCTCGATCATGCGAAGCTTCTTCGCCATCAGCGCGCCGGCCATTTCCGGCCCCATCGCGCGCATCGCCTCCACGGCCGCCATCAGGCCCGCGATGCCCGGCGTGTTCTCGGTGCCCGAGCGCAGGTTGTTCTCCTGTCCCCCGCCCAGCTGCCGCGGCGCGAGCTTCACGCCCCGCCTCCACACCAGCGCGCCGACGCCCTTCGGCGCGTGAATCTTGTGGCCCGACAGGCTGTAGAGGTCGCAGTACTTCATCTCCATGGGCACGCGCAGGAAGCCCTGCACGCCGTCCACGTGGATCAGCGCCCGGCCGTCCACCAGCGCGTGCAGCCGCCGCACGTCCAGCAGCGCACCGGTCTCGTTGTTCACCTGCATACAGGAGATGAGGCTCGCGCCATCGTCCAGCGCCTTCGCAAGGGCTTCCCAATCCAGTTCGCCCCGCGCGTCCACGCCGATGCGCCGCACCTCGTGGCCCCGGCGCTCCAGTTCGTCGAAGCTCTCGCGCACCGAGGGATGCTCTACCGTCGAGACGGCGAGAATCTGCCTCCCACGCATTCGCTCCACGGACCCAAGGATCGCGAGATTGTTGGCCTCGGTGCCGCCGGAGGTGAAGGTGAGCTCGCAGTCGCTCCCGTGAAGCGCGCGCAGGATCAATTCCCGACACGCGCGCACGCGCTGAAACGCCTCCACCGCGGGCGCGTAGACCGACGAGGGATTATAGTACCCCTCCGTCATGCAGCGCGTCGCCGCCTCGACGGCCTCCGGGCAGGGGCGGGTGGTGGCGCTGTTGTCCAGATAGGCGGTCACGGCTTCACCTCAGAAATGCGCAGCGCGCTGCTCACGCCGCGGATCTGGGAGCGCATCTCGTCGTTCAGCTCCAGCAGCGCCGCCTGCTTGCCCGATTCGCTGGCATAGACCAGGCACCACGCCTCATCCGGGTGGACGCAATACTTCTCCACCTTCGCGCCGTGCATCGGGCCGGCCATCGCGGCGGCGGGGCCCCAGGCGGTCACCTTACCAAGCTGAATCGTGCCCATCTTCTTCCTGCGGCGGCGGTTGTACACCGCACACACCTCGAATTCACCGTTCCAAAGGATATAGTCGTACTCCCGGTACACGCTGTCCTTCGCGCGGTAGAGCAAAAACGCCAGCGCGACGCAGACCACGGTCAGCGCCAGAAACAGCCAGTTGACGCCCATGCCTTCGCCGCCGACGCTCAAAATGTTCAACGCGAAGAACATCGCCATGATTCCCAGCAGTACGATTCCCGCCCAGCACGCGCTGTACAGCAGGCTCTCCCGAGGGCCGCGCTCCCCGGCAACGCTCTGTTCCAAATAATTATCCATATCGATCTGCGCCTCCATAAAAACTCTGTTTACATTATAGCATAGTTTAGCGGAAACGGATATATCTGAATTATAAATTCCGTGGAAACATTTCTATTTCAGCAGGATTTTGGCCCGTTTGGGTCGAATATTGATTGACTGACAGACAGGAGGACGACCGGTTTGAAGTGCCCTTACTGCGGGAACGAATGCCCCGACGGCGCGCTGTACTGCGATGTATGCAAGCAGCCTCTGCCCAATGTCATCGAGGATTTGGATCCCCAACAAAAGAATCGACAGGTCAGTAGCGCGCGGCTGCGGCGATGGATCATTGCCGGAACCGTGTTGATATCCGTCGTTTCGCTGGCGGTGGGCACTTACAAGCTGCTCTCCTGGGTCGATAACTACAAGCTCAGGCGCCTCTATAAGTATGGTGCCTACACCCCGACGCTCAATCTGGTGTCGATGCCGGACGGCCGGCAGGGCCACGCGCTGGTGTTCTACGGCGAGGACGGCGACGTGGTGTACCTTCCCGAGCTGGACAAGAGCCTGTCCATTTGCGGCGGCGTGGCGCGACTGGAGATCGCGGACGCCGACTGGTTCTATGGCGACGTCAGCGAGTACGACTACGCGGACATCACCTTCGCTCCGATACTGATGAAGGCCAGCGGCGCGCAGGTGCGGCTTCCCGCGATCAATTACACCGTGGACGTGCCCGAATCGCCGCTGACGGTGACCAGCCCGGAGGAGGACGGCCTGCACGTCGTGACCTCCAGCTATGAGATGGATCTGAAGGTGGTGCCGGGCAGCTCCGTGTACATCAACGGCACGGACGTGACCGACCGCGTCGACCGCGCGGGCGACTTCGAATCGAAGGTCAGCGTGCGCCCCATCGGCAACAATACCTACACGATCATCGTGCGCACCCCCCACCACAAGGAAACCCGCCGGGATGTGACCATCTTCCGCCAGAAGTACGACATTGACATCGAGCTGAACGAGGAGGTCTCCACCCGCAGCAGCGAGGACGCCATGACCATCGAGGGCAAGTGCGAGCCTGGCGCGGTCATCACCGTCGATACCCCCTATATTCCGGAGAGCCTCGTTCAGGACATGACGACCGGCGAATTCTCCTTCATCGCGATGCTGGAGGAACTGGGCGACAATACGATCAGCTTCCGGGCCTCGATGGAAGGCCGCCAGGACGCGGTGGTCTCCTTCACGGTCAAGTACAAGCCGACGCTGGCGCGCTACTCCGCCAACGCCTGGGCCATGGATTACGATCAGTTGCGCCTCTACTACGAGACTTGGGAGGGCCGCGTGTTCCTCTGCAAGGGCCCGCTCGTGGACGTCATCACCGGTGACGATGGCAAGACCTACATGGTCATGAACGTGAACCCGAACGGCGATCCCAAATACGTGATCCTCGAAAATGACACGTCGCTCACCTCCCCGACCCTGGGGCCGAGCTACTCCGCTTACGCGGACGTTTCGGGACGATACTACTACCAGGAGAACTACTATCCGCTGTTGGTCGCCAGGTACATCGACCTGACCGCCTGACGCGCGAATCACGCGAGCGCCGCCGCATCCTCTTGGATGCGGCGGCGCTCCTTATGTATGATCGTTCATTGAACCGGTGCCCTACCTCAGCTCCTGCGCGCTCATCTCCAGCGCGGCGGCGATCACCTGATCCATGTCGTAGTAGCGGTACTGCCCCAGCCGCCCGCCGAAGCGCACGTTCGGCTCGGCCTCCGCCATCTCCCTGTAGCGCTGGTAGAGCGCGCCGTTTTTTTCGTCGTTCACGGGATAGTAGGGCTCCACACCCGGCTTCCACTCGGAGGAATACTCCCGGGAGATCACCGTGCCGGGGATGTCGTTTCCGCTCTCATCCTTGCCAAAGGTGAACCACTTGTGCTCGATGACGCGCGTGAACGGCGTCTCCGCGTCGGTGTAGTTCATGGCCGCCACGCCCTGGAAGTTGGGAATGTCGAGCGCCTCGTTCTCAAAGCGCACGCTCCTGTACTCCAGCGCGCCCAGGCGATAATCGAAGTATTCGTCGATGGGGCCGGTATAGATCACGCGGTCCGCCAGCGCGTTGAGCGCGGCGCGGTCCTTCAGATAGTCCACGCCCAATCGAACCTCCGCGCCCTCGAGCAGCTTCTCCACCAGCCTGGTGTAGCCCCGCACCGGGATGCCCTGGTGGCGGGCGTTGAAGTAATTGTTGTCAAAGGTCAGGCGCACCGGCAGGCGCTTGATGATAAACGCCGGAAGTTCGGAGCACGGCCTGCCCCACTGCTTCTGGGTATAGCCCTTGACCAGCTTTTCGTAGATGTCCGTGCCCACCAGCGAGATTGCCTGCTCCTCCAGATTGCGCGGCTCGGCGATGCCCGCAGCGCGGCGCTGGGCCTCGATGCGCTCGGCGGCCTCCGCCGGGGTGGTCACGCCCCAGATGCGGTTGAAAGTGTACATATTGAAGGGAAGCGAATAGAGCTCGCCGTGATAGTTGGCCACGGGCGAGTTGGTGAACCGGTTGAACTCCGCGTAGCGGTTGACGTAGTTCCACACTTCGTCATCGTTCGTGTGGAAAATGTGCGCGCCGTAGCGGTGCACCTCGACGCCCGAGACCTTCTCCGAATACACGTTGCCGGCGATATGATCGCGCCGGTCGATCACCAGCACGGATTTTCCATGATCCATCGCCTCGCGCGCGAACACCGCGCCGAACAGGCCGGCGCCCACGATCAAGTAGTCAAACATCATTCAAATCTCTCCTTTGCGCCGGGGCGCATTTATCCTTCCGTCGCGGGGACGGGCTCGGCGCGCTCCACGCGCACCTCGGTGGCTCGCCGCTTCTCGGCCTTCTCCACGGTGATCCTCAAGCCATCCAGCTCAAATCGGTCCCCGGCCTTCGGAAAGCGGCCCAATCCCTCTTGAATCCAGCCGTTGACCGTGACCGGGTCGTACTCCTTGTCGATGCCGAACAGTTCCAGCATGTCATCCAGGTTGGCGGAGCCCGCCACCAGGTACGCGCCGTCGTCGAGCTTACGGTAGTCCTCCACCACCTCGTCGTGCTCATCCCAAATCTCGCCCACCAGTTCCTCCAGGATGTCCTCCATGGTGACGATGCCGGTCACGCCATCGTACTCGTCCACCACCACGGCCATGTGAGTCTTGGTCTTCTGCAGAAGTTTCAGCAGGTCGGAGACCTTCGTGGTCTCCAGCACGAAGGTGGGCTGGGTCATGAGCTCCGACACGGCCTTTTCGCCGCGATGGGCGTAGAAGTCCTTCTCGTGCAGTATGCCCACGATGTTGTCCACCGTCTCCTGATACACCGGCAGCCGGGAAAAGCCCGCCTGAAACGCCCTGGCAATCTCCTCGTCGGTGGCGTCCAGCGCGATGGCCTCGATGTCCACGCGCGGGGTGAGAATCTCCTCCACATCCACATCCGTAAACTCAATGGCGGAGCGGATCAGCTCGCTTTCGTGAGCGTCGATCTCGCCCTCGCTCTCGGCCTCCTCGACGATGGTGATGAGCTCCTCCTCGGTGAAGCCCCGATCCTCGGCGGGCTTTACCACGCGCCCCACCAGCTTCTGCCAGCAGCCCAGCAGCCAGTTGAAGGGCGTGAACAGTTTGGTGATCGCGAACAGCAGCGGATAGAAGCGCAGCGCGATGGCCTCCGCGTGATCCTTCGCGATGTTCTTGGGCGTGACCTCGCCAAAGAGCAGGATCACCACCGTCGTCACTATCGTCGCCACGGAAACGCCATTGCCGCCGATCCAGCGCACGAACATCGCCGTCGCCAGCGCCGTCGCCAGGATATTTACAACGTTATTGCCGATCAGAATGCTGGAAAGCAAATCCTCGTAGCGCTCCGCCAGCGCCAGCACCTTGGCCGCGCGCGCGTCGCCGTCGGATGCCATGCGCTTGAGCCGCACGGCGTTGAGCGATGTATAGGCCGTCTCCGACGCGGAAAAGAACGCCGAGCACAGCACCAGAAGCAGAAAAGCGAAAATTGTGGATAGATCACCCGTGTCCATGCTTGGACGACACACTCCTCTTTCGGTTCAAAGTCAATCAAATTCGTGCAGCAGGCGCATGACCTCCGCGTCCTCCCCGAACACAGCCTCGATGGCCTCGCGGTAGCGCTCGCGCCCGCTCACGGGAACGAAGAAGCGGAACATCTCTCGCATCATGCCGATCTGCGCCGTGAGGCCGCCGCCGATGCTGCCCTTCTTGAAGTAGGGCACGCCCGTATCCGCCAAAACCGGCTCCACCAGCATCGCCTGCGTGGCGTTCAACGTGATCAGATGGGCGGGCTCGCTGGGGTCGCTCTCGCGCAGCCTTCGCGCGCTCCCGCAGACCGGGCAAGTTCCCTCGCAGAGTACGCGGCACTTGTCGCAAATCACATGTTCCACCTCTCTATTCTCTATTATACACGCAGCGCGCAAACAATGCAAGCCCCGTTTCAGGGACTGCCGTGAACGCTTACGCAGAAAGAGAGAGGAGAGGCTCGCGCCTCTCCCCTCCCAAAGGTTCACTCATTGGCCGATGATGACGCCCACGACAACCGCGATCACGATCAGCGCCACGATTACGTAGATGATGATATCCATCGTGCGCAGCGAGAACGGAATCTTGTCGTAGAGTCTGCCGCGATTCCGGTAGGTTCTGGCGAACTTCTCATCGCCGGTCTGCAGGCGGAGCTTCTCCTGAAACTCCTCCCGGGTCTGCGTTTCGGCGCGCTGCGCGGCCTCCTCCATCTCGGATTGCGCGCGGCTGCCGGAATTTCCTCCAAACAGTCCCATCTTACTTCTTGGCGATGTACTTGCGCACGTCGATGGACACAGCCAGGATGATGATCAGACCGCGAACCACGTACTGAATGTACGGGTTGACGCCCAGGAACTGCAGAGAGTAGTTAATGGCCTGCAGCAGGATCGCGCCGATAACGACGCCCTGGATGGTGCCGACGCCGCCCGAGAAGGACACGCCGCCGACCACGCAGGCGGAGATCGCGTCGGTCTCGTAGTTCAGGCCGGTGTTCGCGCCAACCGAGGTGATTCGGGCCGCCTCGAGGTAGGCCGAGGTGCCGTACAGGATGCCGGCGATCAGGTACACCAGCATGATGGTCTTAGCGACGTTCACGCCGGAGACCGCCGCGGCCTCGGTGTTGCCGCCGACGGCGAACATGTTCTTGCCGAGGCGGGTCTTGTTCCAGACGAACCACATGATGACCGCGATGATCGCGAAGTAGATCACCACCAGCGGGATGCGGACGGAACCGATGTTCAGGTTGCCGGCGGCGAAGTTCAGGAAGTTGCGGTCAAAGGTGGACAGCGCCTGCGCCGTGCCGGACGGCTGGGACTCGATGTAGATGCAGCAGAGGCCCTGGGCGATCAGCTGCGTGCCCAGCGTGACGATGAAGGCGTGCAGGTGCAGCTTCGCCACGCCGAAGCCGTTGAACAGGCAGAACACCACCGCCACCGCGATGGAGGCCAGCAGCGGCAGCCACAGCGGCAGCTGGTGGGTCATCTGCGGGAACATGCGCGAGGCGTAATCCACGGACTGCACCAGCGAGGCGGTGACGGCGGCGGACACGCCCAGCACGCGGCCGATGGAAAGGTCGGTGCCGGCCAGCACGATCAGGCCCGCGCAGCCCAGCGCCAGGATGCCCTTCGTGGATGCCTGTTTGATGATGTTCAACAGGTTCGACACATCCAGGAAGTTCGGGCGCACGATGCACACGATCACCAGGATCAGACCAAGGATGATGTACAGCGCATAGTTCAGGAAGAACTCGCCCACCTTCGCGGCTTTGGGGTTGGCCTTGCCGGAGTGCGCCTTGCCCTTGCGGGAGTCGTCCATCAGCTGGATGAACAGGATCGCCGCGCCGACGATGAAGATCACGATGCCCAGGAACATGTACATGATCGCGTTGTTGAACAGCGATACGTTGGGCAGGTTGCCCACGCGCTCCTGCGCCAGGGCAATCATCACCTCGTCCGAGGGCGGCACTGCGGGGGCTTCCTCCTCCGGAGCGGCTTCCTCGGCGGGCGCTTCGACCGCTTCCTCCGCCAGCGCCGCGCCGGGATCGGCTTCATCTTCCGCCGGAGCTTCCTCCACGGCGGAGGCCTCCTCCGCGGCCTTGGCGGCGGCTTCCTCCGCCTCCTTGGCGGCCTTCGCGGCTTCGGCCTCGGCCTCGAGCGCGGCCAGATAATCGGTGTGCGCCGCGACGGCCTCGCCGATCGCCGCCTCGTCCGCGCCGAGGTGCTTGAGGATGGACGCGAACTGATCCGCGCTCAGCTCGTCGCTGACCTCTTCGATCAGCGTAGGATCGAGGATATAGTTGATGGTGTCGGGCGCCTTGCAGCCGATGAGCGCGGTGGCGTCCGTATAGTAGGAGCGGCCATAGATGCCCACGCCCGCAACCGCGACGCCGACCACGGCCAGCACGACCGCGATCAGGGTCGCCAGCATTTTCTTGCTTTTCATTTCCAATTCCCTCTTTCCGAGCAGTTATCGAGATTCATCCGTGCGTATCGCTTACACGTACTTGGCGGCGAGCGCCAGGATCGTCTCCTGCTCGCCGGGAATGTCGCCGAACTCCTTGCCGCGCTCCACGATGCCCGCCTGCTGGCCGTTGGACATGACCAGTATGCGGTCGCAGATGCCCAGCAGCTCCGGCATTTCGGAGGACACCATGATGACGCCCTTGCCCTCGCTGGCGAGCTGCAGTATGAGCTGATAGATCTCATACTTCGCGCCGACGTCGATGCCTCGGGTCGGCTCGTCCAGCAGCAGCACCTCTGGGTTGGTCAGCAGCCAGCGGCCGATGATGACCTTTTGCTGGTTGCCGCCGGAGAGCGATTTGATCTGCGTGCGCGGGCTGGGGGTCTTGACGCGCATGGAGTCGATGACCCACTTGGTGTCCTTCGCCATCTTGCCGTTGGAGAGCAGCAGCTTTCCGTAGGCGCGCACGTTCGCGATGGTGGAGTTGAAGTTGATGCTCATCAGCGGGAAGATGCCCGTGGCGCGGCGCTCCTCCGTCAGCAGCGCGAAGCCATTGCGCTGGGCCTCGAAAGCCGAGGCGTTCTCCACCGGTTTTCCGTGGAGCGTGATCTCGCCCTCCTCCTTGGTAAAATAGCCGAAGAGCGTATTCAAAAGCTCCGTGCGGCGCGATCCCACCAGGCCCGCGATGCCCAGCACCTCGCCCTTGTGCAGATCGAAGTTGACGTTATGACAGGTGGGCTCGTAGCGGCCGGTCAGGTTGCGCACGGACATCAGCACCTCGCCGGGCGTGTTGATCTTCGGCGGGAAGCGGTTCTCGAAGGAGCGGTTGACCATCAGGCGGATGATCTCGTCGGTCGTGAGCTCCCTGGCGGGCCGGGTGGCGACCCACTGGCCATCGCGCATGATGGTCACGTCGTCGGAGATGCGCAGGATCTCGTCCATCTTATGGGAGATATAGATGATGCCCACGCCCTGCGCCGTCAGCTTAAAGATGATCTTGAACAGGTGCTCGACCTCGTTCTCGGTCAGCGAGGAGGTGGGCTCGTCCAGCACGAGGATCTTCGCGTTATAGGAGACCGCCTTGGCGATCTCGATCATCTGGCGCTGGGACACGGACAGGTCACCGATGATGGCCTTGGGGTCCACGTCGATCTCCAGATCCTGGAACACGGCCTTGGTGTCCGCGTACATCTTCTTCGCGTCCACGAGGCCGCCCTTGACGGGCAGACGGCCCAGCCACACGTTCTCCATCACGTTGCGGCGCAGCACCTGGTTGAGCTCCTGGTGCACCATGGCGACGCCGTTGTCGAGGGCGTTGCGTGGGTTGGCAAAGTTGACCTCCGCGCCGTTGACCTTGATCGTGCCCTCGTCCTTTTTATAGATGCCGAAGAGGCACTTCATCAGCGTGGACTTGCCCGCGCCGTTCTCGCCCATCAGGGCGTGCACGGTGCCCGGGCGCAGCTTCAGCTGTGCGTGATCCAGCGCGAGGACGCCGGGAAACTGCTTGACGATGCCCTCCATCTCAAGCAGATAATTGGTTTGCTGCATTCAAATCACCGCACTTTTTGTTTCAAATATATCCAAGTACAGGGAGAGGCGCCGGAAAGCCCCGCTTTCCAGCGCCTCCCTTCACGCTCGGTTCAGATCGCGCGTCCAATTCGACGGAAGATCGAATTATTCGTTGGTGATCTTCGCGTAGGGGATACGGACGGAGTAACCGTCCTCGGCCATCGTGTAATCCAGGCCGTCCAGCCAGGTGCCGGTCTGCAGGTAGTTCACAGCGATGCGGACGTTGGCATAGCCCATCGCGTCGCCGTCCTGCTTGACGGTACCGTAGATCTCGCCGTTCTGAACAGCGGTCAGCGCCCAGTCGGTGGCGTCAACGCCGATGATCGTGAGCTTGGGATCGCCCTCGATGCCGGTGTTGTAGCCCATATCGCGCAGGGAAGCCACGACGCCGTTGGCCATGTCGTCGTTGTTGCAGAACACGACCTCGATGTCCTTGTTGGATGCAAAGGTGGCGGTCATCTTCTCAGCGGCCTGAGCGGTATCCCAGTTGGCCACGATCACGTACTCGTCGATCGCCGGCTCGAGCGGCACGCCCAGCTCCTTGGCGGTCTCCTCGGAGTACTGGGTGCGGGCAATGGCCTCGGGGTTGTTCGGCTCGCCCTCGAACTCGATGAAGGACAGCACGCCGTCGCCGTCGAGGTCGATGGACGGATCGGCCGCCCACAGGTCGGCCAGGATTTCGCCCTGCATGTCGCCCGCCTCGCGCGGGGTGGTGCCGATGAAGATGGAGCCGGAGTCAACCACGACGGACTGCACGGTCTCGGCCGAGGGCTCCTTGTTATAGAACAGGAAGGGGATGCCGGCCTCGGTGAACATGTCCACCAGCGTCTGGCCGGAAGCGACCTCCGCCAGGTTGATGATGATGAAGTCCGGCTTCTCGCCGACCAGCTGCGTGGCCTGCTCGACCTGCTTCGCCATATCGTCGGCGGCGTCGTACATGGTCAGGGTGACGTTGATGCCCAGTTCCTTGTTGATGTCCTCAACGGCGGCGTCCATAGCCTTGCGGACGGAGGAGCCGTAGGTGTCATCGTACTTCCAGATCAGCGCGCGGATGTCATAGGACTCACCCTCGGCGAAAGCCGCGCAGGTGCCCAGCGCCAGAACGAGCGCCAGCAGGATTACCAGGATTTTCTTCATGATGAAATTCCTCCTTGTTGATTTGTTATTCCAGGGGCCGAAGCCGCCGTATAACCACAAGCTATCGCGTGCGCTCCTGATCGCTGTGTCGCAGAATAGGTAATTTTGCGACATGAAAATCATGTTTGAACGCAACGATACGGATTCTGTAATTATTATAGCGCATTTTTTACGCTCGCGTCAATAGCGACGGGTACATTTTTTTTGATACTTTCCCGAATGAATAGAATATTTGTCCGCAATTTTCGCAATCTGCGCAATTATTATGTTTCTAAGCAACAGTTTGCTTTGGAATCTCAGGGATTTGCTTCTACATCTTATCCGATAATTACCTATTGTACGACGCATACAAGGACTTCCCGTCGTACGAAAGCTTTACTGGTCAAAAAAATTCAAAATCTCGAGCCAGTTTAATTGAATTCGACAGCGGGTATGGCGGATTTGGTTTTGTTTGAGCGACGCAAAGGGGAAAACAATCTTGATGTGTTAACGTTCGTCTGAAGGATCGCGAGATTTTTAGGCAAGCCGCTGGTTTTTTCGTGGAAAACTCTCACGGGTTCCGCGAAGTGTGAAAAAACTGCGGTGGCAGGAACGGTTCGGACATCTTTGAAGAAAAAACGGTAGAAAAAAGAGATAGTGGCGGCTGTTTCGGTTTGGAAAGTTTTACTTTCCAAACCGAAAAGCGCCGCTGCGGCCCGCGACGGATGGCGATGTTGGGTTGGCACCGGATGTTTCGGCGTGGATCGCTGCGCGGGCCGCTGGGGCTACGCTGGGCGCTGCCCAGACCTGCCAAAGGGTCATCGACCCTTTGGAATCCCATCCTTCTGCCGCGTTTGAGCGAAGGGCATTTGAAAAAAGGAGCCTTTCGACGTGCGAGAGGCTCCCCTTTTTGTTTTTGGATACGAGTATGAGCTGCTTAATTACTCGGCCAGCGCGTTCTGCAGCAGGGTGCCGAGGCCATTGACCTGATTCTCGTCGATCTCCTTATAGAGCGCCTGCACGCCGTCCAGCGCGAGGATGGAATCATAGAAGTCCGCGTCGTACTCGATCAGCGTCATGCCGCCGTCGATCAGCGTCTGTTTATTGTCCTGATCAATCTGCTCGAGCTGGGGCCGCATGTAGGCGATGGCCTCGGTCACAGCCTGATTCAGTGCCGCCTGATAGGCCGGGTCGAGCTCCGCCCACGCCTCCGCGCTGATGCAGATCTGGTTGCAATAGAGGATGTGGTTGGTGCAGGCCAGATACTCCTGCACCTCCTGCAGGCTCGCGCCCACGCAGGTATCCGCGGCGTTCTCCTGCGCGTCGATGGTGCCGTTCTGCAGGGCGATGTAGACCTCCGCCCAGGCCAGCGGCGTGGGCTGCGCGCCGATCGCCGTCCAGAACGCCATGTGATTGCTGTTCTCCATCGTGCGGATCTGCAGGCCCTTGAAGGCATCCAGTGTGGACAGGTCGGTGTGCGCCGTGGTCAGACGGTAGGTGGCGTTCTGCAAGAAGCCCAGCAGGTGCAGATCGGCCGCCTCATAGGCTGCGTTGAGCGCGTCGTGGAACTCGTTCTCGCCGTTGAGCACGGAGTCGATCTTATCGCCGTCGTACTGGGAAAACACCATCGGCAGATCGAACACCGCCATCTCCGGGATGAAGGAGACGATGGGGGCGGTCTGGCAGACCACGAGCTGGATGTCGTTGGACTGCATCTGGCGAATCAGGTCGGCGTCGCCGCCCAGGTCGCCGTTGGGATGGTAGTCGATGGTCAGCTTTCCTCCGGTGATTTCATCCACGCGTTGGGCGACGTACTCGCCGAAAATCTGACCCGCCGCGCCCTTGCCGGTGGAATCCGCGCCGATCAGCTCGACGGAATCGAGCTCCGCGTAGGGGTCGGCCTCCGCAAGCGCGCAGGCGGAGAGTGCCAGCGTCAGGGCCAGCAGCACCGCGATCATTTTCTTCATTGGAACAATCTCCTTTTCTTTATTTTGTCAAGCGCCGGACAGCCGGCGCCAAACAGCATCTCTCACCCCAGCAGCGCCATCGAGAACCACGGCACGTAGGTGATCAGCAGCAGCGCCAGCAAAAACGCCGCCATGAACGGAAGCGCGCGCTTGGCCACGGCCATCGGCGGTTCGTCGGAAAGATTGCCCGCCACGAACAGGTCGAGGCCGAACGGCGGCGTCGCCAAACCGATGGACAGGCAGCACACCAGCACCACACCGAAGTGCACCGCCTGCACGCCCAGCTCCTGCACCGCCGGCAGCAGCACCGGCGCGAGGATGATGATCGCGGGGCCAGTGTCCATGACCATGCCCAGCAGCAGGAAGATCAGCACCAGCACCGACATCACCACCCAGCCGGAGGTGAAGTTCGCGGTGATGAAGTTCGTGATCACGCTGGTCGCCTTCGTCAGCGAGAGCACGCGGCCGAATGCCGTGGCAAAGGCCAGCACGAAGGCCAGTCCGCCGTATGTCTTGACCGCGCTGCAGAGCAGCGGCAAGAGGTCCTTCGGCCGGAGCGTGCGGTAGATGAACAGCGACACGATCAGCGCGTAGAACACGGAGATGCAGGCCGCCTCGGTGGGCGTGACAATGCCCGCGTAGATGCCGCCCAGCACGATGATCGGGCACATCAGCGCCGGAAAGCTCTCCAGAAAGAGCTTACCGAAGCCCATGGAGCGCAGTTCCGCCATCTTCTCGTCGATCAGCGCGCGGTTTTCGCCCTCGCGCTTGCAGTACCAGACGGCGTAGATCATCATAAACAGGCCGATCAGGATGCCCGGCAGCACGCCGCCCAGGAAGAGGTCCCCCGTGGAGACGCCCGTCGCCAGCGAGTAGAGCACGAACGGAATCGACGGCGGTATGATGACCCCCAAGCCGCCCGCCACGGCCACGAGGCCCGCGCTCCAGCGGCGGTCGTAGCCCAGCGAGATCATGAAGGGCACGCACATCGCGCCCACCGCCGCGGTGGTCGCGGGGCCGGACCCCGAGATCGCGCCGTAGAACAGGCAGGTCAGGATCACCGCACAGGGCACGCCGCCCGCGAACCTGCCCACGAAGTAGGCGAAGAAGTTGAACAGGCGCTTCGAGATGCCGCCCTCGGCCATGATGACGCCGCCCAGTATGAACAGCGGCACGGCCAGAATCGGCGTGGAGTTCGCGCCGGAGAATGTATTGTTCAGAATCTGAGCGATGGAACCGCCCTTGTCCATCAGGAAGATCGGCGCCGCCGAGCCCAGAATCATCGAGACTCCGATGGGCACCGAGACCGCGATGGCGATCAGAAATACGACGAATACCAACAGCGCCGCCATTACGCGTCCCCTCCTTCCGTGCGCTGCGCGGCCTCGGCCTCCGCCTCGGCCTCGCGCATGGTCTGTTCAATGGTGCTCTCGCCCTCGTCCCCGAAGTGGCGGATGTGAATCACGGCCTGCTGGATCCCGCGCAGCGCGCCCAGGAAGAAGCCCAGCAGCATGATCGAATAGATGATCCACATGGGCCAGCGCATCGCCGGCGACGTCTCGCCGCTCTCGACGATCTTGGCGACCACGCCCACCGAGTGCCAGCCCAGCAGCAGCATCGCCCCGGCGGTGATCAGATCTACCGCCACGTTGATCGCGCCGCGCACCGCGCGCGGGAACAGATCCAGCAGCACGCTCACCCGCAGCATGCTTCCCTTGCGGATGGTGTAGGGCAGCGAGACGAACACGCTCCAAATCCAGCAGAAGCGGCAGAACTCCTCCGCCCAGGTCAGCGCCGGCACGAAGGGCAGGTTGCGGAAGATCACCTGAATCAGCTCGATGCAGGAGATCAGCACCAGCAGAAAGACCATCAGCGCCTCCTCGAAGTGCGCGTCCAGCCACTTGATCGCCTTCACGGAATCACCGTCCCCTCGTCAGGCCCGCTCGGCCAGTATGTCCATCAGTTCCTGCCGCATGACCTCCACCGGCGCCTCCCGGCCCGTCCAGAGTTCAATCTGCACCGCGCCCTGGTACAGCGACATGCCCAGGCCGTTCATCACCCGGCAGCCCCGCGCCTGCGCGTCCTGCAAAAACTTCGTCCGGCCCGGGTTGTAGCAGGTGTCGTAGCAAAACTGTTCCGGCGAGAGGTGCGCGGCGTCCAGCGGGCTGCGGCCCACCGTCGCGCCCATGCCGATGCCGGTGGCGTTGACGACCAATTCGCATTCCGGCAGCTTCGCGTAATCGCCGGCCGAAATAAATTCGGCCACGGGTGCGAATCTTCGATTGACGTCCGCCGCCAGCGCGCGGCCGCTCTCCGCGTCCACGTCCGCGATGTAGACCTTCCGCGCGCCGGAATGCGCGGCGATGGAGCAGATCGCCCGCCCCGCGCCGCCCGCGCCCAGGCAAAAGATCGAGGCGCCGCGCAGGGAGAAATGCGCCTCCTCGGTCATGGAGCGCAGAAAGCCCATGCCGTCCGTGTTGTAGCCGATCAGGCGTCCATCCTCCGCCTTGACCACCGTATTGCACGCACCCATCTTCGCGCAGAGCGGGTCGAGCTCGTCCAGATACTTCAGCACCCTCACCTTGTTCGGCTTCGTCACGGCGCAGCCCGCGAACGACGGCATCCGGCGCACGCCCTCGATGATCGCGCCGAGGTGTTCGGAATCCGCCTCCGTGTAGAAGTAGAGCATATTGATGCCCGCCGCGGCGTAGGCGGCATTCTGCATTCGCGCGGCGAAGGATTGCTTGAGCGGTGTGCCGATCAGCGTGACCATCCGGGTATCGATGTCAATTTTCACGTGAATTCTCCCAATTCCGCAGTGTATTCAATTAGGAATTATACAACTTTTTCGACTTTTCGTCAATTCTTCGGCTGTGTAGAAAATGTTATTTTATTGCGTCACTATGGCAAAGTGGCAGAGTGAAAGCGAGCGCGAGCACGAGTCGCGCCCGCGCTCGCGGCGTTCGAATCTTACGCCTCCCGCGCCGCCTTCCGCAAGGCGTCCACGCGATCCAGGCGCTCCCAGGGTAAATCCAGATCGTCCCGGCCGAAGTGGCCGTAGGCCGCGGTCTGCGCGTAGATGGGGCGCTTGAGGTCGAGGTCGCGGATGATGGCCGCCGGGCGCAGATCGAAGACCCGCCGCACCACCCCGGCGAGCCTGTCGTCCGGGAGCGCGCCGGTGCCCTCGCTGTCCACGAACACACTCACCGGCTCCGCCACGCCGATGGCGTAGGCCACGCCGACCTCGCACCTCCGGGCGAGCCCCGCCGCCACCAGGTTCTTCGCCACGTAGCGCATGGCGTAGGCCGCGCTGCGATCCACCTTGCTGGGGTCCTTGCCGGAAAACGCGCCGCCGCCGTGATGGGCGTAGCCGCCGTAGGTATCCACGATGATCTTTCGGCCCGTGAGGCCGGAGTCGCCCTGCGGACCGCCGATCACGAAGCGGCCCGTGGGATTGACGAAGAACTTCGTGCGCTCGTCCAGCATGTCCGCCGGAAGCACCGGCCGGATCACCTGATCGAGCACGCTCGCGCGGATCTCGTCCTGGCCGATCTCCGGCGCGTGCTGGGTGGAGAGCACCACCGCGTCGATGCGCAGCGGGCGGTCGTCGTCGTACTCCACCGTCACCTGGCCCTTGCCGTCCGGACGCAGCCAGGGCAGCGCGCCGCTCTTGCGAACCTCGGCAAGGCGGCGGGTAAGCTTGTGCGCGAGCGAGATCGCCAGCGGCATGTATTCCGGCGTCTCGTCGCAGGCGTAGCCGAACATCATGCCCTGATCGCCCGCGCCCTGGTCCATGTCGACCTCCCGGTTCACGCCCCGGGCGATGTCGGGCGACTGGTCGTCGATGCTGGTGAGGACGGCGCAGCTCTGGCCGTCGAAGCCGTACTTGGCCCGGTCGTAGCCGATCTCCACAATCTTGTTTCGCGCGATCTGGTCGATGGGCACGTAGGCGCTGGTGGAGATCTCTCCCATCACCAGCACCATGCCCGTGGTGGTGGCGCACTCGCAGGCCACGTGGGCGTCGGGATCCTGAGCGAGAATGGCGTCGAGCACGGCGTCGGAGATCTGGTCGCAAATTTTGTCCGGATGTCCCTCGGTCACGGACTCGGAAGTAAAGAGATGGCGCATGTATGCTGCCTCCTGTGATTGAGATCAACAAAAAGACCCGCCGCCGGCGAGTCGAAATTTTGCTTCAAGCTCGCCTCATCTTTCGGCATGCGCCGCGGGAATTGGCACCTTGTCGCTTTCGCGACCGGTTGCCGGGTTTCATCGGGCCCGTCCCTCAACCACTCTCGATAAGGCATGATCTTCTGTTGTCGCTTCCATTATACCGTCTCCGTGCGCGCCTGTCAAGCATTCTCACCGCGGCCAGCCGAAGTTGCTGTCGCCGGCGAAGCTGTCCGCGCCGTAGAGCACGAGCGCGCGGTCGATCTCCATCTCCTTCGCGAGCTCCGTCACGGACCCGCGGTAGTAGCGCAGATCCACCAACGCGATGCGGTGGAAGCTGTCCGCCGCGAACGGCGCGAAGCAGTGGCCGAAGGAGTCGCGGATCATCAGCAGGTTCTCCCCCGCCTCGTTGTCCGTCTCGATGGTGACGAGCGCGTGGTTGCCGTCGAGGAATACGGGATACTTGTCCATCTCCGCCAGATGCTCCGGGAAGAACAGCTCGCCGGCGCTCTCGCGGTCGTCGAAGGCGACCTCCACCGCTCCGAGGCGGCGGCTGCGCCAGACTCCAGCGAATCGGGCTTCACGGCCCACAGCCCCGACTGGGCATACATGGAGCCGTAGAAGCCCTCGTGGACCTCCACGTCGTACTCGTCCTCGCCCGGCATTTCGAGCCCGAGCGACTCCACGTACAATTTGCAGATCTCGTACGCGCCGCGGGAGGTCAGGTGATGGTCGGTGTTGTAGTAGAGCTGGCCGCCCGCCGCGCGTAGCGCCTCCTCCGGCCAGATCAAATGCGCTCCACCGCTCAACCCGCCGCGCACGAGCTCCGCAAGCTCGCCGTCGCGGTACTTCGCGTGCATCGGAAGTTTGCTCTCGCACATGTAGCCCGACGTGGGCACGATCAGCACGTCCGTGGGCAGGCCGGTCTCCCGCGCGAAGCGGCTGATGATCTCGCACTTGCGCGCGACCGCGTCCGCGTCCAGTTCCCACGCCGCGTCGTAGAGTTTTCCGTCCGCGTACAGCGTGCCGTCGAGGCCGTTGCGGCCGCTGGCGAGCGAATAGTAGGCGTTCAGCCCGACCAGCGCCTCCCGGCCGGGAATGTGATCGCTCATCCACCTCTCGAAGTCCGACTCAAAGTCGCCGCTGAGTACGCCGCTCCACGTCAGCTCCGGCAGCTCCGCCAGCCTGCGCTTCTCCCGCTCGGAAAAATCCGCTTTCGGCAGGGCGAGGTAGAGAACGCCGACGGCGGCGAGGCAGCCGCAGAACAGGAGAACCAGCGCGCGCCGCGTTCCTCGATGGAGCATGCCGATACCTCCTTAGAATTTGAAGTAGAGGAAGGGATTGTAGCTCTGCCCGGACAGCGCCGCCGCGCACAGAAGGAGCGCTCCCGCGCACAGGGCGATCTCCAGCACGTCGCGCCCGGCCCAGCGCTCGAGGTGCCGCCAGGTGCGCGCCCCCAGCGGCGTGCACGCGACGGCGGCTACAGCCATCAGCGGCAGGTAGCGCAGAATCACGTTCAGCGCATCGCCCGAGACGAAGCACTCCGCTCCGCCGAACATCGCGCCCAAGAAGCGCAGGCAGTCGCCCATGCCCGCATCGAAGTAGAACAGCGCCCAGCCGAGCATCACCAGCAGCAGCGCGTAGGCGTGGCGCGCGGCGTCGGGGAGCCGCTCCAGCCGCTTCAGCAGGAAGCGCTTCTCCAGCGCGAGGATGACAAAGTAGTACAGCCCCCAGGCGACGAAGTTCAGACTCGCGCCGTGCCAGAGCCCCGTGAGAAACCACACCGCGAAGAGATTGAAATACATCCGCACCGGCGCGACGCGGCTTCCGCCCAGCGGGATGTACACGTAGTCGCGGAACCAGGTGCTCAGGGAGATGTGCCATCGCCGCCAGAACTCGGTGATGCTCCGGGAGACGTAGGGGTAGTCAAAGTTGCGCATGAAGCGGAAGCCCAGCATGTTGCCCAGGCCCAGCGCCATGTCGGAGTAGCCGCTGAAATCGAAGTAGATTTGAAAACTGTAGGCGGCGACGCCCACCCACGCGGCCAGCGTGCCGTTGGCCGCCGCATGGGCGCGCAGCATGTCCCAGCACAGGCCCATCTGATTCGCGATCAACACCTTCTTGCTCAGGCCCACCAGGAACTGGCGAATCCCCAGCGCGAACTGATCCAGGGGCACGCGCTCGCCGTTGATCTGCCCCGCGACGTCCTTGTAGTGCACGATCGGTCCGGCGATCAGCTGCGGGAACAGCGTCACGTACACGCCGAAGTTCACCAGATTCCGCTGCGCGGGCGCGTCCCGGCGGTAAACGTCGATGGTGTAGGACATCGCCTGGAAGGTGTAGAAGGAGATGCCGGTGGGCAGCGCGATCTGCGGCACGGCCACGTCCGGCAGGAACGGAATCGCGTTGTACAACTCCGCCAGCAGCCCGGCGTATTTGAACGCGCCCAGGCTGGCGACGCTGATCAGCACGGCGGCGCAGACGCACGCGCGCGCCACGCCGGGGCACACCTCGCGCCAGCGGTCGAGAGCCCGCCGAGAATGAAGTTGACGACGGTGGCGAAGACCATCAGCAGCACGTACACGGGCTCGCCCCAGCCGTAAAACACCAGGTTCGCGATCAGCAGAAACGGATTGCGCAGCGGCCGCGGCAGCGCGTAAAACGCAAAGAGCACGATGGCAGAAAGCCGAACAGGAACACCATGCTGGAGAATACCAAAGCGCCGCGCCTCCCTTCCCGAAAACGACTCCGTGCGCTCTCGCCACGGAGTCGTTCCTATATTCCTACAGCGAATCCGCGGTCACGAAACGCTCTTGTCGTAGATGGCGGTGAGCTCCGCCGCGTTGGGCGCGACGATCATCGCCACATCGTTTCCCCTGGCCGTCACCGAGCACTGCTGAATGATGGCGTACTCGTCGGGCAGGTAGTCCTTCGTCTCGGTGAGCTTCGCCTGATAGCGCGCGTCCAGAATGGCCTTGACGCGGCCCGCGGCGGCGGCATCCACGGCCTCGATCAGTATGATCTCGTCGCAGTTGACGCCCGACGAATGCATCGCGGCGGCGCACTGCTTCACGTGGCCGCATCGATGCCGTAAATGTCGGTCAAATCGCTCAATTCCAGGCGTCATCATCTCGTCGCCGAGCTTGAATTCGGCCATTACGGCGGCCAGATCGGCGGACTTCGCCTTCCCGCCGCAGGCGGCCAGCGTCAGTGTCATCGCGAGCAGAAGCGCGATCGCAAACGCCCTCTTCATGTGTAAATCTTCCTTTCGCAGCGCGACGCTCACGCGAGCGCGTGGGTATAGAGATAGTCGATCCACTGCCGGCAGCCCTCGTTGGTGAAGTGGATGGCCATGCCGTCGGGATCGCCGCAAAACTCCGCGCGCAGCTTGCCCTGCTCGTCGCGCATGGCGTAGGCAACGTCCACATAGCGGATGTTCGGATCGTTCAGCGCCAGGATCGCATCGTAGAGCTTCACGTCGTATTCGAACAGCTGCCCGGTCGTCGGCTCGGTGCCCGACAGACGGGGCGTGGCGGATTCGACAAAAATACGGATTCCCGGATTCTTTTCCTGAATGCGCCGCAGAAGCTCGATCATGTTCTGCACGCTCTTTTCCGCACCCACGACGCCCACGTCGTTCATGCCGAGCATGATGTAGAGCTTCTTCGCTCCGGAAACTGCCACGGCCTCCTCCAGCGTCATCTTCACGCCGCCGATCACCGGATGAATGGAGGTCTCCGAAACTTCATGCAGGGCGTTGCGCGCGCTGAAGCTCTGCGCCGCGAGGAAGTTGGCCTGACCCAGCAGCGACGGCTCGCCGTTCTTTCTGGCGTTGAGCGCATACTGGCGCAGCTTGAGCGTGACGGAATCGCCGACGAAGATCGCGTCGTCAAAGTAGGAATCGTCCACCCGGCTGCTCTCGGGCAGGCCGAGCGGGTCGATCGTGTTGGGATAGTCCGTGCGCAGCTCGTAGGCCGGCACCATCGTCGGCAAGGGCGCGTTCGTGGAAACCGGCGCCTCCACCGCAGGTATCGGGGACGGCGCCGCCGTGGCCGGAGCTTCCTGCGGTTCCGGCGCGGATGGACGCGCCGCGATCAGCGCCACGATGGCAGCGACGAGGATCACGCCAACGCCGCCGAACAGCCAGAACCGGTTCGCGCCGAGCGCCGCCAGAAACCCGCCGCGCGCGCCGCCTTTCGCGCTTCCGGCGCGCGGAAACCTCGCATGTTTGCGTAACGCAATGTGCTCCGGCCGCATGGCGGCCGGAGCTCGCGGGACGTTGCGCCCTTGGATTCTCCATCTGCTTCCCTCGTATCTGCTCGCGCAAAGCGCGCTCTCGTTCTCCCCCACCGGAAATTCGCCATCCATTATAGTGCATTCCCGCTTCCGGCGCAAGTCCGAGCCGCCGCGCTGCGATATTTTACCTTCGCGCGTCAGGCGATCTCCAGGGCGATTTCCATCATCTTCGTGAACGTATTCTGCCGGTCTTCGGCGGAGAGCGCTTCGCCGGTCACGACGCTGTCCGAAATGGTCAGGAGCGCCAGCGCGTTCTTGCCCGCAGCCGCGGCGTTGAGGTAGAGCGCGTAGGCCTCCATCTCCACGCAGAGCACGCCCAGCTTCATCAGCTTTTGGCTGGCCGTTACATTGCCGCCCTGCTCATAGAAGCAGTCGCTGGAAAACACCGGACCGGGCACGAGGGGCTGTCCCAGCTCCTTGGCCGCAGCCACCGCCTTCTCCAGCAGTTCCCAGGAGCAACAGGGCGCAAGCACGCCGTCGAAGCCAAACTGATAGCCATAGTTGGAGGTCGAATAGGCGCTCACGCCCGCCACCACGTCGCGCAGCTTGAGCTTGGCGCTCATCGCCCCGGCGGAGCCCACGCGAATGATGTTCTCCACGCCGTAAAAGTTGTACAGTTCGTAGGAATAGATGCCGATGGACGGCATGCCCATGCCGCTGGCCATCACGGACACGCGCTTGCCCTTGTAGGTGCCGGTGTAGCCCTGCACGCCGCGCACGTTGTTGACCAGCACCGCGCCGGTCAGATAGTGATCCGCGATGAACTTCGAGCGAAGCGGATCGCCCGGCATCAGCACGGTCCTCGCGAAGTCTCCCTCCCTGGCGTTGATATGGGGTGTGGGAATGTTGCTCATTCGTCTCTCCTCCTTGTTTGTCTCGGGTAGTTCCTATTTTGCGGAAGAATCTGCGCGCCTGCGCTTCTTCCGGTTCATCTTCGGCGCGTGGATGGCGTACAGCTCCGCCGCGCTCTTCTGCGCCTCGGGTGCGTCGTCCATGGGCAGCGCGGGCAGAATGCCCGTGCACTCCGTGGCGCTGATCACATCCTCGGCGCCGTCAAAGGGATTTTTTCCCTCCATGCTCTCCCCTCCCTTCGGGCGCATTCTGCCCGAAGCGCGGGGCGGCTATTCCCCGGACGGCCGAAGCCGCTCGTCCCCGGTGCGCTCGTAGCCCAGGCGCAGCAGTTCCTGCGCCTCCCACGGCCGCGAGGCGGAATCGGGATAGAGGTAGAGCAGCTCGTGATAGGGCTCGGGGCTGTCGGGATTCATCTCGATGCACTTCTTCAGCATGGCCAGCGCCGCCTCGGTCTGCCCCGCTTCATAGTAGGACACCATGGCGCTGTGGGCATACTCATAATTCTCTCCGTCCCGGGCGAAGGCGCGTTCGAAGTAGTCCGCCGCGCGCTCGTACTGCCCGTCCTGATACGCCTCGTAGCCCAGATCGTTGTATACGCCAGCGTTCCATGCCAGGTTCATCGTGGCGAGAAAGCGCTGTCCGCCGCCTGTCGCCGTCCAGATCAAAAAGATCACGACGAGCATCGCCAGCAGCGTCAACCCCACCAGGCCGCGGATGTGGCGCTGCAAAAAGCCGCCCTCCTCCGGCTCCTCGAAGTCGAAGTCATCCTCGTAATCGTCGTCATCCTCGTCGTCGTAGGGATCGAACTCCTGATCGATCGGATGGGCGTCGTCCATAAACATGTCGTCCGGATCCACATCCCGCACAGGAATATAGCTCTGGCGCAAGCGCCGCGCGGCATTCTGCGGCGGACGGCGCTCCGGCGTCCGCCGCGTCGCGTTCGCATCCCCGGCCGGCACGTCCGCCGGAGCGGGCGCAGCCTCATGCGGGGCATCCTCCCGCGCAGCATTTGAACTTGCGTCGTCCAAATCCGCGTCGCTCCACTCATCATCATCAAACAGGCTGGGCCGCCGCTCGGACACCCAAGTCGTTGTGGCGTCCGCACTGGATTCCTCCGGCGGCTCCGGAGCGTCGAAGTGCAGCGGTTCGAAGGGAATATCCTCCTGGAAATCCGCAGCGAGCGCATCTTGCGCCGGCTCACCCTCCGCCGCATCCGACGGCAAAAGCGGCTCCCGCGTGGGCGCGTCCATCCGCTTCGCGGGCTCCGGCCGCGATTCCGCACTGGATTCCTCCGCGCGAGGCGCAGAAGCCGCTGCCGGTTCGTCCGTTCGCTTCGGCTCCGCTTCCGCCTGCGGCGCCGGGGCCGGAGGCGCGGGCGGCTTGGGTCCATCCTGATCCGGGATCACGATGGGCGAACCGCAAAATGGGCAAAACAGCATGTCATCCAGCACGCGCTTGCCGCACTGTCCACAAAACATAGCCTTTCCTCCCTATGCGCCGCGCGCCTCAGAGCAGGCGCAACGCCTCAAAATCCGGGTCCCCGAAGAAGCTGCGCTCCTCGCCGGGATCGCCCCCGAGGGCCTCCACCGCGGCGCGCAGTTCGATGTAATCCAGATAGCGCAGGTCGATCGACTTGAGCATCTCCCGCATCGGGTCGAGCGCGCGCTCGTCGCCGAGCTTGCCCAGGCAGGACGCCCACAGCGCGCGCTGCTCCGGCTGGTTGCGCAGCCGCCGAAGCAGATACTCGCAGGTGCGCGGATCGCCCGGAAAGTTGCAGCAGACGTCCAGTATCAGCGTCTGCGCATACTCGGGGGCGGCCTCGTAGCGATCCAGCAGCCGGTCGGCGGTCCGCGCGTCGCGCGCCGAGAGCACCTCCGCCGCCAGTTCCGGCAGCTCCCCCTGCTCCCGCGCCGTACAAATCATGTCCTCCAGCAGCTTGTCCGCCGCGCGGCTGTCCATGTCCCGCAGCATCCCCAGCGCCTCCGCCCGGAGCGCCTCGTCGCGGCCCTCGTCGGCGAGGATCGCGATCAACCCCGGCGCGCAGGCCTCGCCCAGCTCCACGATGCGGCTGTACAGCGGCTCCGGCAGCGTGATGCCGGAGGACAGATATCCCTCCATCAACTCCAGCAGCTCGGCGGGATCGCCGTAGCGGCGGAAGTAATCCGCCGGGGTCGCGCCGTCCAGCCAGTCGGCGGGCTTGTTGATCCACTCCAACATCATGCGATTGTAGCTCTCCTCGATCTGCCGCTCGTTCAGGCCCGGATGGGCGGCCACCCACTGCCGGGCGAATTCGAAGAACTTCGCATCGAAGTCGATGATCTTCATTCGTTCGTACCTCCTCGATCCAGCACGCCCGCCATGTGCCGGGCATAGTAAACCAGCCTGCGCGGCCGGCACAGAAACATCTTCGCCAGCTTCTCCACGGAGACCTCGCGCCCGTGACGCAGCAGGTAATTCCACGCCAGCGCGGCGGCGGCCTCCTGCGTGCTCATCAGTGGATCGACTTCCCCCTCGGAGCCCTCGCTGTAGGCGCACCACAGCGTCGAGAGCGCCGGCAGCGCGCGCAAGCCGAACTCGGCTTCGAGCACGTCCGCCGCCAGTCGGATCAGCTGCCGCTCGCCCACGGGCAGCTCCTTCATCACCGTCTCCGGCTCCGCCACCACGCCGTCGCGCAGGTTCATGCCCGGCGGCAGGATGCGGCTCAGCCGCGCGCCGCGCAGCCGCAAAAACACCAGCGCGTGCAGCTTCACGCTCATGGGCACATCGCCCCGGTAGAACAGTTCGCGCAGCGTGCCCTCGGACTCCTCGTCGTTCGAGGAGGCGATGATCATCACCGCCGCGCGGCCGCAGCTCTCCTCGCCGTTGCCCGCAGCCCACTGCAGCACCGAATGAAACTCCTTATCCTCCCGCCAGCGCTTCACCGCAACGTCCAATCCATGGCTCAGGCAGTCCGCAATGCCCGCCATCCGGCGGCGGAACTCGTCCCCGGGCACCTCGTAGGTCAGCTCGCAGCCCACCTCGCTCAGCGCACCCCGGGCGGCGGCCTCGTGGTAAAAGCGCGCCACGCTGTCCTCGGGGTCGATGCGCAGAATCCGCAGCCAGAACCCCTCCACCGCGCTGTCCGGCGCGCCCGCGCGGTGCAGCGTCACCGCGCGCAGGTGCAGAAGCGCCTTGTCCAGCGGCGCCTCCCGCAGCGCGGCCTTGACCGCGTCGGCGGCCTCCTGAAACATCTCCAATTCCGACAGCGCGTAGATCATCAGCCGCAGCTCCACGCCGGCGGGGCGCTGTTCCACGGCGCGCAGCGCGAGCGCGCGCGCCTCCTCCCGCCGGCCGCACATCCAGTACACCTGGGCGGCCACACAGGCCGAGCGCACGCTGGGCTCCGGCCGCGCCGCGCAGAGCTCCGCCTGCTTCAGCGCCTCCGCGCTGTCGCCGCGCAATTTGAGCGCGATGGCGTAAAGCGCGCGCATCTCATCCTGATCGGAGCGCAGCTCCAGACTCCGGCGGAACAGCCGGCAGGCGCGATCCGGGTTCTCGGCGCGCAGCGCGTCGCAGGCGCGGGCGGCGATGTGTTCGGCCCGGCCCACCTTGCGGTCCATTGGACGGCGCATGGCGTCGTAAAAATCCATCTCCGCGCGCAGGTTGCCCGCGTCCTCCAGATACTCGTCCCTGGAGGCGTAGCGGTCGTACAGCCCCAGCGCCTGCCGCGCGGACTCGAGCTCGTTGCGCCCAAACTGATTCAGCGCCAGCCCGTAGTAGCACTCGGCGGGCGCGTCCTTTTCGGCCAGCATATCCAATAATATGCGATTGGACTGTTCGTGCAGGCCAAACTCACAGTACATTTCCGCCAAATCGAGCAAATATTCCCGGTTGTCCGGCGAATGCTCCACGGCGTGGCGCATCAGTTCGAGCGCATCCACGGGATTGTTCGCCCGCATGTTCTTGAGCGCCCGGTGGTGCACGTACGCCGCGCTGCGATCGAAGGGCAAGACCTTGGGATTATACTTCATTTCCCCTCCCGGGCCGTCGCCGCCTGCAAAAGCTTCGACAGCTCCTCCGCGTTGAATTGATAGCGCTTCAGGCAGAAGTGGCAGTCCACCTGCGCGCCGCGCTGGGTTTCGATCATGTCCCGCAGTTCCTCCACGCCGAGGGTCACCAGCACGCCCTCGATGCGCTCCCGGCTGCAATCGCAGCGCCAATGCGGAACCCGCTTCTCCAGAATCTCCGGCTCCAGGTGCGTCAAAAGCTGCCGCGCCGCGCCCTCCAAATGGTATTCCTGCATCGTGCCGGAAATATCCATGAACATGCCCGCGCTCTGCTCCACGGAGGCGATGGCCGCCTCCGTCGCTCCAGGCATCATCTGCACAATCAACCCACCGGCCGAGCGCACGCGCTCGTCGTCCACCAGCACGCCCAGCGACACCAGCGACGGCGTCTGTTCGGAGGCGGTGAAGTACATGGCAAAGTCCTCGGCAATCTCGCCGGACACCAGGTTCACCTGGCCGATGTAGGGCTCGCGCATGCCCAGATCCTTGATGACGGTCATCTTTCCGTCCCGGCCCACCGCCGCGCCCACGGGCAGCTTCGGCCCGGTGCGGGGCAGATCGACTCCCGGATTGTCCACATAGCCCTTGACATCCAGATTGCCGTGGGCCACGGCCAGCACCGTGCCGATGGGGCCGCCGCCTTTGATCTGCACGCTCACGGATTCGTTCTCTCCCTTGAGCATGCTGCCCATCATGGCCGCGCAGGTGAGCGTGCGCCCCAGCGCCGCCGTCGCCACGCGGGTCAGGCGATGGGTCTCCATCGCCCGCTGCACCAGATTCGTGCTCTCGATCAGAATCGCCCGGGCCTGTCCGCCCATCAGCGAGATGTGGTAAATTCCATCTTCGCGCCGCGTTTCCATATGCATTCTCCTCTATTCGCGCACGGCGAGCAGGTGGACGCGCATCTCCTCCGGCCCCGGCGCGGCAAAGCTTTGATCGCCGAATATCTCGATCTTTCCAAACCCGCACTCCGCCAGCATTCGCGCGAGCGCCTCGGGATCGTGCGCGCGCTGGCGGTGCACCTCCGCCTCGCGGCGGTAGCGGCCGTCGGGCTCGCGCAGAAAGAAGGTTAAGTCCATCGTCACGACGTCCCCCTCCAGCGAATTCTGCCAGAGGTAGGCCACGTCGTCGCGCTCCTCGCCGAAGAAGGCGTTCCCCAGCACGTCGCGCAGCTTGTGGGGCGAAGAGACATCGAAGGCCAGCGCGCCGCCGGGCCGCAGCGCCGCGCGCGCCGCGCGAAAGAACGCGCGCACGCGGTTGTCCGTAGTCAGGTAGTTCACACCGTCGCAGCCGCAGACGAGCGCGTCCACGCCGCGCGGAAGCTGCAGCCTCGCCATGTCCTGGCAGACGTAGCGAATCTGCAATCCCGCCGATCGCGCCTTGGCGGAGGCGACCTCCAGCATCTCGGGCGAGACGTCCACGCCGGTCACCTGTATGCCCGCCCGCGCGAACTCCAGCGACAGCGAACCCGTGCCGCAGGCACAGTCGCACAGCGCGTGCGGTTCGACCCCGGCGCGGCGCAGCAGCGCGAGGTAGTAGGCCGCCCAGGCGGGATAGTCGAAGTCGTCCATCAGCCGGTCGTAGACCGCCGCGAAGCTCGCGTAGGCTTCCATCCGCTCCACCCTTCGCAAATCACTGATATACCATTTATATTGTAACATATCGCAGGCACGTTGGCAAGCGCATGGGGAAATTCTACCCGGGCGCGCTTGCTTTTACGCGCGCATTCTGCTATATTGGTTTTCGAAACGCAAAAACGGAGTTGAAAAATATGAAATACGATCTCGCGATCTTTGATCTGGACGGAACGGTGCTCGACACGCTGGAGGATCTCTCCAGCGCCGTAAATTTCGCGCTCGAAAAGCACGGCTTTCCTCCGCGCACGCTGGACGAAGCGCGCCGCTTTGTCGGAAACGGCGTGGCGAATCTGATCGCGCGCGCGCTGCCCGAGGGCACGCCCGAGGCCGAGCGCGTCCGGGTGCTTTCCGACTTCAAGGCGCGCTACCGGGAGCACATCAACGACCGCACCCGCCCCTATCCCGGCATCCCGGAGCTGCTGCGCGCGCTGCGGCGCGCGGGCGTGCGCGTGGGAATCAATTCCAACAAATTCGACCAGGCGCTGCAAAACCTCTGCCGCATCCACTTTCCCGGGCTCTACGACATCGCGGCGGGCGAATCCGAAACCACGCCGAAGAAGCCCGATCCCACCGCCGCGAAGCGCATGATGGAGGCGTTCGGCGCGTCCCCGGCGCGCACGATCTACATCGGCGACAGCGCGGTCGATCTGCACACCGCGCGCAACGCCGGCTGCGACGCCGCATGGGTGTCCTGGGGCTTCCGCCGCCGGGAGGAGATGGACGATCTGGCGGGCGCGCACTGCTTCGAAAGCGTGGAGGCGCTGCAAGCGTTTCTGCTGGAAGAATGAAAAAGCGGAGCGCAACCGGCTCCGCCTTCTCTCAATTATGCGTATGGGTTCAGGCATCGGCCACCGTCTCAAAGCGGTAGCCCACGCCCCAGACGGTGCGGATGTCCCAGCCGTTTCCCGCGCTGCAAAGCTTCGCGCGAATGCGCTTGATGTGGCTGTCCACCGCACGGGTATCGCCCAGATAATCGTAGCCCCAGATGCTCTGAAGCAGGTGTTCCCGGCTGAACACCATGCCGGGGTTGCTGGCCAGCGTCCACAGAATTTCGATCTCCTTGGGGGTGCAGGGCACCACCTCGCCGCCGACCTTCACCTGGTAGGCGTTCAGGTCGATGTCCAGATTGGCCACGACCAGATGGCTTTCGCTCCGCTCACCCACCGCGTCGTGCAGGCGGCGCAGCACCGCCTTGATGCGCACCACCACCTCGCGTCCGCTGAAGGGCTTGGTAATATAGTCGTCCGCGCCGAGCTCCAGGCCCAGCAGACGGTCGAACTCCTCCGCCTTGGCGCTCAACATGATGATGGGCACGTTCGACTCCTTGCGCAGCTCGCGGCAGACCATCAGCCCGTCCATCTTCGGCATCAGCACGTCGAGAACCAGCGCGTCCGGGCGGAGCTGGCGCGCGAGCTCCAGCGCCGCCTCACCGTCGTAGGCGGAGTGCATCTGAAACTCCTCTCGCTGAAAGTGCGCGCGGAGCTGCTCATGCACGCGCGGATCGTCGTCCGCCACGAGGATGCGATAGCCTGCGCGTTTATTCTCCATGTGGACACCTCCGTCTCCTCCGTGCGCCCTTCATCCTTCTCGATTTAAGTTCATTCCATCCGTATTGCAATCCGTTTTGGAAATAAACCTTTTTGATGCTCATCTGGCTTCTACCATATCGTAAAAGTTTGTCAAAATCATGTCTAAATTTTGAATATTATTTCACATTCATGTCTATTATCAATTTTGTTTCATATTTACAAAATAGATTGGAAAAATTCCAGCAAAATATTGGTGCGCAACAATCGGCCATGCGCCGCGCAAACTGTGGACGGTCGAATTCGACGCGAACGGAGGCGGCGGCATGCGAAAGTTGAGGAATCTGAGCGGCATGCCGGTGCTCTGCCAGCGGCAGAAGATCGGGCGGCTGGTGCAGGCGGAGCTCTCGGAGGACCTGGCGCGGCTCGACGGCATCTGGGTGGACGGCGGCCTGCGGGGCACGCGCTACATCCCGGCCGAACAGCTGGGCATGATCGGCGAGGTGGCGGTGCTCTCCGATGGACGCGGCGTCCGCCGGAGATGCGATGCCCGGCCGCTGTTTCTGCGCGCGGTGAGCGCCGCCGGGGAGCGCATGGGCGCGATCGTGGGCGCGGAGCTGGACGAGATGAGCTTTCAGGTGCGCGCGCTGGAGCTCACGCGCGGGTTCTGGGACGATCTGAGCGCCGGACGCGCGCGCATCGAGCGGTATTCGGTGCAACCGGAGCAATCCGTCGTAATCGTGTTGGACGCGGCGCAGGAAACGGACAGTGAGGAGGAAGAACCATGAGACATGGCATGATGCGGGGACTGATGACGGGCATGATCGTCGGCGGCATGGCGGCCACCATGTTCGGCGTGATGAACTGGCAGACGGAGCGCAGATGGAACCAGCAGATCCGGCGCACGGGCCGCTGGCTCACCCGAAAGACCGACGAAATCGCAAGGAAGCTTTGAACCCGGCCCCGCGCTTCGCGGGGCTTATTCCAGAAGAACGGAAGTGTTCGCGTGCAGCTTACGAATCCATGGAGTGGGCGCCCCGAAAAGCTGGGCCGCGCCATCCTGTTGATCCTCGCCGTCGCCGCCGCCTGCGCGCTCTGGGGCGGCGTGCTGGCGGAGCTCATCGGCATCGCCTTCGGCGGCGCGGTGATCGCGTTTCTGCTGTCGCCGCTCATGCGCCGGATGGAGCGCCATTTCCCGCGCCCTGCGGCGGCGGGATTGACGTTGGCGCTCGCGGCGGGCGCGCTGCTGGGGCTGGCGGCGCTGCTGCTCCCCGCGCTGGCGAGACAGTTCGCGGCGCTGGCCAAGCTGCTGCCCGAGGGCATCGAACGCCTGCAGTCGCTGCTCGTTGCGCTGGCGGAGCGCCTTCGGCGGCGCGTGCCCGGGCTGGCGCTTCCCGAGTTCGATTTCTCGGCCATGGACGGCGCGCTGGCGGAGGCGGCGCGCCGCGCGGCGGCATGGATCGCCGGATTCGGCGGGCGGGTGTACCGCTTCGCGCTGATGGCCGCCATGAGCTGCTTCTATCTGGCGGATCGGGACCGCGTTCTGCTGCGGCTCGAGCTTCTCGTGCCGCTGCGCTGGCGCAGGGTTGCCGTGCGCGCGGGCAACATGCTGCTGCGGGATTTGAAGCTCTACCTGCGCGGACAGGCGGCCATCTCGCTGGCGGTGGGCGCGCTGGCGGCACTGGGGTTCCTTCTGATCGGCCTGCCGGGCGCGCCGCTTCTGGGATTGCTCGTGGGCGCGCTGAACGTAGTCCCCTACCTCGGCCCTTTCCTGGGTGGAGTCCCGGCCGTGGTGTCGGCGCTGAGCGCCGGCTGGGAGCGCGCGCTGCTGACGCTGGCCGTCCTGCTGGGCGTGCAGCAGATCGACGGCATGGTGATCTCGCCGCGGGTAATGGGCAGCGTCACGGGCTTCTCACCGGCGGTGGTTCTGCTCGCGCTGTTCGCGGGCGCGGAAATCTCCGGTGTCGCGGGTCTGCTGTTCGCCCTGCCCGCGCTGATGGCCGCCCGCTGCCTCTATCGGGCCTGCGTGCAGCGCAACGACGCCGTCGAACCGCGCGCGGCGCTCAACAATAATTTCGGTATATTTTCAGAAAAAGCGCAAAAATGATTGAATTTCCCGATTAGGTGTGATATAATAACCGGTGTCTATGTTCGAAGGGAGGGCGGCGTGCTATGAATAATCGCTTGGGAGAGACCCAAAACTTCCGTCTGCCTTCAAACGCGCCGGAATCCGCCGCGGAGATCATTGAGCATGTGTATCAGGCGCTGAAGGCCAAGGGACACGATCCCATCCTCCAGTTGGTCGGCTACATCATCTCCGGCGATCCGACCTACATCACCAGCTACAACAACGCGCGCTCGCTGATCCGCAGGCTCGAGCGAGATGAGTTGTTGGAGGAGTTTGTGCGCTTCTACGTAGTGGAGCACGACAAGAAATAATGCGATCCGTTCGACTGGGCGGCTCGGGGCTGTCCGTATCGAAGCTCTGCTTCGGCACGCTGACCATGTCCCCGCTGCAGCGCAACATGTCCCCCGAGCGCGGCGCGGAACTGCTGGTGTACGCCTACGAACGGGGCGTGCGCTTTCTGGACACGGCGGATCTGTATGAAACCTACCCCCACATTCGCTTGGCATTGCGCAAGGCGCCGGACTATGTGATCAGCACAAAGGCCTACTGCTACGACCGCGCCACCGCGCGCGCCGCGCTGGAGCGGGCCTTTCGCGGTGTCGACCGCGAGTACATCGACCTCTTCATGCTGCACGAGCAGGAATCCCTGTACACGCTGCGCGGCCATGAGGAGGCGCTCGACTTTTTGGAGGAACAACGCGCGCTGGGCCGCATTGGCGCGGTGGGTGCGAGCACCCACTACGCGGGCTGTGTGCGCGCCTGCGTGCGCTTCCCGGCGATCCGCGTGGTGCATCCGATCCTGAATCTGGGCGGCGTGGGCATCCGCGACGGCTCGCGGGAGGACATGGAATCGGCGGTAGCCCTCGCCCGGGAGTACGGCATCGGCGTGTTTGCCATGAAGCCTTTGGGCGGCGGCCATCTGATCGCCAGCAACCGCGAGGCCATGGAGTACGCGCTCACCTCGCCGCTGATCGACAGCGTGGCCGTGGGCATGCAGAGCGCGGCCGAAATTGACGCCAACGTCGCCATCGCCGAGGGCGACGCCGCTCCCATGGACGCGCTGCGCGGCCGCCGGCGCGAGATGATGGTGCACGACTACTGCGAGGGCTGCGGCCGCTGCGCCGAGCGTTGCCATCAGCGCGCGATCTCCATCGTGGACGGCCGGGCGCGGATCGATTCATCCAAGTGCGTGTTCTGCGGCTACTGCGCGCGGGTGTGCCCGCAGTTCTGCATCAAGGTGGTGTGAGCATGCGGGTGATCTGCCTGGACGTGGGCGAAAAGCGCATCGGCGTGGCCGTCTCCGACCCGCTGGATCTCACCGCGCAGGGCGTGGAGACGATCTTCTGCAAGGGCCGCAGGCAGGACGCGGCGCGGGTGTTGGAGCTGTGCGACCGCTATGAGACGCGGCGCGTGCTCTGCGGGCTGCCGCTGAACATGGACGGATCGTCCGGCTTTCAGGCGGAGCGCGCGCGCAGAATGGGCGAGTTGCTCGCCTCGATGGGCTGCGAGGTGCGCTATCAGGACGAGCGGCTGACCACGAAGCTCGCCACGGGCGTGCTGCTCGAAGCCGACGTGCGGCGCGCGAAGCGCAAGGAAGTGGTGGACAAGCTGGCCGCCACCTGCATTCTGCAGACCTTTCTGGACGCGGGCGGCTGGAAGGACGCACCCTCCGGGAATCACAAGAAGAGTCTATTTCAAAGCGAGGTTTGGCATATGAGCGAGAAGGAATTCGAAAAACAGGACATGGAGCTGGACGCGGAGAACATCGTGGAGCTGGTGGACGACGACGGCAACGAGGTGCGCTTCGAGCACCTGATGACGCTGGAGCACAAGGGCAAGGTGTACATCTGCCTGGCCCCCGCCGAGCCCATGGAGGACGTGGAGGAGGATGAGCTGGTCATCATGCGCATCGAGCAGGACGAAGACGGCAACGACTTCTACACCACCATCGAATCCGAGGAGGAACTGAACGAGGCCTTCGAAAAGTACCTGGAGATCGCGGAAGCGGACGAGGATTGAGGCTTTTTGATTGATTTTTTTCATCGAGAATCTGCAGATTCTCGATGAAAAATAATACTCTTTTCTACCATCATGTTTCCTCAGCTTTTAGTTTATATAGTAGATTGTTGTTTTTTTTTCGAGCTTCTTCATACGACCTTCATAACCGCTCTGTGTGCCATCCGACAAACCATACTTTAGAGCTAATTTACAAACCTGAATCGCCGATGTATAATCACCGCGCTTTTCATATAAGATTGCAAGTCGTTGAAAGGTTTTGATGTTGGGTAAAACCCCAATATCCTTAATAAGCGGACTTTTATATTTGGGAAATAGGTCAATATCGCGTTGACAATATTTCTCACATAACTCGATTGCATCTTCGCGTATTTCACGTTGCTTGTAGTATACTTCTGCCGCAGTTTGAAGAAAGAAATGTTGATCCACAAGGGATGCCTTCCCAAAAGATAATTCAGCGTGTTTTATGAGTTTGTCACACAGCACATATTGTTTATCAGATTCCGCATAGGTGAGCATCCCTATCAAAAATTTTAAAGGAGTTATTGAACTACCTGTTATTGTGCCTTGCGTAAGAGTTGAATGTCTCGCACCCGTTGTCAGATTTTGGCTTGCATAATGCTGCAGCTTATTCTGCTCCAACGAAGAACAATCATACCAAAACTTCTCTAGGTGAAGAAATCCTATTTCCCCTCCGAGTTTTTTCTTCAATCCAAACATAACACTCATCCTATCTATGTATTTCGCGTACTGCATTTTATCCCATACGTCATTTTACAGTTCCATATCCCCCATCCGCGCGGCGTGAAACAGGAACTGCTGCAAAAGTCCCGCGTGCGCGCCCAGCCGTTCGCGGGCGGCGCGCGCCATCCGCGCGCGGCTGCCGCCGCAGTCGATGCCGAACCAGCACTTGAGCAGCCGCTCCACCCACACGTCCACCGGAAACGCCGACGCCTGTCCGCAGCCGAACAGCAGCACGCAGTCGGCCACCTTGTCCCCCACGCCCGGCAGCTCGGCGAGCAGCTCGTGGGCCTCCTCGTAGTCCATCGTCCCCAGCTCGTCGAGGGGAAAGCCCTCGGCCACCGTCAGTGCGCTGCCGATCAGAAACGGCGCGCGATAGCCCGCGCCCAGCGCGCGCAGCTCCTCCTCCTCGCAGTCCAGCAGCGCCGCGGGCGAGGGGATGCCGTGAAACGTCCGCCCGCCGATCTCAAACTCCGGGCCGAGGGCGCGGCTCAAGCCGTCCACCAGGCCGCGGATGCGCCCCACGTTATTGTTCGCGGAGAGGATGAACGCCACCAGCGCCTCCCACGCGGGCTGATTGAGCACGCGCAACCCCGGATACAGCTCGATGGCCCGCCGCGCCGCCGGGATGTGAGCGTACTCCGCCGCCAGCGCCGCGTAGTCCCGGTCGAGGTCCAGGTAGCGGCGCAGCGCGAGCGCGTCCATGCCGCCCTCGGCCTGAACGCCGCGCTCGTCGCGCCACAGCCGCACGGGCCTGCCCGCCACGACGGCGGCAAAACTCCCGTCCCCCAGCAGCGACCAGTGGAAGCACTGGGCGCTGTCGACCAGCATCAGGCGCAGATCGGCGCTCTCGTTCCCGACAAACATGGCATAGTTACCTCCCCGGGTATGACAAAGGAGCATCGCGCAAACGATGCTCCCCTGTTCCATGCGAATTATTCGGCCGCAGCTTCCTGCTTGGGATAGATGCTGACCTGCTTGCGCTTCTTGTCGTAGCGCTCGAACTTCACAACGCCGTCGATCTTCGCGTACAGCGTGTCGTCGTCGCCGATGCCGACATTGTGGCCGGGATGGAACTTCGTTCCGCGCTGGCGAACCAGAATATTGCCCGCGAGCACGAACTGGCCGTCCGCGCGCTTCACGCCCAGGCGCTGCGCATGGCTGTCGCGGCCGTTGCGGGAAGAACCCATTCCCTTCTTATGCGCGAAGAGCTGGAGATTCATTCTGAACATTTTGCCTTACCTCCGTTCCTTCAAGATGATCCGAAGATTGCGAGGGTACTCCCTCTCGATCGCCCGAAGCCCCTCGAGCAGCGTCACCAGCAGAAGTTGCGCCTGCTGAATCTGCGCCTCGGTGGCCTCCGGGGTTAGATTTGCCTCCAGAAACGCCCGCTCGTCATCCCGTTCGAACATGACCGGCGCCTTCAGAACCTCTTTCAATCCGTTCAGCGTGGTCTGGGTCAGCGCAGAAACCGCCGCGCAGACGATGTCCGCGCCCGCCTCCGCGTAACCCGCGTGTCCGTCGGCCGAGTAGCCGAGCAGAGCGCCGTCTGACCGCTTCCGAAAGGTCACGGTCGTTCCGGAAAAGCGCATCAGCCGTTGACGGCGGTGATTTCCACCTTCGTGTAGGGCTGGCGATGGCCCTGCTTCTTGCGCTCGTTCTTCTTGGCTTTGTACTTATAGACGACGATCTTCTGGCCCTTCACCTGCGCCAGAACCTTGCCCTCGACCTTCGCGCCTTCCACGGCGGGAGTGCCGACCTTCACGGCCTCGCCCTCGCCGACGAGCAGAACCTTGTCAAAAGTAACCGTCTCGTCCGCCTGCGCGTCGATCTTCTCAACGTAGATCACGTCGCCCTGCTGAACACGGTACTGCTTGCCACCGGTCTGAATGACTGCGTACACGCGTTGCACCTCCTATCCTCTAAAACTCGCCGGAGCACGGCCGCATGGACATGCGTTCGAAGCCGTCTCCGAGCGGCTTACTCGTCTATTATAGCTATTTTCCCCTGAAAAGTCAATCCGATTTCAAAAAATAACATGGCGCGCCGCGCTCAGGCAGCCTCCGCGCCGCGGGTGATGTTCCGCAGCCACTTGCGCTTGCGGTAGCGGGCGAACACGATGGGCATCTTGGAGAACTCATCGAAGCTTAAAAACACGAACACCCAGATCGGCGGCACGCGCAGCGCGAACGCCAGCAGAAAGCCCACCGGCACGAAGATGCCCCACAGCCACACGCAGTCCAGCGCGAAGCCGAAGCGTGAATCCCCGCCCGCACGGAACACGCCGCAGATGAAGAAGGTGTTCAGCGGCGGGCCAATCACGTAGACCGCGCTGATCCAGATCATGATCTGCAGATACCCCCTCGCCACCGGCGTGAGTTCGACCATCCGCCCGATGGCCAGCGGGCAGATCAGCACGACGGCGCTGCCGATGAGCGCCGCGGCCAGCGTCAGCCATGCCAGCCGCGTGGCTTCAGCCTTCGCGCGCTCCATCTGGTTCGCGCCGATGGACTTGCCGAGGATGATCGTCGCTCCGTTGGCCACGCCGAAGCCGAACACGGTGGCCAGGTTGCGGATCACCGAGATCACCGAATAGGCGGCCGTGATGTCCTCCCCCAGGTGGCCCATGATGACCGAGTACATGGAGAAGGCCAGCCCCCAAACGAAGTCGTTGCCGACGGCGGGCAGGGAGAAGCACAGGAAGTCCTTCAACAGCGCGCTGGAGTGCAGCGTCAGCAGCCGGGGCCGCAGCCGCAGCTTTCCGAAGCGCTCCCCCGCGACGATGCACAGCAAAAATTCCACCGCGCGCGAGATGACGGTGGCCAGCGCCACGCCCCGAATGCCCATCGGCGGCACGCCGGGAATCCAGCCGAAGATGAACGCCGCGTTGAGCACGATGTTCATCAGCAGCGCCGTGCAGTTGATGAAGGTGCTGACGCGCACGCGCTCAATGGCCTTCATCGCGGCCAGGAAGGGCTGCGAGAGCGCGAGGAACAGGTAGGAAAAGCCCACCACGCGCAGGTATTCGCAGCCGGCGGCGATCATGCCGGGATCATTCGTGTAAATGCGCATGAGCGCGCCGGGAAAGAACACGGCCCCAACGAAAAATATCGTTCCCACCGCGATGGAGAGCTTCTCGGCGATGGCGAGCACCTTTTCGATGGCGCTCATGTCGCCCCGGCCCCAATACTGCGCCACCAGCATCGTAATGCCCGCATCCACGCCGAAGTAGATGGTATTCAGCACGAACATGATCTGGCCGGCGAGGGCGCTGGAGGCCAGCGCCGTCTGGCCGACGTAGCCGAGCATCACCGTGTCCGCGACGCCCACGGCGGAAAGTATGAGGTTCTGCATCGCGATGGGAAGCGCGATGGAAAAAAATTTGCGGTAGAATCCGCGATCCAGCTGCATCAGAAGGACACCCCGTGTAGTTTTCTGGCACGATTATATAGCCTGCGCGACAATCCGTCCAGACCTCGAATGCTAATATCCGATTAAGGATTTCGCGTGCAGGTACATCGAAAAGCGCTTCGCGCCATTTCAACGGCGCGAAGCGCTCTCCTACGCTGTGTATGCGGACGCTCCCTGTCTGTCAAGCCGGTATCTTCGCGTTATTTGGCGAACAGCTTCTCCTGCGTCGCCTCGTCCGCGACGCCGGTTTCCTCGAGTCCTGCAGCGGCCTGAAACGCGCGCACGGCGGCGGCGGTCTTTGCGCCGTAGATGCCGTCCGCGACGTCGTTGAGATGCCCCAACTCGATCAGCCGCGCCTGCAGCGCCGCCACCGCCTCGCCCCGGCTGTCCTCGCGCAGCGTCGCGTCGGGCTTGTAGTTCGGATCAAAGTAGCGGCAGATGCCCTCCGACATTCCCGCGACCAGCAGCTTCTGGTAGCCGGGGTCGTTGAGCTTTTCATCCTCCTCGGGATTGGACATGTATCCCATCTCCACCATCACGCAGGGCACGGTGGACCAGTTCTGCCCGGTGTAGGTGTCGCGCAGAAACACGCCGTCCCGGCGCGCGCCGGTGGCTTCACACAGCGCGTCCAAAATCAGCGTGGCGGCGCGCTCGCTCTCCGCCTGCTTGTCGCCGGTCTTGCGCGCGTAGGTGCCCGCCCCGTGGACGCTCTTGCTGCTTGCGCCGTTGCAGTGGATGCGCAGCGCGAGATCGACGTTCAGTTCGTTGAACATCAGTGCGCGCTCCATGTTGGAGATGTCCACATCGTTCGTCTCGCGGGTCATGTAGACGGTCGCGCCCAGCGCCTCCAGCGCGTCGCGCAGCTGCAGCGAAATCGTCAGGTTGGTCTCGTACTCCGGTATGCCCGTGCGCACGCCCTGCGTGCCGGAGGCGACCTTCGCCTTCGTCTCGCCGCTGCCGGGGGCGACGGGCTCCCGCTCGCTGTTCGCGTGCTCCTGATGGCCCGGATCGATGCCGATGGAAACGCCCGCCAGCGGCGGCGCCTCGGTGGGTTCGGGCGATGGTTCCGGCGACGGTTCGGGCGCGTCCGAAACCGGCGCGCTCTCCAGCGCGCCGACGATTCCGACCGTCTCCGGTTCGGGCTCCATAAAGACCATCGACGGCGCGTTCGCACCGACCGAGGTCTCTTCCGCCGGCGCGCAGGCGCACAGCAGCAGCGCGGACAGCAGGGCGCAGAGGATTCGCTTCATCATTGCTCATGCCTTCTCTCTCAATGAATTGAGTTCCCGCGCCGTTTGACGAAGCATATCCAGCAAATGTTCCAATTCGAACAGGAAAATTTTCCCATGGGGCGCGCCGCTGAGCAGCTCGACCGCCTCCCGGTACGCGTCCATGCGCTCCATGATCTCGACGACGCAGTCCGGGTTCTGCGCGTCTTCCGCGAGCTGCCGGCAGACCTCGTCGTTCAGGTCGCACACGAGCATCAGCAGAAGCTCGCCGAGCATCGCCGGGTGACGGGTGAACAGGCTGCCGTCGGCGAGCCCCTCGCGCACCGCGTCGTCCACCAGCGGGCGCAGCGCGTCCAACAGAAAGGCACGCATCTGCTCGCGGAAATGCACGTCGCCGTCCAGATAGCTGACCTTCAGCACCAGCGCGGCATAGCCCGGATCGTCCCCGGAGAGCAGCATCGGCGCCCCCAGCAGCAGATTGAGCTTCTGCACGGCGTTCAGCCGACCGGTTCGAAGCTCGCTGCGCACGCGCTCCATATCGCGCTCGCCGCGCTGGCGGCAGATCTCCGCCAGCAGCGAGATTTTGGAATCGAAATGATGGTAAAAGCCGCCCTTGGAAATAGCGAGCTCGTCCAGAATGTCCTGGATCGAGGTCTCGTCATAGCCCTTTTCAAAGAACAGACGCTCCGCCGTGCGCACGATGGCCTCCCGCCGCAGCTCCCCCTTCTTCATGGCGCGCTCCCCCCCTTTCGAAATCTGCCCTCATTATATCAAACAGACCCTGGTCTGTCAATTATTTTCTTCGCGCCTTGGTCGGTTTTTTGTCATAATTTCCCTTCCGACCGCGTTCTGTTCTCCTTGTCTTCGCGCCGCCGGACTTCGCCTTCGGCCTGTCCTCCTTCCGCCGAAGGTACGGCGGAATCAGACATTCCCCGCCCCAGCCGATCAGGTCCTCCCGCCCCGCGCGCACGAGCGCCTCGCGCACGAGGGCGTGGTTGGCCGGAACGTAGAACTGCATCAGCGCCCGCTGCATGGCCTTCTCACGCGGATCGCGCGGCACGTATACGGGCCGCATGTCGCGGGGATCGAGGCCGGTGTAGAACATCGCCGTGGACATGGTTCCCGGCGTGGGATAGAAGTCCTGCACCTGCTCGGGGCGCAGGCCGCTTTTTTTGAGGTAGCATGCGAGCTGAATCGCGTCGTCCAGCGTGCTGCCGGGGTGGCTGGACATGAAGTAGGGCACCAGGTATTGATCCATGCCCGCGTTCCTGTTGGCCTGCCTGTAGCGGCGCACGAAGTCCTCGAACACCTCGTGCTCGGGCTTGCCCATGTAGTGCAGCACGCGCGGGCTCACATGCTCCGGCGCGACCTTCAACTGGCCGGACACGTGGTGGCGCACCAGCTCGTTGAGGAAGCCCGACTTTGCGTCCTTCAAAACGTAGTCGAAGCGGATGCCCGAGCGCACGAAGACTTTCTTCACCCCCGGCAGAGCGCGCAGCTCGCGCAGAATCTCGATGTACTCCCGATGGTCGGCCCGGAGATTCTTGCACGGCTCCGGGAACAGGCACTGACGGTGGGCGCATGCACCGGATTGGAGCTGCCTGGCGCAGGCGGGCTCGCGAAAATCCGCCGTGGGGCCGCCCACGTCGTGAATGTAGCCCTTGAAGCCGGGGAGCTTCGTGAGCTTTCGGCCCTCGGCCACGATGGATTCCCGGCTGCGGGACGACACGATTCGCCCCTGATGGAACGTCAGCGCGCAGAAGTTGCACGCGCCGAAGCAGCCGCGCACCTGGGCAATGGAGAACTGCACCTCCTGCAGCGCGGGCACGCCGCCCTGTTCGTCGTACATCGGGTGCCACGCGCGCTTGTAGGGCAGCGCGTACACCGCGTCCAGCTCCGCGCGGGTGAGCGGCAGATCGGGCCGGTTCTGCAAGAGCCAGCGCCTGCCGTGCTTCTGCGCGATGGGCTTCCCGCGCACCGGATCCTGCTGATCGTACTGCGCCTTGAACGCCTCCGCGTAGGCGCGGCGATCCTTCGCCACCGCCTCCATCGGCGCGATCTCCAGAAAGCCCTCGGGCAGCTCCCGGCTCATCACGCAGGTGCCGGGGATGCGCATTTCGGAGAACTCCCGGCCCTCCTCGATAAACTTCGCCACCGCCACCACGCTTCGTTCCCCCATGCCGAACATCAAGACGTCCGCGCAGCTGTCCACCAGCATGGAATTGCGCACGCGGTCGTCCCAGTAGTCGTAGTGGGCGAAGCGCCGCAGCGACGCCTCCACGCCGCCGATGGCGATGGGGATCGAGCCGTAGGCCTCGCGGATGCGGTTGCAGTAGACGGCGGTCGCCCGGTCGGGGCGCCGGCCCGCCTTGCCGCCCGGGGAATAGGCGTCCTCGCTGCGGGGTTTCTTCGCCGCGGTGTAATGGTTGACCATGGAGTCGATCACGCCGGCCGTGACCAGAAAGCCCAGCCTCGGCCGCCCGAAGCGCTTGAAGTCCTCGCAGGAGTGCCAGTCAGGCTGGGGCAGCATCGCCACCCTGTATCCGCTGGCCTCCAGCACGCGCGAGATGATGGACAGCCCGAAGGACGGGTGATCCACGTAGGCGTCACCCGTCACGTACACGAAGTCCGGCGCGTCCCAGCCCAGCGCCCGCGCCTCCTCGGGCGTCACCGGCAGAAAGCCGTCAGCCATGAACTTTCTCCCCCTCCTCGGTCTCGCGGCAGGCGGCCTCCACCTGCCGCAGCGCCTTCACCGCGCCGCGCAACAGCTGTTCCGCGTCCGCGCCGCGCTTGAAGTAGACCAGCACCGGCGGATTGTTGCCCTGCATGCGCAGGCAGTCCGCGTGCGGCTGAATCGCCATCAGTATGGCCATCAGATCGACGTCCGCGCCGATGTAGAAGCGCATTCGGAGCTCGTCGCCCCGCACCGTGACCAGATCCACGCCCAGCTTCGAGCACAGCGCCTTCAGACTCGCGATCTCGATCAGGTTCATCACCGGCTTCCTGGGATCGCCGAAGCGGTCGATCAGCTCCTCCAGCATGTCGTCCCGGCCCGCCTCGTCGCGGATGGAGGCGATCTTCTTGTACATCTCCACGCGCAGCAGATCGTCGGTCACGTAGTCGCCGGGCAGGTAGGCGTCCACCTTCACGTCCACGCGGGTCTCCACGTCGCCGAGGGCCACGTCGCCGCGCATCTCGCGCACGGTGTCCTCGATCATCTTGACGTACAGGTCGTAACCCACGCTCGCCATGAAGCCGCTCTGCTCGCTGCCCAGCAGGTTGCCCGCGCCGCGAATCTCCAAATCGCGCATCGCCACGCGGAAGCCCGCGCCGAACTCGGTGAACTCCTTGATGGCCGCCAGGCGCTTGTCGGCGGCCTCGGTCAGCACCTTGTTGGGGTTGACCGTGAGGTAGGCGTAGGCCAGGCGGTTGCTGCGACCCACGCGCCCGCGCAGCTGATAGAGCTGCGCCAGGCCGAACTGGTCGGCGTTGCAGACGATCAGCGTGTTCGCCCGCTGCACGTCCAGCCCCGCCTCGATGATGGTGGTGCACAGCAGCACGTCGAACTTGCCCTCGTAGAAGTCGAGCATCACGTCCTCCAGCGCCTGCTCGCGCATCTGGCCGTGGCCCACGGCGATGCGCGCCTCGGGCACCAGCCGCTTCAGCCGCGAATACATCACCTCGATGGTCTGCACGCGGTTGTAGAGCACGTACACCTGCCCGCCGCGATTGATCTCGCGCAGGATGGCGTCGCGCACCAGGCCGTCGGTGTATTCGACCACGTAGGTCTGCACGGGATAGCGCTCCTCGGGCGGGGACTGCAACAGGCTCATGTCCCGGATGCCCACCATGGACATGTGCAGCGTGCGCGGGATCGGCGTGGCGGTGAGCGTCAGCACGTCCACGCTCCTCTTCAGCTTCTTGATGGCCTCCTTGTGGGTCACGCCGAAGCGCTGCTCCTCGTCCACCACCAGCAGCCCGAGGTCCTTGAACTCCACGTCCTTCGCCAGCAGGCGGTGGGTGCCGACAATCACGTCGATGGAGCCCTCCTTCAGCTTTTGCAAAATCTGCTTCTGCTCCGCCGCGCTCTTGAAGCGGCTGAGCACCTCCACGCGCACCGGGAAGCCGGCGAACCGGTTGAGCATCGTGGCGTAGTGCTGCTGCACCAAAATCGTCGTCGGCGCGAGCATCGCCGCCTGCTTGCCGCTCATCACGGCCTTGAATATGGCTCGCAGCGCCACCTCGGTCTTGCCGTAGCCCACGTCGCCGCAGAGCAGCCGGTCCATGACCTTCGGCTTCTCCATGTCGCGCTTGATGTCCTCGATGGCGGCGAGCTGATCGGGGGTCTCCTCGTAGGGGAAGTTGTCCTCAAACTCCCGCTGCCAGGGGGTGTCGCGGTCGAAGGCGAAGCCGGGCGTGGCCTCGCGCTGGGCGTAGAGCTTGAGCAGATCGCCCGCGATGTCCTTGATGCTCTGGCGCACCTTGGACTTCTGCCGCTGCCATTCGCCGCCGGAGAGGCGGTTGAGCTTCGGGGCCTCGCCCTCGCTTCCGATGTACTTCTGCACCCGGTCGAGCTGGTCGGTGGGCACGTAGAGCTTGTCGGTGCCCTGATAGCGGATGTGCAGGAAATCGCGGTAGGTGCCCTCGCTGGCGAGGCGCACCACGCCCATGAACTGGCCGACGCCGTAGTTCTCGTGCACCACGTAGTCGCCCACCTTCAGATCGGTGAACGCCGCGAGCTTCTCGCCAGAGCGCGCACGGGCGCGGCTCTTCTGGCGGTTCACGCCGTAGATGTCCGCCTCCGCCGTCACGGCGAGCTTGATCTCCGGATAGAGAAAGCCCCGGTTCAGCGTCAGCGGCAGGATCACCGGCGCGCCGGGTTCGAGCGCGCGCGGCAGCTCCTCGGTAAATTCGGCGCCGCTCTCCTGGGCAATGAGCGCCTGCGCCAGCCGCGCGCTGCGCGCCGCGCCGCCCGCCAGCAGCGCCACGCGCCAGCCGTCCCGCTTCCAGCGCTCCACGTCTGCGGCGAGCTCCTTCACGTTCGCCTGGTAGCCCGTCGCGCCGCGTCCCTCGATCTGGGCGATCTCGCGCGGCTGAAAGTCGCTCTCCGTGCGGGGAAAGGGATTGGCGATCACGACGCGCCGGCCGTCCGCGCGCGCCAGCAGCAGATCGTAAGTATAGAGCAGCTCCGCCTGCAGCGGCAGCGCGTCGCCGTGCTCCAGCGCGGCGACCACGGCCTCCTTGAACTCTAGAAAGCGGTTCTCGCAGCGCTCGCGCAGGCGCTCCGGCTGATCGAACACCAGAATCGGATCGTCCATCCAGTCGAACAGCGTGCCCTTGAAATCCAGCAGCGCCGGAAGTATGGACGCGGCGCTGTCGACGCTTCGTCCCGTCTCCAGCGCGTCGGCGATCTGCAGAAAGCCGCGGTCCCGGCGGCTGCCCAGCGCCGCGCGCGCGCCGTCCTCCGCCTCGCCCTCGGACTGCGCCTTCAAGAACTCCTCGAAGGGATCGAGGCCGAACTCGCTCTCCAGCTCGCGCTGGCGCGCGTCGCGGTCGGCGGAGCGCTCCCGCCGGGTGAGCTCAAACCGCAGTCGCTGGGCGGCCCGCTTCGCCTCCTCCGATGTCGGCAAAAACTCGTCCGCCGGGAAAATCCGCGCCGACTCCCGCCGGGAGATCGAGCGCTGGGTCATCACGTCGAAGCTGCGGATGGAGTCGATCTCATCGTCAAAGAACTCCACGCGCAGCGCGTTCGGCTCGCCCACGGGATACACGTCCAGTATGCCGCCGCGCAGCGCGCACTGGCCGCGCGCCTCCACCAGCGGCACGCGCTCGTAGCCCGCCGCCGTGAGCCGCTCCACGAGCGCCCCCGGCTCGGCTCGGTCCCCCGCCTTCAGCGAAAGCATCCGCTCCCGAAACCGCTCCGGCGCGACCATGCGATGCAGCGCCGCGTCCACCGGCGCGACCAGCGCCCGGCACGCGCCCGTCGCGCACGCGCCCAGCACCTCCACGCGCCGCATCGTCAGCTCCCGGCTCGCCGCCGAGGATTTGACGAACGACACGTCCCGCGCGGGCAGATAGCGCGCCGCGCCGTCGGTCAGCACGTTCAGATCCTCGACGGCGCGCATCGCCAGCGAGTCGTTGGGCGTAAGAATCAGCATGGACCGGCCGGTCTCCAGCATCAGCGCCGCGAGCAGGTGGGTGCGCTGAGAGTCGTCCGCACCGTAGAGCGCACAGAGCTTCCCCGCGTCCACCGCCTTGCTCAGGCGCGAAAAGGCGTCCAGCTCCCGGAGCGGTTCGAGCAGGCAATTCAGTTTTCCCAGCGCGTCTTTCATCTTACCTCCGAAATCAACCGTTCAGCCTGGCGACCAGCTGCCGGGCCGGCTCCACGCCCTTCTCGATCAGCTCCGCGATCACGTCCGCTGCGCCGCAGTAGGCGTCGAACATCGTCTGCCGCAGCTCCCTGGTGCGGTAGGTCGCCAGCACCCAATCCTTCATATCCCATCCCTCGGGCGGGCGGCCGATTCCCACGCGCACGCGCGGGAAGTTCTCCCGGCCCAGCAGGTAGATGATGTTGCGCATGCCGTTGTGGGTGCCCGCGCTGCCCGACGGCCGGAAGCGGATCTTGCCCTCGGGCAGATCCACGTCGTCATAGACCACGATCAGCTGATCGTCCTCGGGCTTGTACCAGTTCGCGAGCTGCACCACCGACTCGCCGGAGAGGTTCATGAACGTCTGCGGCTGGCAGAGCGCCACGCGGGTTCCCCGGATGCTCCCCTCCCCGATCACCGCCTTGCAGCGCAGCCGCGTCAGCGGTATATCATATTTCTGCGAGAGGATGTCGATCACATCGAAGCCCACGTTGTGGCGCGTGTGCTCGTACTTCCTGCCCGGATTGCCCAGGCCCACGATCACATACATGGCGATTCCCTCCGAAAGAAGCATTTCTGAATTATTTTATTGTAACAAGAACCCCCTCGCATTGTCAAGCGCAGAGGGATTAAGATGCGCGCGCGGCGCTCATGTACCTCCGCATCCGCGCATAGGATTGCGCAGAATCGCTTTCCAGGGAGGGATGTCCGATGTCGAGAAGCCGCAAGAGCATCGCGCGTTCGCTGCTGCTCGGGTTTCTGTTCTCCGCGTTCGTCACGGTGGCCGCCATGCTGCTGATTGCGGCGGCGCTGGTCTACCTGCGCTTCGGGGACCGCACGCTCACCATGCTCAACCAGATTCTGAAGCTCGCCGCCGTGGTGCTGGGCGTGTGCGTGGCCGTGCCCCGGGGCGGCGAGCGTGGACTGGTGACGGGCGTGGTGATCGCGCTGCTCTATTCCGCCGCGGGCTACGGAATGTACCTGGCGCTGGGCGGCGGCAGCTTCGCCGTGGGCAACATGCTGGGCGAGATGCTGACGGGCTCCGCCGCCGGGGCGGTTACAGGCGCGGTGCGGGCGAACCTGCCGGCGCGCGGCAGGTTCAAGGCAAAATCAAAGGCTTAAAAAACGGGGAGCGCCTCGCGCGCTCTCTTTTTCTGCGTTCAATCGAACATATGTTTAAATTCTGCCGACCCCGTTTTCATTTAAATTCATTCGTGCTATAATGTTGGAAACGCGAGGAGAGGATGTCCGGCCATGTTCCAACTGCGCTCCGACTATCAACCCACGGGCGACCAGCCCGAGGCGATCCAGGCGCTCACCGAGGGCCTGAAAAAGGGCATGAAGCACCAGGTGCTGCTGGGCGTGACGGGCTCGGGCAAGACCTTCACCATGGCCAACCTCATCAAGAACGCCAACCGCCCCACGCTGGTCATCGCCCACAACAAGACGCTGGCGGCCCAGCTCGCGGGCGAATTTCGGGAGTTCTTTCCGGACAACGCCGTGGGCTACTTCGTTTCCTATTATGATTACTACCAGCCCGAGGCCTACATCCCCTCCACGGACACCTTCATCGAAAAGGACTCCTCCGTCAACGACGAGATCGACCGCATGCGCCACAGCGCCACGGCGTGGCTCGCGGAGCGGCGCGACGTGATCATCGTGGCGTCGGTCAGCTGCATCTACGGCCTGGGCGACCCGCAGGAGTACGAAGACCTGTCCGTTTCGCTGCGCGAGGGCGAGATCGTGACCCGCGAGGAGCTGCTCGACCGCCTGGTGGAGATTCAGTACACGCGCAACGACTTTGAATCCGAGCGCGGCACCTTCCACGTGCGCGGCGACGTGGTGGAGATCATCCCCGCCGCCTCGCAGGAGAACGCGGTGCGCGTGGAGTTCTTCGGCGACGAGATCGAGCGCATCTCGGAGATCGAGATCGTCTCGGGCCGGGTGCTGCGGCACATGAGCCACGTGATGATCTTCCCCGCCTCCCACTACGCCATCGCCAAGGACAAGCTCGAAAACTGCATCGCCCAGATCGAGATTGATCTGCAGGACCGGCTCAACGACCTGCGCGCCAACGACCGCCTGCTGGAGGCCCAGCGCCTGGAGCAGCGCACCAGATACGACATCGAGATGATGCGCGAGATCGGCTACTGCAACGGCATCGAAAACTACTCCCGCTACTTTGACGGCCGGCGGCCCGGCGAGCCGCCGTTTACGTTGCTGGACTACTTCCCGAAGGACCTGCTGATCCTCATCGACGAGAGCCACATGACCGTGCCGCAGATTCGCGGCATGTACAATGGCGACTTCGCGCGCAAGCAGACGCTGGTGGAGTACGGCTTCCGCCTGCCCGCCGCCTTCGACAACCGCCCGCTCAAATTCTACGAATTCGAGCAAAAGACGAACCAGATCATCTACGTCTCCGCTACGCCCGGCCCCTACGAGCTCGAGCGCGCCGGGCAGGTGGTGGAGCAGATCATCCGCCCCACGGGGCTGATCGACCCGGAGATCGTCGTCCGTCCGGCCACCGGACAGGTGGACGACCTGCTGGGCGAGATCCGCACGGTCACGGCGCGTGGCGAGCGCGTGCTGGTGACCACGCTGACCAAGCGCATGGCCGAGAGCCTGACCGAGTACCTGCGCGGCATGGACGTGCGGGTAGAGTACCTGCACTCGGACGTGGACACACTGGACCGCATCCAGCTGATCCAGGGACTGCGCAAGGGCGAGTTCGACGTGCTGGTGGGCATCAACCTGCTGCGCGAGGGCCTGGATCTGCCGGAGGTCTCCCTCGTGGCGATTCTGGATGCCGACAAGGAGGGCTTTTTGCGCAGCGAGAAATCGCTGATCCAGACCATCGGCCGCGCGGCCCGCAACGTGGACGGCCGGGTGATCATGTACGCCGACGGCCTGACCGATTCGATGAACCGCGCCATCTCCGAGACCAACCGCCGCCGCGAGATTCAGCGGAAGTACAACGAGGAGCATCACATCACGCCGCAGACCGTGCGCAGCGCGATCCGGACGCTGATGGAGATCACCCGAGTTCCCGACAGGGACGCCGCCCAGGCGATGGACGACACCGAGCGCCAGCTCGCCATCGAGCGCATCGAGGAGCGCATGCTGGAGGCCGCCAACAACCTGGACTTCGAAAAGGCCGCCGAGCTGCGCGACCAGATGCTGGCGCTGCGCGGCGAAAAGCCCATGGCGAACAGCGAGCAGGGCCGGCAGGCGCGGAGAAAGCGGAAAAAGAAACCATAACCGGTCAACGCTTGAATTTGAACAGGAGTCCCCTCTATGAACGATTTCATTCGCATCCGCGGCGCGCGGCAGCACAACCTGAAGAGCATCGACATCGACCTGCCCCGGAACAAGCTGATCGTGATGACCGGCCTGTCCGGCTCGGGCAAGTCCTCGCTCGCCTTCGACACGATCTACGCCGAGGGCCAGCGAAGATACGTCGAATCCCTGTCCAGCTACGCCCGGCAGTTCCTCGGCCAGATGGACAAGCCTGACGTGGACCTGATCCAGGGCCTCTCCCCGGCGATCTCCATCGACCAGAAGACCACCAGCCGCAATCCACGCTCCACCGTAGGCACGGTCACGGAGATCTATGACCATCTGCGCCTGATGTACGCGCGCGTGGGCGTGCCCCACTGTCCTGAGTGCGGCCGGGTGATCGAGCGCCAGACCGTCGATCAGATCATCGACAGCATCACCGCCCTGCCCGAGCGCACGAAGCTGATGCTGCTGGCGCCGGTGGTGCGCGGCCGCAAGGGCGAGTATTCGAAGCTCTTCGAGGACATGCAGAAGAAGGGCTTCGTGCGCGCGCGCGTGGACGGCGAGCTCTGCGAGCTCTCCGACCCGCCGAAGCTCGCCAAGACCAAGAAGCACACCATCGAGATTGTGGTCGACCGCGTCATCATCCGGCCCGACCTGCAGCAGCGCCTCACCGATTCGCTGGAGACGGCGCTGAATCTCGGTGGCGGGCTGGTCAACGTGATCGAGATGGACACGGGCCGGGAGACGCTCCACTCCCAGAATTACGCCTGCCCGGATTGCGGCATCTCCATCGAGGCGCTGGAGCCCCGGCTGTTCTCCTTCAACAATCCCTACGGCGCGTGTCCCACCTGCACGGGCCTGGGCGTGCTGCTCAAGATGGATCCCGACATCATCATCCCCGACCGAAGCCTCTCCTTCAACGAGGGCGCGATCAAGGTCACCGGCTGGAACACCTCCGAGCCGGGCTCGATGGCCGCGTCCTACCTGCGCGCCCTGGCCGAGGCCTATGGCTTCTCGCTGGACCGGCCGGTGTCGGAGCTCACCGAGGAGCAGATGAACGCCGTGCTCTACGGCACGCGGGGCAAAAAGATCCGCGTGGAGTACGAGCGCGCCAGCGGCAGCGGTAGCTTCAGCGTGCCCTTTGAGGGCGTGGTGACCAACCTCGAGCGCCGCTACCGGGAGACCACCTCTGAAAGCATGAAATCCGCTTACGAGGACTACATGGCCAACATCACCTGCCCTGACTGCGGCGGCAGGCGCCTGCGCCGCGAGGCGCTGAGCGTGACCATCGCCGACAGGTCCATCTACGACGTCTCCGCGATGACCGTATCGCAGGCGCGCGAATTCTTCCGCGGGCTGACGCTGAGCGAAAAGGAGCGAATCATCGCCAATCAGCTCCTGAAGGAGATCGACGCGCGGTTGAGCTTCCTCACCGATGTGGGGCTCGAATACCTGACCCTCTCCCGCTCGGCGGGCACGCTCTCCGGCGGCGAGGCCCAGCGCATCCGCCTGGCCACGCAGATCGGTTCGGGGCTCACCGGCGTGCTCTACATACTGGATGAACCGTCCATCGGCCTGCACCAGTCCGACAACGAAAAGCTGCTGGGCACGCTGCGCCACCTGCGCGACCTGGGCAACACGCTGATCGTCGTCGAACACGACGCGGACACCATGCGCGCGGCGGACTTCATCGTCGACATCGGCCCCGGCGCGGGCATCAACGGCGGGCGCGTGATGGCCGCGGGCACGCCCGAACAGATCATGGCCTGCCCCGACTCGCTGACGGGCCAGTACCTCTCCGGCGCGAAATCCGTTCCGCTGCCGCTCGGGCACCGCAGTCCATCGGGGTGGCTGACCGTGCGCGGCGCGCGCGCCAACAACCTGAAGAACATCGACGTCGCCTTCCCGCTGGGCGTGCTCTGCTGCGTGACCGGCGTGTCCGGCAGCGGCAAGAGCTCGCTGGTCAACGAAATCCTCTACAAGTCTCTCTCCCGCACGCTCAACCGCTCGCGCCAGAAGGCCGCCGAGCACGACGGCATCGACGGCGCGGAGCAGCTCGACAAGGCGATTCTGATCGACCAGTCGCCCATCGGCCGCACGCCGCGCTCGAATCCCGCCACCTACACCGGGCTCTTCGACATGATCCGCGATGTGTTCGCCTCCACCCCCGACGCCAAGGCGCGCGGCTACAAGGCCAACCGCTTCAGCTTCAACGTCAAGGGCGGGCGCTGCGAGGCCTGCTCCGGCGACGGCATCCTCAAGATCGAAATGCAGTTTCTGACCGACGTGTACGTGCCCTGCGAGGTCTGCCACGGCCGGCGCTACAACCGCGAGACGCTGGAGGTGCGCTACAAGGGCAAGAGCATCTACGACGTGCTGGAGATGACGGTGGAGGAGGCGCTGGAGTTCTTCGATCCGCTGCCGCGCCTGCGCGCGAAGCTGCAGACCATGCGCGATGTGGGGCTGGGCTACGTCAAGCTCGGCCAGCCGTCCGACACGCTCTCCGGCGGCGAGGCCCAGCGCATCAAGCTGGCCACGGAGCTCTCCCGCAAGGCGACCGGCCGCACGCTCTACGTGCTGGACGAGCCCACCACCGGCCTGCATACGGCGGACGTGGCGATGCTCAACGAAGTGCTGCACCGTCTGGCCGACGCGGGCAACACGCTGGTGGTGATCGAGCACAATCTGGACGTGATCAAGACCGCCGATTACATCATCGACCTCGGCCCGCGCGGCGGCGACCGGGGCGGCACGGTGATCGCCCGGGGCACGCCCGAGGAAGTGGCCGCGAATCCCGCCAGCAGCACCGGCGCGTATCTCGCCCCCCTGCTGCAGCTGGGCGCGAATCGCGCGCCATTGTAACAATATTTCTAAAATAAACCGCACTCGCTTGACTTTTCAACCCGCACTGTCTAAGATGTTATCAGCCGTATATGTATACAGGAGGCAACATCCATGAAAAAGGGATTGAAAAAGGGATACAAGCGAACCAACAAGGCCATTGCGGTATTGCACTTCTTCATTGGCCTTCTCATGGTCGCAATCTTTTTGATCGCGGCCTATTTCTTCCTGCAGAAGTGGGACTATTCCCACCGCCTCAACCCTGACACCACAGTGCGCCCCTATGTGGAGATGACCGCCACGCCGGACGGCTTTGACGCGCAGGGCGTGCTTTCCAATCCGATCTCGGACGCGAGCAGCGTCGTCGATCTGCTTCCGACCGCCGAACCGACCCCGGAACCCACGCCGGATCCCACGCCCACCCCGGAGCCCACGCCCCTCCCCACGGCCACGCCGGTGCCCACGCCCACCCCGGAACCCACGCCGGATCCCACGCGCATCCCGAGCAGCAGTCTGTCCAAGTCCAAGAAGAGCGGCTTCACGGTGCCGTCCCCCTCGACCGACGCGGTGGTGGCGCTCACCAAGGTATACGTGTCCGCGCCCAACAACAATCAGTACGTCGACATCACCGGCTACTGCTACCTCGACGATCCCAGCTTCGACGCCGTCACCTCAAAGGCGTTTCTGATCGTCACGCAGGCGGAGTCCGGCAAGCAGATCGCCTATCAGGCCTCCATGACCCCCGGCGTCAGCGGCGTTACGCACGACGCCGCCCTGTGCCAGAACGCGGCCAACGCCGACTTCGAGGTGGTGCTGCGCCTGAAGGACTACGCGGACGGCGAGTACAAGCTCGGCGTGGTGCTGATGTACAAGCGCGACGGCAAGAACGCCTACTCCTATTATGAAGTCTCCGATACGCTGAACGTCAAGGACGAGGCCGCCGTCGAGGCGACGCAGGCGTTCGCCAATGCGGCCGCGGATGCCGCCGCGGCCGGTTTCGCGGACAACGATTTCGCCGACGAAGGCTCCCTGGACGAGGACTTCGCGGCCGCCGGCCTGGGCGACATCAGCGGCGAATTCCCCTCCGACGACGCCGGCTCCGCCGGAAGCGTCGGCTGAACCAATTGAAAAATCGCGCGGCCGTGCCCGGAGGCGGCCGCGTCCTCTATTGAAAACACAAAAGGGAATCGCTTCCTCGCGATTCCCTTTTGTGTTTGATTCCGGCCTTACTTCTCGATGACCTCGAGAACCTCCATCGGGCAGGCCTTGGCGCAGATGCCGCAGGCGATGCACTTGCTCGCGGTCTCCCCCGCCAGCACCATGACCTTCATCGGGCAGGCCGCCACGCACTCGCCGCAGCCCACGCACTTCTTCTTGTTGATCATGTACACGCCCTTGGGGTTCTGGGTGATGGCGTCGTGCTTGCAGGTGCGCATGCACTTGCCGCACTGGATGCAGGCGTTGACCTTGGGTTCGCCGTTCTTTTCGAGGATCTGGATGCAGGACTTGGCCTGATCGAACTCCTTGTAGAACGCCTCGGAGCAGGCGCGGACGCAGCTCAGGCACGCCATGCAGCGCGCGTCCTTGCGCACGGAAAGCTTTTTCATTCCTATACATACCTCCAAACGGATTCTTCTCCTGTCTGTTATTATACACGAGCGGCGCGAAAAAGTAAATGATTCGCCGCGAAAAAACTGCACAAAAAGCGCTGCGTGGATTTTTTCGTGATTCACGTGACAATTTCTGCAGCTTTTCCCGTCAATTTTCACGGAAAAAAGTACCCCCGGAGGGGGTTGCGCCATTGACTTTGTGACATGAATTTGATACAATGATATTAACCATGACTGGGGTTTTGTGCCGCGTCAGGCCCCGGGCCGGGGATGGATTCTCCTCCCCTCATGGGAGGCGTGCGCGCAAGGGTGCGCGAACCCCGGAACGTTTCCGCGCGGCGATTTTGTTTCACAGATCATTATAATGGGAGGAAGAAGCTCTAATGGCAACGAACAACACCTTCATCACGATTGAGCAGATGGAAGCGGCAACCGACGCCCTGCTGGAAACGGCGAAGGCAGTCGGCGCGGACACCTGGCAGCAGCGCGTGAAGAATCAAACTCCCCACTGCAAGTTCGGTGAGGAGGGCATCTGCTGCCGCATCTGCACCATGGGCCCCTGCCGCATCACCCCGAAATCTCCCCGCGGCATCTGCGGCTGCGACGCCAACGGCATCGTCGGCCGCAACTACCTGCGCTTCACCGCCGGCGGCGCGGCGACGCACTCCGACCACGGCCGCAACATCGCCCACACGCTGTATCTGGCCAAGCCGGACGGCAACTATCAGGTCAAAGATCCCGAGAAGCTCATCCGCATCGCCAAGGAGTGGGATGTGGAGACTGAGGGTCGCGACATCTACGACATCGCCCACGAGGTCGCCCACATCGGTCTGTTGGAGTACGGCAAGCCTTTCGGCATCCAGCGCTTCCTCAAGCGCGCGCCGGAGGTCCGCCAGAAGGTCTGGCACGACGCTCAGATCGAGCCCCGCGCCATCGACCGTGAGGTCTCCCAGTCCATGCACATGACCCACATGGGTTGCTCTTCGCTGCCCGAGGCGTTGGTTCGCCAGTCCCTGCGCGCCGGTCTGTCCGACGGCTGGGGCGGATCGATGATGGGCACCGAGATGTCCGACGTGCTCTTCGGCACGCCGAAGCCGGTGGACACCACCGCCAACATCGGCGTCAT